>DXDK01000005.1 GCA_019115545.1 Candidatus Evtepia faecavium
CGCCGACGGCTACGCCGCTGTGGTGGCCGCAGAGGAGGGCTGAGATGGGCAGCTACATTCCCTATACCGGGGAAGAGCGGCAGGCCATGCTCCAGGCCATCGGCCTGACCTCCACCGACCAGCTCTTTGACATCGTTCCCGAGGCCGTCCGGGTGAAGAACCTGGACCTGCCCGACGGGCTCAGCGAGCTGGAAGTGGGCCAGCGCATGGCCGCTCTGGCCGGCAAGAACCGGGTCTTTTCCTCCGTTTTCCGGGGGGCCGGGGCTTACCGCCACTACATCCCCTCCATCGTCAAAACCGTCACCAGCAAGGAGGAGTTCCTCACCGCCTATACTCCCTATCAGGCTGAGATCAGCCAGGGCGTCCTCCAGTCCATCTTTGAGTATCAGACCCAGATGTGCGAGCTGACCGGCATGGACGTGTCCAACGCCTCCGTCTACGACGGGGCGGTGGCCGCCGCCGAGGCGGTGTTCATGTGCCAGGAGAGAAAGCGCACCAAGGTGCTGGTCTCCGGCGCCGCCGACCCCCAGACCCTGGCGGTGATCCAGACCTATTGCGAGAGCCGGGACGTCCCCGTCTCCGTCCTGCCGGCCGCCGGCTGCGCCACCGACCTGGAAGCCCTGAAGGCCGCCCTGTCCGCTGACACCGCCGCCGTCTATGTCCAGAGCCCCAACTACTTCGGGGTCATCGAGGACATGGACGCCGTGGTGGCCGCCGCCCACGAGGCGGGGGCCAAGGTCATCATGGGCACCAACCCCATCGCCCTGGGGATGCTGAAGACCCCCGGGGAATACGGGGTGGACATCGCCGTGGGCGAGGGCCAGCCCCTGGGCATGCCCCTGTCCTTCGGCGGCCCCTACCTGGGCTTTATGACCTGTAAGAAGGCCATGATGCGCAAGCTCCCCGGCCGCATCGTGGGCCAGACCACCGACGCCGAAGGCCGCCGGTGCTTTGTCCTCACCCTCCAGGCCCGGGAACAGCACATCCGCCGGGAGAAGGCCTCCTCCAACATCTGCTCCAACGAGGCCCTGTGCGCCATGACCGCCTCGGTCTACCTGGCCGCCATGGGCCCCGGGGGCCTGAAACAGGTGGCCCAGGCCTGCGCTGCCCACGCCCACTACCTGGCCGGGGAGCTGGCCAAGCTGGGCTTCGCCCTGCGCAGCGGGGACAAAACCTTCTTCCATGAGTTCCTCACCGACTGCCCCGTGGACCCCGCCAAGCTGTGCCAGGCCCTGGAGGACCAGGGCATCCTGGGCGGCCTGCCGGTGGACGGCGGCATCCTCTGGTGCTGCACGGAGCTCAACCGCAAGGAAGAGATCGACCGTCTGGTATCCGTCATTGGGGAGGTGTGCAAAGGATGAAACTGCTGTTTGAACGGAGCCGTCCCGGCCGGGGCAGTGTCCTGCTGCCCCCCTGCGACGTGCCGGAAGTGACCTATGACGCCGGCCTTCTCCGGGCCGAGGCACCCCGCCTGCCGGAGATCGCCGAGGTAGACCTGGGCCGGCACTACACGGAGCTGGCCAAGCAGACCCACGGGGTGAACGACGGGTTCTATCCCCTGGGCTCCTGCACCATGAAGTACAACCCCCGGGTCAACGAGGAGGCCGCTGCCCAGCCCGGCTTCACCCAGCTCCACCCCCTCCAGCCGGTGGAGACCGTCCAGGGGGCCATGGAGGTGCTGGCCACCGCGGAAAAGCTCCTGTGCGAGATCACCGGGATGGACGGCATGTCCTTCCAGCCCGCCGCCGGTGCCCACGGGGAATACACCGGCCTGCTCCTCATCCGCAAGTACCACCAGGCCCGGGGGGACAGCGCCCGGACCAAGATCATCGTCCCCGACTCCGCCCACGGCACCAACCCGGCCTCGGCCACCATGGCGGGGTTCCAGGTGGTCTCCGTCCCCTCCAACGACCAGGGGGGCGTGGACCTGGACGCCCTGCGCCAGGCCGTGGGGCCCGACACCGCCGGCCTGATGCTCACCAACCCCAACACCGTGGGCCTGTTTGACCCCAACATCCTGGAGATCACCCAGATCATCCACGACGCCGGCGGCCTGTGCTACTACGACGGGGCCAACCTCAACGCCGTCATGGGCCACGTCCGGCCCGGGGACATGGGCTTCGACTGCGTCCACCTGAATCTCCACAAGACCTTCTCCACCCCCCACGGGGGCGGCGGCCCCGGCAGCGGCCCGGTGGGCTGCAAGGCCTTCCTGGAGCCCTTCCTGCCCACCCCCCGGGCCAAGGAGGTCAACGGCGCCTACGCCTGGCAGACCCCCGAGCAGACCATGGGCCAGGTGCGCAGCTTCTACGGCAACTTCCTGGTGGTGGTGAAGGCCCTGACCTACATCCTCACCCTGGGCAAGCAGGGCATCCCCGAGGCCTCCGCCGGGGCGGTGCTCAACGCCAACTACCTCATGAAGCAGCTGGCCGACGAGGGGTATGAGATGTCCTACCCCGGCCTGTGCATGCACGAGTTCGTCATGACCCTCCAGGGCCTGGCCCACGAGACCGGGGCCACCGCCATGGACATCGCCAAGGGCCTGCTGGACTTCGGCATCCATCCCCCCACCATGTACTTCCCCCTCATCGTTCACGAGGCCCTCATGGTGGAGCCCACGGAGACCGAGAGCCCCGAGACCCTGGACCAGGCGGCCCAGGTCTTCAAGACCCTCCTCCAGGCCGCCAAGGACGACCCGGACAGCCTCCACACCGCCCCCCACCGCTGCCCCGTGGGGCGGCCGGACGAGGTCACCGCCGCCCGGCACCCGGTGCTGCGGTACGAGTTCGAGGCCTGAGCGCGGCAGGATGCTCCACACCCTGTCTCTGCTCACCACACAGAGCACCGACCCCCGGCACAACCTGGCCCTGGAGGCCACCCTCCTCCACCAGGTCCGGCCGGGGGAGGAGATCCTCTACCTGTGGCAGAACCAGCGCACCGTGGTCATCGGGCGCAACCAATGGGCAGCCAACGAGTGCCGGATCCAAACCCTGGAAGCAGACGGCGGACATCTTGTCCGCCGTCTGTCCGGTGGAGGGGCGGTTTACCACGACCTGGGGAACCTGAACTTCACCTTCCTCACCCGCCAGGCCGACTACGACGTGGCCCGCCAGACGGAGGTCATCCTCCAGGCGGTGCGGGAGCTGGGCATCCCGGCGGAGAAGAACGGCCGCAACGACCTCACCGCGGCGGGGGCGAAGTTCTCCGGCCACGCCTACTACCGCACCGGGGACCGGTGCTACCACCACGGCACCCTGATGGTGGCGGTGGACCTGGCCCCCCTGGAGCGGTACCTTACCGTCTCCCCCCTGAAGCTCCAGGCCAAGGGGGTGGCCTCGGTGCGCTCCCGGGTGGGGAACCTCATTGATTTCTGCCCCGGCCTCACGGTGGACCGCCTCCGCCAGGCTTTGGGGGAGGCTTTTGGCCAGGTCTACGGCCTGCCCGTTCGCACCCTCTCTGAGGAGGAAGTGGACCAGGCCGCCCTGGCCCGGTTCCAGGCCCAGTTTTCCGACCCGGCCTGGATCTATGGGGACAGCCGCCCCCTGGACACCAGCCGGGAGGCCCGCTTCCCCTGGGGCCTGGTCCGCCTGGACTACAGCCAGGGGGAGGGAACCATCACCCAGGCCGCCCTCTGGTCCGACGGGCTGGAGGCCGACTTCCTCAGCCAGGTGCCCCGGGCCCTGGCCGGCTGCCCCCGGCAGGGGGAGGCCCTCCGCCGCCGGCTGCTGGCCCTGGAGGGGGCCTCGCCGGAGCTGGTGGAGGACATTCTCACCCTGCTGCTCCCATAACCCCGTCCCCCCGGACCGCCGGCGGGGCGCGCCCGCCTCGGCGGGATTTTGGAAGGAGATACGCTATGAAGTTTGACATTGCCGTCATCGGCGGCGGCCCCGGCGGATACACCGCCGCGGAACAGGCCGCCAAGGGCGGGCGCTCCGTGGTCCTCTTTGAGAAGGAGGACCTGGGGGGCACCTGCCTCAACCGGGGCTGCGTGCCCACCAAGGCCCTGCTCCACAGCGCGGAGGCCTACGCCGCCCTGGCCCACGTCCAGGACCTGGGGGTGGCGGTCCAGGGGGCGAGCTACGACTTTGCCGCCATGCACCGCCGGAAGGACCAGATCGTGGACACCCTCCGCCAGGGGGTGGCCAAGCGGATGAAGGCCAGCAAGGTCACCGTGGTGGCCGGCCAGGCCCAGATCCAGCGGGCCGGCCTGGTCACCTGCAGCGGGGAGGACTACCAGGTGGAGGACATCATCATCGCCACCGGGTCCCAGGTGTCCTATCCCCCCATCCCCGGCATCCGCCTGCCCGGGGTGTACAACAGCCGGGATATCCTGGAGGGGGAAGGCCACGACTTCCGCTCCCTGGTGATCATCGGCGGCGGCGTGGTGGGGGTGGAGTGCGCCGTGCTCTACCGCCGCCTGGGCTGCGAAGTCACCGTCCTGGAGGCCGCTGACCACCTCCTCCCCGCCATGGACCGGGAGCTGGCCCAGCGCCTGGCCATGGTCCTCAAGAAGCAGGGGGTGGCGGTGGAGGTCAAGGCCGCCGTCCAGAAGATCGAGGGCACCCCCGGCGCCATGTCCGTCACCTACGCCGACAAGAAGGGGGCGGAGCATACCGTCACCGCCCAGGGGGTTCTGGCCGCCGCCGGGCGGAAGGCCAACCTGGAGGGCCTCTTCGGCCCGGACTTCTCCCTGGAACTGGACCGGGGGGCCATCGTGGGGGATGCCCAGGGCCGCACCAGCGTGCCCCACGTCTACGTCATCGGGGACGCCAAGGCCCGGAACATCCAGCTGGCCCACGTGGCCAGCGCCCAGGGGGAGAACGCCGCGGCGGTCATCCTGGGCAAGCGGCCGCCCCTGGACATGAACGTGGTCCCCAGCTGCATCTACACCGACCCGGAGATCGCCTCGGTGGGCCTCACCGAGGAGCAGGCCAAGGGGGAGGAGATCCCCGTCAAGACCGCCAAGGCCCTCACCGGGGCCAATGGCAAGTGCCTCATCGAGGGGGCGGAGAGCGGCTATGTGAAACTGGTCACCGACCAGGCCACCGGCCGCCTGCTGGGGGCCCAGCTGGTCTGTCCCCGGGCCACCGACATGGTGGGGGAGGCCGCCCTGGCCATCCAGCGGGGCCTCACCGCCGGGGAGCTGGCCGACGTGATCCACCCCCACCCCACCTTCAGCGAGATGCTCTACGACGCGGCGGAGAGCCTGCGTCCGGAATGAGGCCGTGAACCGCCGGGAGATCCTGCCGGGGGTGTGGCACCTGGAGGAGGACTACCGGGTCTACTGCACCCTGGTCCAGGGGGCGGAGAAAGCCCTCCTATTCGACACCGGCCAGGGGCGGCGGGACCTGGCGGCCTACGTGGCCGAAACCGTCCCCACCCCCTGCCTGGTGGTGAACAGCCACGGCCACAGCGACCACGTCGGGGGGAACTTCCGCTTCCCCCTGGTCTATGCCCACCGGGCCGACTGGCCCCTGCTGGCGGCCCAGGCCCGGATGACCGGGCGGGAGACCCCGGTGCGCCCCCTGGAACCCGGTCAGGTCTTTGCCCTGGGGGGCCGGCGGGTCCGGGTGGTCTCCCTGGCGGGGCACACCCGGGGCTCCGTGGGCCTGCTGCTGGAGGGGGAGGACCTCCTCCTGGCGGGGGACGGGCTGAACCAAACCCTTCTCCTCTTAGGCCCCGAGGCCGCCCCCCTGTCCCAGCTGCGGGTTACCCTGGAGGCGACTCTGGCCCTGCCCTTCACCCAATATCTCTCCAGCCACGCTCCCGGGCCCCTGCCCCGGGACCAGGTGGCCCTCCACCGGGAACACCTGGACCACCTCCACCTGGAGCCCCCCTCCCATCCGGGCCCTTACGGGCCGCGGCTCTGCCGGAGCCAGTACCGGGCGGGGCGGGGCCGGTCGGTCCTCTTTGTGGACCGGGGGCTCCTGGGCGGCCGGGAGATGGCATAGCGCAAGAAAAAGCCCCCGCCGTCCTCTGGGAAGAGGACGGCGGGGGCTTTGGCAAAAAACAGGGGATATTCCGCCCGGAATACCCCCTGCAATAAGTTCGACAGGTCTACGCCTACTTGATCGTACAGGGGTGCGTGGTGCAACACCACATATCCATTGCCTTGCAAGGAACAGGGCCTTTCGGGAAAGCAACGACATGAATCACACCCAGGTCATCCAACGGAAACCCATACAGGGGACACTTGCGTAGCTTTATAAACCTTACTACCCTTTCAACCACACTGTCGAAAACGCGTTTGTACTTGCAAACTTACTCGTTATTCGATTGTCGGTGTCTATCGTTTTATCTTCAACTAACAGGAAGAATTACCGCGATTGCGAACACTTTTTTGCTGGGGCTGGTCGGTCAGAGATTTGAGATGAGCCACCACCAAAACAGCCTTTGCTGAATTACAAGGAACGAGGCGTGAACCACATCAGGGAGATCGTCCCGTTACCACTTGTCATTTCAATGCAGTGGTGCCCATGCACTCTGGAAGAACTCTACATCGCCCATGGGACTCACCGATCCTTTCTATGCTCCAATTTTGATTGGGAGGATTCGAGATTGGGATCTGGGAGGTACCCTCTCCCTTTCTCTGTCTAAATAATACAAGAAGAACAGGCCCTTGTCAAGAGGAAATAGCGAAATTTTCTAAAAAATTTTTCCCGAGGGGGGTCAGGTCCGGTCCTTCCCCAGGTCGGTGAGGTCATAGGGGGTGGTCTGGTAGACGTAGTAGTTCAGCCAGTTGGTGTAGATCAGCTGGCCGGCGGAGCGCCAGCGGACGATGGGGGCCTGGGTGGGGTCGTCCTGGGGGAAGTAGTGCCGGGGGACCTGGATGTCCAGGCCGCGGTCCACGTCCCGCCAGTACTCCTGGGCCAGGGTGTCCCGGTCATACTCCAGGTGGCCCAGGAGGAAGAACTGCCGGCTGTCCTCGGTCTTTACGGCGAAGACCCCCACCTCCTCCGACACGGCCAGGACCTCCAGGTTGGGGACCTTGCGGATGTCCCCCTCCAGCACCTCGGTGTGGCGGGAGTGGGGGGCGTAGAAGCGGTCGTCAAACCCCCGGAACAGGGGGGAGGAGGGCTTTAGGACCTTGTGGTCAAAGACCCCGAAGACCTTCTGGGGCAGGGCGTATTTGGGGATGCCGTAGTGGTAGTACAGCCCCGCCTGGGCCCCCCAGCAGATGTGGAGGGTGGAGTGGACGTGGGTTTTGGACCAGGCCATGATCTGGCACAGCTCCTCCCAGTAGTCCACGGATTCGTAGTCCATGTTCTCCACCGGGGCGCCGGTGATCACCAGGCCGTCGTAGTACTTGTCCTTCACCTGGTCATAGGAGGTGTAGAAGGACTCCAGATGGCTCCGGTCCACGTTCTGGGCGTCGTGGCTGACGGTCTGCAGCAGTTCCACCTGGATCTGCAGGGGGGTGTTGGAGAACTTCCGCAGCAGCTGGGTCTCGGTGGCGATCTTGGTGGGCATCAGGTTCAGAATGAGCAGCTTCAGGGGCCGGATGTCCTGGTGGATGGCCCGGTACTCGGTCATGACGAAGATGTTTTCCCCTTCCAGGGTGGTCCGGGCGGGGAGGGAGTTGGGAATTTTGATGGGCATGGGAAAGCCTCCCTTGAGAAATTGCGGCGGGCCCCTTGGTGCGGACCCGGAAAAGCGCGTGGAATATACCTATTAAACCATATTTTGCCGGGGAAGGCAACGGGAAGTTTCCCGGTTTTCCCCGGGAGAAATCCCGGGGAAAAAGAAAAAATCCCGGAAGTGGAAAAAAGGTCTTGACATCGGCACCTCAGAGTGGTATTCTATCAAAGCTGTCGCGAGGCGGCCCTGGCAAGTCAGGAAAAAGGGACCGGAAACGGAAAACTTTCTCTTGACAAGGGCGGGGCGCTG
>DXDK01000030.1 GCA_019115545.1 Candidatus Evtepia faecavium
ATGGTTTCAGGGGTGGGGGGCGGCGTATTCCTCCAGCACCTCCCGGTTGACCCGCTCCATCTGGCGCAGGCGGTCCACGCTCTGGGTGAGGAAGCCGGTGTCCCGCCCCCGGGAGACGGCCTGGTCGATGAGGGTTTTCAGCCCCTCCGGGGTGAGGGCGGGCAGGTCCTCGTACAGATCCTGCCCCACGTAGGACAGGAAGGAGCTGACCTTTTGGTCATAGACGATGCCCACCAGGGGGACCCCCTGGCTGCCGGCGAAGATGAGGCCGTGGAGGCGCATGGAGACCACCAGCTGCATCCGGGAGAGGATGCCGATGGTCTGGGCGGCGGTGTAGGCCTCGGTGAAGAGGTGGTAGGGGACGTGGAGGCGCTGGGTGACCCGCTGGGCGGCGGGGACGTCCAGCCTGGGCTCGATGGGGAAGAACACGGGGGTGTAGCCGTAGGTCTCATAGGCGTAGTCCGCCGCGGCGGCGATGGCGGGGGCTTTTTCCTCAAACCCCGGCCAGGGGCGCAGGACGAAGCCGATGTACTTCCCCCCCACGGGGATGCCGTGGCTGTCCAGGATGCCGTCCACCACGTCCGCCGGGGCGGGGGGGAGGCTGACGGTGGTGTCGGCGGAGAGGGCGATGCGGGGGCGGGTGACCCCCAGGGCGGCCAGTTCCTTCTGGGAATCCGGGTCCCGGAGGGTGATGGCGTCCACGTAGCGGTTCATCACCCGGGCGGTGCGCTGGCGGTTGCGGGGGTTGTGGATGGGGCCGATGCCGCAGCCGTACATGATCACCGGGCAGCCGTGGCGCTTGGCGGCGGCCAGGGTCCAGAGGTAGAACCACAGGGAGCGGTAGGAGGTGACGTCCTGCATCAGGGAGCCGCCGCCGTTGATGAAGAACTTGGCCTTTTTGAAGCAGCGCACGGCCCGCCAGAAGTGGAAGGTGTAAAAGGCGTTGACCCGATAGGTCCGCCGGGTGTCCATGGGGTTGCGGGAGAACACCTGGAAGGACAGGTCGGGGTTGATGGACCGCAGCTCCCGGAGGATGGCCAGGAGGATGGCGTCGTCCCCGGCATTGCCCCGGCCGTAGGCGCCGCAGATGACCACCTGGTCCCGGCCGTGCTTCTCGTAGCGGAGGATGGCCTCATAGATCTCCAGCTGGCGCTGGATGGTGGCCTCGATGGAGAACTCCCGCTTGGCCTTTTCATAGAGCTTGCGGCCCATGGTTTTCCGCAGGTCTGCGTCCCGGGCCAGGGTGAGCAGGTGGCCGGCCAGGGCCTTGTCGTCCCCCGGGGGGAAGAGGAAGCCGTTGGCCCCGTGGTCGATGAGGTAGGACACCCCACCCACCTGGCTGCTCACCGTGGGCAGCCCCGCCCGGGCCCCCTCGGTGAGGGCGTAGGGGAAGGTCTCGGAGATGGAGGTGAGGGTGTTGATGTCCAGGGCGTTATAGAAGGAGTCGGTGTCGGAGAGCCAGCCGGCGAAGCACACGGCGTCGGCCACCCCGAGGCTGGCGGCCAGGGCTTTCAGGTTGGCCATCTCCTCCCCGTCCCCGGCGATGAGCAGGCGCAGGGCGGGGAACTGGGCGTGGGCCCGGGCAAAGCCCCGGATGAGGGTGGCGATGTCCTTGACGGGGTTCAGCCGGGCGGCGATGCCGGCGATGACGCATTCCTCCCCGGCGTCCATCCCCACGGAGCGGAGGAAGGCCGCCCGGTCCATGGCGGGGGTGCGGGGGGTGAAGTCCAGGCCGTTGTAGATGGAAAACAGCCGCTCGGGGTCGAAGTGCCGGTCAATGAGCAGGTCCACCATGGCGTCGGAGACGCCGATGCGGTAGTTCAGCTTCCGCAGGGCGATGGTGTTGATGGTGCCGTAGGTCAGCCGGGAAAAGGGCCGGCCCAGGTAGTCCAGGCGGTAGTCGCTGTGGACGGTGGACACCGTGGGCAGCCCCGTCCGCTTGGCCAGGAAGGCGGCCATCATATTGCCCCGGGCGCCGTGGCTGTGGAGGATGTCGTACCCCTCCTCCTGGACCATGCGGGTGAGTTTTTGGAGGTTGGCAAAGAAGTTCCGCCCGGGAAGGACCACGGTGTCGATCCCAAGGGCACGGGCCTCCTGGGTAAAGGGGCCCTCGGTGAAGCAGACCATGCGCACGGTGATCCGGGGGGTGAGCCCAGCCAGCAGAGAGTGGACGTGGGTCTTGGCGCCGCCGGTGTCGCCGCCGCTGATCAAATGGAGCACTTTCATGGGGTTCCTCCAAAAAAGACTTGAGAAATCTGACAGTATATGCTATTATACAAGGGTTTTCTAGAATGGTCAAGCAACGGAGGTTTCTCTATGAGTGTCATCGATAAAAAAGGAAGAATTTTCGGTAAGCTGAACATCATCGACCTCATCGCCATCCTCCTCATCGTGGCGGTGCTGGCGCTGATCGGCTACAAGCTCCTGGGCTCCGACGAGGACTTGGCGGGCAGCGGCCAGAGCGTAGTCTACACCGTGGAGGTAAAAGGGGTGGAGCCGGAGGTCTATGACTTCATCCAGGACAACCTGCCCAGCCAGCTGACGGCCTCCAACGAGATGCTGGACGCCTACGTCACCGCCGCGGAGGGCACCCTCATCGAGGAGGATATCTATTCCCTGGAGGTGGGCAGCGGCACCAGCGGGGAGAAGATCATCCGGGCCGAGGCCGGCACCTATGACGTGGTGTTCACCATCGAGGGGACGGTGAAGGACAACCTCTCCAGCAAGCTGGGCACCCAGGAGATCCGGGTGGGCAAGTCCCACATCGTCAAGACGACCCTCTTCGAGCTGGAGGGGGGCGTCATCACCAGCTGTGAGCGCATCGCGGCCCAGTGACAGCGGGCCCCATCCAAACGGAAAAGAGAGGCCACCTGCAAGGTTGGGTGGCCTCCTTTTTTCGGGGCGGGGGCGAACCCCGTCGAAAATGCGGTTGACATTTCCTCGGGAAATGCTACGATAAGGGAACAAAAGAGAGTAAGGAGAGGATCCCAATGAGAAAGAACCTGCCCCGCTGGCTGGCGCTGCTGGCCGTGCTGGTGGTGCTGGCCGCCGCCCTGAGCACCACCGTCTTCGCCGCGGAGGACCCCACCCAGGAGCCCGGCAGCAAGATGATCGTCTGTACCGAATGCGACGGCAACGGCCTGTGCATGACCTGCTATGGCCAGGACCCGGAATGTGAGGCCTGCGGGGGAAGCTTCCTCTGCCCCGGCTGTGAGGGCACGGGGTACACCGAGTCCCCCAGCCGGTTTTACAACACCGTGTGGGGCCTGCTGCCCCCGGTGATCGCCATCGCCCTGGCCCTGATCACCAAGGAGGTCTACTCCTCCCTGTTCGTGGGCATCCTGGTGGGCGGCCTGCTCTATTCCAACTTCGGCTTTGAGGGGACCGTCCGCCACGTCTTCCTGGACGGCATCGTGGGCTCCCTGACGGATTCCTACAACATGGGCATCCTCCTCTTCCTGGTGATCCTGGGGGCCATGGTGTGCCTGATCAACCGGGCAGGAGGCTCGGCCGCCTTTGGCCGGTGGGCCCAGACCCACATCAAGTCCCGGGTGGGGGCCCAGCTGACCTCGGTGGTGCTGGGGTGCCTGATCTTCATCGACGACTACTTCAACTGCCTCACCGTGGGCAGCGTCATGCGCCCGGTGACGGACAAGCACAGGATCTCCCGGGCCAAGCTGGCCTACATCATCGACGCCACCGCCGCCCCGGTGTGCATCATCGCCCCCATCTCCTCCTGGGCCGCGGCAGTGGCCGCCTTTGCCGCCGACGGCCAGGGGCTGACCCTGTTCATCCGGGCCATTCCCTTCAACTTCTACGCCCTGCTCACCATCTTCATGCTGGTGTTCATCGCCATCCTGAAGATCGACTACGGCCCCATGGCCCGGTGCGAGCGCAACGCCGCGGAGAAGGGGGACCTCTTCTCCGGCAAGAACCCCTACGCCGAGCTGGAGGAGGAAGTGGACGAGAGCCACGGCCGGGTGATGGACCTGGTCCTCCCCATCCTGGTGCTCATCGTCTGCTGCATCACCGGCATGCTCTACTCCGGCGGCTTCTTTGAGGGGACCGATTTTGTGACCGCCTTCTCCAACTCCGACGCCTCGGTGGGCCTGCTGTTCGGCTCGGCCTTTGCCCTGGTGTTCACGTTGGTCTACTACGCCATCCGCCGGTCCATGACCTTCGGCACCATGATGTCCTGCATCCCCGAGGGGTTCAAGGCCATGGTCCCCGCCATCCTCATCCTCACCTTTGCCTGGAGCCTGAAGGCCATGACCGACTCTCTGGGGGTCACCTCCTTCGTCCGGGACTTTGTGTACAGCAACGCCGCCAGCGTCCAGATGTTTCTGCCGGCCATCGTCTTCCTCATCGGCTGCGGCCTGGCCTTTGCCACCGGCACCAGCTGGGGGACCTTCGGCATGCTCATTCCCATCGTCCAGAGCGTCTTCCCCATGGACAACCCCCTGTCGGTGGTGTGCATCTCCGCCTGCATGGCCGGGGCGGTGTGCGGGGACCACTGCTCCCCCATCTCCGACACCACCATCATGGCCTCCGCCGGGGCCCAGTGCGACCACGTGCAGCACGTGTCCACCCAGCTGCCTTATGCCATGACGGTGGCGGCGGTGAGCTTTGTGTGCTACCTCATCGCCGGGTTTATCCCCAACGCGGCCATCGCCCTGCCCATCGCCTTTGCCCTGATGTTCCTTACCTTGTTTGGCATCCGCACGGGCCAGCGGCGAAAGGTGGCCCAGTAAAAAACCATCCACGCAAAACCGGGACTGGCGCTTAGGCGCCAGTCCCGGTTTTGCCTTCCCCTGCCTCCGGCTTGTCCTTCCGGAGGAGCTGGGTGAGGCCGATATACAGCAGGAACAGGCCAAAGAGCTTTCGCAGCAGCCCCGTGTCCAGGCCGTTGGACAGCCAGGCGGTGAGCCCCGCCCCGGCCAGCCCCGCCAGCACGGCGGGGAGGATGACCTTCCTGTCCAGCAGGCCGTTCTTGGCGTGGGAGGGCAGGGCGGCCGCCGCCGCCGGCAGAAAGTAGAGCAGGTTGATCCCCTGGGCCTGGTGCTGGTCCAGGGCGGCAAAGGCGGTCAGGTAGATCAGCAGCAGGGACCCACCCCCGATGCCAAAGGCGGACAGCACCCCCGTCACCGCCCCTGCCGCCAGGGAGAGAAGCCAGCCCATCATCCTGCCAGGGCCCGCCAGGCCCCGTAGAGGATCAGCAGGGCAAAGGCCCGCTTCAGCCACACCACGGGGACCTTTTGAAAGAGCTTCCCCCCCACCAGGCCGCCCACCAGCCCCCCGATCAGGTAGGGCAGGGCCTGGACCAGGTCCAGGTGGCCCCGGGCGTAATAGATCCCCGCTGACAGGGCGCACAGGGGGAAGATGATGGCCACGGAGCTGGCAAAGGCCCGCCGCCGGTCCAGGCCGCACCGGGACATCAGCAGGGGGACCAGCACCATGCCCCCGCCGCCGCCGAAAAAGCCGTTGACGATGCCCGCCGCCCCGCCGGCCAGGGCCGCGGGCACCCAGAGTTTCTTTTCACGCAAAGCAACCGCCCTCCTCCGGCCTAGTTTGCCAGAGGAGGGCGGGGTTTATACCTGGGTTAAGTCCCGGATCACCGCGCCGGCCAGGAGGAACCCGGCCACCGGCGGCACCCAGGGGGCGCTGGCGGGGACGGACCGCCGGCCCGGGGGCGGGGCCTCCCGCTGGTCGCTCTCGGCGGGGCGTTCTGGGGAAAAGACCACCTTGTGGTGGAGGATGCCCCGCTTTTTCAGCTCCTTGCGCAGCACCCGGGCCAGGGGGCAGCCCTCGGTCCTGGCCAGGTCGGCCACCTGGAACTGGCTGGGGTCCAGCTTGTTCCCCGTGCCCATGGAGGAGATGATGGGGATGTTCCGGGCCAGGGCGGTCTCGATGAGGTCCAGCTTGCAGGAGACCAGGTCGATGGCGTCCACAATGTAGTCGTACTTCCATCCGAAGAAGGCCTCCCGCCGGGCCGGCTCGTACTTCTCCGGGATCAGGTGGAGGCGGCACTGGGGGTGGATGTCCTGGATGCGCCGGGCCATGGCCTCGGTCTTGTCCAGCCCCAGGGTGGAGTACAGGGCCTCCGCCTGGCGGTTGAGGTTGGTCAGGCCCACCTGGTCGTGGTCCACCAGGGTGAGCTCCCCCACCCCTGCCCGGGCCAGGGCCTCGGCGCACCAGCTGCCCACGCCCCCCAGGCCGAAGACCGCCACATGGGCCCGGAAGAGCCGCTCCATGGCGGCCCGGCCCAGGAGCATCTCCGTGCGAAGAAACGGTTCGTTGTTCATGGGAATCCCTCCAAAACAGACCCCCGCGGGAGGTTCTCCCGCGGGGGATCGGTCTGTGCGTTCTCAGGCCTGCTGGGTGGGGATGTTCTTTCCATCCTCGGTGAGCTCAGCGGGGTAATTGGCCTGGACCTCTTCGTACCACTGGCTGTAGTCGTCGGAGCGCAGGGCGTTGGCGGCCTGGTACTTCCAGCGGACTTCCCCAAAGCCCTCCACATAGAGGATCTGGTAGCCGATGGTGTTTCCGGAGGTGTCGGTGGCCTCCACGATGGTGGTGTCCCCCACCTGGCGGCCGTCGGCGAAGAGCCAGTCGCTGAGGGCGGCGGTGAGGCTGTCCCGGTTGGCATCCTCGTTGAGGCCGCCGTTGTCCCGGGTGGTCTCGTCGGCGCTGTTCTCCTGGGCCAGGGCGCCGAAGGCGTCGGCGGTGGCCTCTCCCGTGGTCCACTGGTCCAGCAGGGCCTGGGCCTGCTCCTGGGCGGCGGAGAGCTGCTCCTCGGTGGGCAGGTCGGTGTCATCCTCGTCGTTGTGGGTGGTCTCCGCCAGGATCTCGATGTTGCGGTAGGTCAGGGTCTGGTAGCTGTCCTCCTTGCGCTCCCGGCCCAGGAACTGGACCACGCAATAGCCGCTGCCCTCCATCTCAATGGAGGTCACGTCCCCGGACCGGCGGCTGTCGTCGGTGAGCCACTCCTGGTAGGTGGAGGACAGGGAGCTGCCCAGGGCGTCGGCCTGGTGGTTGTACTCTTCGTCCTCATAGGAGGCGGCGGTGTCCTCGTCCACGTGGTTCTGGGCGGCGGTGTTGAAGGCGGTGCCGCTCCGGACCTCGGCGACCATGGCGTTGGCCTCGGCGGAGGCGGCGTCCATGGCGGCCTGGGTCTCCTCCTCGGTGGGCTCCACGGTGTTGCCCTCCTCGTCGGTGGTGGACTGGGGCAGGTCGGCGTAGATGTAGCAGTAACGGTAGTCGTAGGAGTCCAGAGTGGCGGCGTTGTCCTGGTAATAGGTCTCCAGGTCCTCGTCGGTGTAGGTGAAGGAGTCGCTCTTCACCTGGGCATATTCATCGGCCAGGATGGCGTCGGTGAGCAGGTCCTTAAAGAGGGACTTGGTCATGTTCCGGCCATAGACCATGCGGAGGTAGGACTCCTCCGAGCCGGCGCCGCTCTGGACGCTGTAGGTATACAGGGCGTCCATGTTGTCCTCCACGGACTGCTTGCCCTCGTCGGAGAGGGTGTACCCCTCCTGCTCCGCGGCGTCGCACAGGATGGTGACCTGCTGGAGCTGGTCCAGGGCCTGCTGGAGGAAGTAGTCGGCATAGGTAGTGCCGTCCTCCGCGTTGTAGGTCTGCTCTGCGGGGGACAGGGAGGTGTCGTACCCCATGTCCATGCCCATCTGCTGGTAGGCCTGGGCCTGGGAGATGTAGTTGTTGGCCACGGTGTTGTAGTAGTAGGCCACTTCCGTGGTGGAGTATTCCTTGTCGCCCACGGTGGCGGCTACGGCGTTCTGATTGCCATAGAAGAAATTGTGCCAGATCAGAAGGGCGGCCACCAGCACGACCACCACGATGCCGATGGCCCAATAGACCTTCGCCTTGTGGCTCATGGGCTTTTTCTGGGAGTTGGACTGATACATGATGTTTGGATATCCTCCTTCGTCAGTTGCGGTCGGAAAAGTTTACAAACATGTATTATACTAAAAACCGGGGCAGTTTGCAAGGGGAAAGGGGGCATCTCTCCCCCCCTCTTTCCCCGGCGGGGCGGGGGCGGTCTTTTTTGCCGACGGGCCTCCCCTCCCTCCGACATTGCATTGACGGAACGGGCCGGGAATGTTATAATTGCAGATTGAATCAGTGCCTGGGCGCGCCCCGGGAGAAAATACAACCGGCCCCCCAGGGGCCGTGTAAGGGAGAATGGACTATGTGGGCCTCGACCGGATGGAAGGAATACACCCTGCTGGACTGCGGCCGGGGGGAAAAGCTGGAGCAATGGGGCCCCTATACCCTGGTCCGGCCGGACCCCCAGGCCATCTGGAACACCCCCCGCCGCCACCCCGGCTGGAAGCATCCCCACGCCCGGTACGCCCGGTCCAGCACCGGCGGCGGGCGGTGGGTGCAGAAGGACCTCCCCCCCCGGTGGCAGGTCCACTACCGGGAGCTTACCTTTAATATCAAGCCCATGAACTTCAAGCACACCGGCCTCTTCCCCGAGCAGGCGGCCAACTGGGACTTCGCCATGGACCAGATCCGCCGGGCGGGCCGGCCCATCTCTGTGCTGAACCTCTTTGCCTATACCGGGGCGGCCTCCGTGGCCTGCGCCGCCGCCGGGGCCTCGGTGTGCCACGTGGACGCGGCCAAGGGGATGGTGAGCTGGGCCCGGGAGAACGCCAAGAGCTCCGGCCTGGAAAAGGCCCCCATCCGCTGGATCGTGGACGACTGCGCCAAGTTCGTGGAGCGGGAGATCCGCCGGGGGCGGCGGTACGACGCCGTCATCATGGACCCCCCCTCCTATGGCCGGGGGCCCTCGGGGGAGATCTGGAAGCTGGAGGAGAACCTCTACCCCTTTGTGGAGCTGGTCTCCGGCGTGCTGTCTGACCGGCCCCTGTTCTTCCTCATCAATTCCTACACCACGGGGCTGGCCCCGTCGGTGCTGACCTATATCCTAGAAACCCTCCTCACCAAGCGTTACGGCGGCCACACCGTCAGCGACGAGCTGGGGCTGCCGGTGGCGGAGAGCGGCCTTGTGCTCCCCTGCGGCGCCGCCGGCCGGTGGACCGCCGGAGGGCAGGAAGGAGCCGCCCAATGAGCACTATGATCAAAGCCGAACACCTCACCTTCCGCTACCCCGACGAGCCGGCGGGCCACCCGCCGGTGCTCCGGGACATCAACCTGGAGATCGAGGCCGGGTCCTTCGTGGCCATTCTGGGGCACAACGGCTCGGGCAAGTCCACCTTTGCCAAGCACTGCAACGCCCTGCTCACCCCCACCGAGGGGAAGCTGTGGGTGGACGGGCTGGACACCTCCGATCCGGAGAACCTGTTGGCCGTCCGGGGAAAGGTGGGCATGGTCTTCCAGAACCCCGACAACCAGATCGTGGCCAGCGTGGTGGAGGAGGACGTGGCCTTCGGCCCGGAGAACCTGGGCATCCCCCCGGCGGAGATCCGAGAGCGGGTGGACACCGCCCTGCACATGGTGGGGATGTATGACCTCCGGGAGCACTCCCCTCACCTGCTCTCCGGCGGGCAGAAGCAGCGGGTGGCCATCGCCGGCATCATCGCCATGATGCCCAAGTGCATCGTCCTGGACGAGGCCACCGCCATGCTGGACCCCGTGGGCCGGCGGGAGACGGTGGACACCATCCGGACCCTCAACCACAAGTACGGCATCACCGTGGTCCTCATCACCCACCACATGGACGAGGCCGCCCAGGCCCAGCGGCTCATCGTCATGGCCGGGGGGCAGGTCATCGACGACGGCCCCCCCACCCAGGTCTTCCAGCACGTGGACACCCTCCGCAGCGCCGGCCTGGCCGTGCCGGAGACCGTGGGCCTGCTGTACGAGCTGCGGAAGGAGGGGCTGGACGTCCCCCTGGACGCCATCAGCGACGAGGCCTGCGCCGCGGTGCTGGCCGGCCTGCTGCTGTAATCCCTCCCCGAAGCAAAGAGAGGCGGAATCCCATTGGAACCCATTATCGAAATCAAAAACCTGACCCATATCTACAGCCCCAACACCCCCTTCCAGCAGGTGGCCCTGGACCGCGTGGACCTGACCATCTACCGGGGGGAGTATCTGGGGATCATCGGGCGCACCGGCTCCGGCAAGTCCACCCTGATCCAGCACCTCAACGGCCTCATCCGCCCCACCCAGGGCCAGGTCCTCTTTGAGGGGCAGGACATCTGGAGCAGCAAGGAGCTCACCCACAACATCCGCTTCCAGGTGGGGCTGGTGTTCCAGTACCCGGAGTACCAGCTGTTTGAGGAGACGGTGTATAAAGACATCGCCTTCGGCCCCCGGAACATGAAGCTGGAGGAGGGGGAGATCGACCGCCGGGTGCGCCAGGCGGCCTCTTTTGCCGGCCTCAGCGACGCGGTGCTCTCCCGCTCCCCCTTTGAGCTCTCCGGCGGGCAGAAGCGCCGGGTGGCCATCGCCGGGGTCATCGCCATGGAGCCCAAGGTCCTGGTGCTGGACGAGCCCACCGCCGGCCTGGACCCCGCCGGGGCGGCCAGCATCCTGGCCAACATCGACGCCTATCGCCGGGCCAACGGGGCCACCATCGTCATCGTGAGCCACTCCATGGAGGACGTGGCCCGGCTCAGCGACCGCCTGGCGGTGGTGAGCCACGGCACCCTCCCCTACGTGGGCACCCCCCGGGAGGTCTTCTCCCACGGGGAGGAGCTGGAGGCCCTGGGCCTGGCGGTGCCCACCATGAACCGGGTGTTCACCCGCCTGCGGGCCATGGGGGCCCCCGTGGACCCCGCCGTGTACACAGTGGAGCAGGCCAAGGCCTCCTTCCTGGCCGCCTGGCGGCAGAGAAAGGAGGGGAAGTAAATGGCGCTGAAAGACATCACCCTGGGCCAGTATTTCCCCGGCCACTCCCTCCTCCACCGGTTTGACCCCCGGGGGAAGATCATTTTCACGGTGATCTACATCGTGGCCATCTTCCTGTGCAATTCCCTGCTCTCCTACGGCGTGGCCCTGGCGGTGCTGCTCATCGGCATCGCCATCTCCCGGGTGCAGCCCAAGGCCTTCCTCAAGGGGATGAAGCCGGTGATCTTCCTGGTGATCTTCACCGCCCTGTTGAACCTCTTCTACACCGCCGACGGCACGGTGCTGTGGAGCTACGGCATCCTCACCATCACGGTGGAGGGCATCTGGCGGGCCGGCTTCATGGTGGCCCGGATCCTGATGCTCATCGCCTGCACCCTGCTGCTGACCTATACCACCTCCCCCATCACCCTCACCGACGGGCTGGAGCGGCTGCTGCGCCCCCTGAAGAGAGTGGGGTTCCCCGTGCACGAGCTGTCCATGATCATGAGCATCGCCCTGCGGTTCATCCCCACCCTCATCCAGGAGACGGACAAGATCATCTCCGCCCAGAAGGCCCGGGGGGCCGACTTTGACACCGGCGGCCTGGTGCAGAAGGCCAAGGCCCTGGTCCCCATCCTCATCCCTCTGTTCATCTCCTCCTTCCGCCGGGCGGAGGAGCTGGCGGTGGCCATGGAGTGCCGCTGCTACCACGGGGACGAGGGGCGCACCAGCCTGCGCCAGCTCACCATGCACGGCCGGGACTGGGGGCTGGTGCTCTTCAGCCTGGTCCTGTGCGGGGGGATCATTGCCCTGCGGGTTTTCGGCCTATAACCTCATTGTGACTTGGGAGGTCTGCATGCGCAACATCGCCTTAACCCTTATGTACGACGGCACCGCCTACCACGGCTGGCAGGTGCAGAAGCGGGACGTCACCGTGGCCGAGACCCTGGAAAAGGCCCTGGCCCAGGTGATGGGCCACCCGGTGAAGTGCACCGGCGCCGGGCGGACCGACGCCGGCGTCCACGCCGAGGTCTATGTGGCCAACTTCCGCACCACCTCCACCATCCCCTGTGACCGCATCCCCCTGGCGGTGAACTCCCGCCTGCCCGGGGACATCGTGGTCACCAAGGCCACCGCCGTCCCCAAGGACTTCAACGCCATCGGCAGCTGCCTGAAGAAGGAATACACCTATCGCATCTACAACTCCCGCATCCGCAACGCCTTTCTGGTGGACCGGGTGTGGTTCTATCCCAAGCACCTGGACGAGCAGGTGATGCACCAGGCGGCCCAGCACTTTGTGGGCACCCACGACTTCGCCTGCGTGCGCTCGGTGGGCACCGAGACCAAGACCACCGTGCGCACCGTCCACTACTTCGAGATCACCCGCCAGGACCAGCTGATCTCCTGCCGGGTGTGCGCCGACGGGTTCCTGTACAACATGGTCCGGGCCATGGTGGGCACCTGCGTATATGCCTCGGAGGGGAAGCTCTCCCCCGACGACATTCCCGCCCTGCTGGAGGGGCGCAACCGCACCGACGCCGGCCCCACGGCGCCCCCCCAGGGGCTGTACATGACCAACCTCTGGTACCCCATCCCCGGCCTTCCCTGATGACTTTTCGCAGCCCCTTGGAGGTGTGCTATGAATAAACTGCAAGAATGGAAGACAACGCTCACCCGCAAGCAGCGGGTGCTCCTGCTGGTTCTGGTGGTCGTGGTGGTGCTGGCCCTGCTGGCCGCCACGGTCTTCCGGGACAACGCCGCGGCCATGCTGCGTTGGGCCACCTATTCCCAACAGGACGACAACTTCGCCCACAACGCCCAGGCCAACAGCCTCTTCCTGGGGCTGGAGGACGACCTGCTCATCTGCACCCAGACCCAGATCCAGCTGGTCTCCCCCACCGGCACCCCCCGCCTGCGGGAGACGGTGTCCATGAACACCCCCGCCCTGAACGCCTCAGGGGACTACGCCGTGGTCTACGACGTGGGGGGGCAGGAGCTCCGGGTCATCGGCGGGGGCGCCCTGGTCCACTCCCTCACCCTCACGGAGGAGGAGTCCATCCTCTGCGCCTCCATCAACGAGGACGGCTGGGTGGCCGTCACCACCAAGATCAGCGGGTACAAGGGCGTGGTCACCGTGTATAACCGGGACTTCGAGGCCGTGATGACCATCCGCCTGTCCAGCCGGTACATCTCCGACGCGGTGGTCACCCCGGACTGCCAGGGGGTCTATCTCATCTCCCCCGGCCAGGCGGAGGGGTCCTTTGAAAACACCCTGCTCTATTACACCTTCTCCTCCAACGAGGCGCCCACCCGCACCCTCTCCCTGGGGTCCAACGTGATCCTCTCCTCCCACAGCGCCAGCCGGTGCTGGCTGCTGGGGGACAAGAGTCTGGTGATCCTGGACTCCAGCGGGGTCATCGCCGCCACCTACGACTATGACGGGCAGTACCTGAAGATGGGCTCCCTCCAGGGGGATGGGTTTGCCACCCTGCTGCTCTCCCGGTCCTCCTCCGGCAGCGG
>DXDK01000031.1 GCA_019115545.1 Candidatus Evtepia faecavium
AAAGCGCCCCTTGCCGCAGCCCAGCTCCACCCGGAGTTCCCGGGCCCCGGGCAGGAGGGACCGCCACTGCCCCCGGAGGGCCTGGGGGTCCCGGATCAGCCAGTCGGCGCAGGCCTCCATCCGGGGGATCAAATTCTTCTTTCTTCTCATGCGCATGGGATGCGCCTCCTTCTCTGGGTCGGCCGGCCCCAGAGGCCGGCCCAAGTCACTTTCTGGCTATCATACCATAACTTTCCCCCTTTGTCAGCGGCTTTCTTCCGATTTTCCCCCCTTGGGCCGGAGGTTTCCCTTGTCGAACGGCCCAAAACGCGGTATGATAAAAGGTACCAAACCCATGGACCGGCCGCCAGAAGGTTCCTCGGCCGCCGGCAGAAAGGAGGGCGCCATGGGCATCCACGAAGGCCACCGGGACCGCATGAAACAGGAGTTCTTGCAGGGCGGCCTGGCCCACGTCTCAGAACCCCGGGTGCTGGAGCTCCTCCTCTTCTACTCCCGCCGCCAGGGGGATGTGAACCCCCTGGCCCATCAGCTGCTGGACACCTTCGGTTCCCTGGCGGGGGTGCTGGACGCCTCCCCCGATGACCTGCGCAAGGTCCCCGGTGTGGGGGAAAACACGGTGGTCCTCCTCAAGCTGATCCCCGCCATCGCTGCCCGGTACCTGGCCTCCCGCACCAGCGCGGAGGTCATCCTCTCGGACAGCGCCACCCTTCACGCCCTGTTCACCCCCTACTTCTTTGGGGCCCGGAACGAGAAGTCCTTCCTGGCCTGCTTCGACAGCAAGGGCAAGCTCCTGGGCGTGCGCCCCCTCAGCGAGGGCACCCCCAACGCCAATGAGATCAGCCTGCGGAAGATCACCACCGAGGCCCTGGCCTTGAACGCCACCGTGGTGGTCCTGGCCCACAACCACCCCAGCGGCCTGGCCACCCCTTCCCAGGAGGACCTTTTCCTCACCCGATACATTCAAGATTCCCTCAAGCCCCTCGGCATCACCCTCTACGACCACGTCATCCTCACCGATGACGACATGGTCTCCCTGCGGGACAGCCGTTATCTCACGCCCCTTTGACCGCCGCCGGACCAAGGGGCACGCCCCGCCCACCGGGGGGCATAGACTGTTGCAGATTGGGAGGTTTCTATGCCCAAATTTCAAGTCGTCAGCGACTACACCCCTTCTGGGGACCAGCCCGAGGCCATCGCCAGCCTGGCCCAGGGGGTGGAGCTGGGGCTGGACGAACAGACCCTGCTGGGGGTCACCGGCTCCGGCAAGACCTTTACCATGGCTAAGGTCATTGAAAAGGTCCAGCGGCCCACCCTGGTCCTGGCCCACAACAAGACCCTGGCCGCCCAGCTGTGCGCGGAGTTCAAGGAGTTTTTCCCCAACAACGCCGTGGAATACTTCGTCAGCTACTATGACTACTACCAGCCGGAGGCTTACATTCCCCACACGGACACCTTTATCGAAAAGGACAGCGCCATCAACGACGAGATCGAACGGCTCCGCCACTCGGCCACCTCCGCCCTCTTTGAGCGCCGGGACGTGATCGTGGTGGCCTCGGTCTCCTGCATCTACGGCCTGGGGGACCCCATCGACTACTCCAACATGGTCATCTCCCTGCGCACCGGCCAGGAGCGGCCCATGACGGAACTGCTCAACAAGCTCACCGAGATCCGCTACGAGCGCAACGACGTGGCTTTTGACCGCAACCGCTTCCGGGTGCGGGGGGACACGGTGGAGATTTTTCCCGTCTACTCCAGCGACCGGGCCATCCGGGTGGAGTTTTTCGGGGACGAGATCGACCGGATCAGCGAGATTAACGTCGTCACCGGCACCCCCACCCGGGTGGTGGACCATGTGGCCATCTACCCCGCCTCCCACTATGTGGCCTCCAAGGAGAAGATGGCCGCCGCCATCCAGGAAATTTACCGGGAGCTGGACGAACGGGTGGCCTTCTTCAAGGCCAACGACCAGCTCATCGAGGCCCAGCGCATCTCCCAGCGCACCCTGTACGACATTGAGATGATGCGGGAGCTGGGCTACTGCTCGGGCATTGAGAACTACAGCCGGGTTATCGCCGGCCGGCCCGCCGGGTCGCCTCCTATGACCCTCCTGGACTACTTCCCCAAGGATTTCCTGCTCTTTATCGACGAGAGCCACGTCACCCTCCCCCAGGTCCGGGCCATGTACGCCGGGGACCGGGCCCGGAAGACCACCCTGGTGGACTACGGCTTCCGCCTGCCCTGCGCCTTTGACAACCGGCCGCTGAACTTTGAGGAATTTTCCCAGCGGCTCAACCAGGTCATCTACGTCTCCGCCACCCCCGGGGAGTATGAGCGCAGCCGCTCGGGGCAGATCGTGGAGCAGGTCATCCGTCCCACGGGCCTGCTGGACCCCCAGGTGCTGGTGCGCCCGGTGGAGGGGCAGATCGACGACCTGATCGGGGAGATCCATCTCCGCACCGCTCGCCAGGAGCGGGTGCTGGTGACCACCCTGACGAAAAAGATGGCCGAGGACCTCACCGCCTACCTCCAGGGGGCGGGCATCCGGGTGCGGTACATGCACCACGACATCGACACCATCGAGCGCATGGAGATCATCCGGGACCTGCGCCTGGGGACCTTCGACGTGCTGGTGGGCATCAATCTGCTGCGGGAAGGGTTAGACCTGCCCGAAGTCTCCCTGGTGGCCATCCTGGACGCGGACAAGGAGGGCTTTCTCCGCTCGGAGACCTCCCTCATCCAGACCATCGGCCGGGCCGCCCGGAACGCCCAGGGCGTGGTCATCCTCTACGCCGACCGGGTCACCCCCTCCATGGCCGCGGCCATGGAGGAGACCCAGCGCCGGCGGGAGATCCAGGACGCCTACAACCAGGCCCACGGCATCGTGCCCAAGACCGTGGTCAAGTCCGTCCGGGACCTCATCGAGATCTCCCACGCCGCCGACGGCAAGGACGGCCGGGCCAAGAGCCCCAAGGCCCTGACCCGGAAGGAAAAGGCCAACCTCATCGCCAACCTGGAAAAGGAGATGAAGGAGGCCAGCCGGCGGCTGGAATTCGAGTACGCCGCCATCCTCCGGGACCAGATCATCGAGCTGCGGGGCAAAGAGACCGCCGACTGACTTTACCGGAAAGGAGACCTTCCCCATGGACGAGCAAAAGCAAACCGTTTCCCCCGTCAAGCACAAGAACCTGGCCATGGTCTGCATCCTCCTGGCCGGCTCCCTGTGGGGCTGTCTGGGGCTGTTCAACCGCAACCTGTCCGCCCTGGGCATCGCCCCGGAGACGGTGGTCATGCTGCGCAACCTGGGGGCCTGCGCCATTCTGGCCCTCATCTTCCTCTTTTATGACCGGAGCATTTTTCGCATCCGCCTGAAACACATCCCCCTGTTCCTGTGCTCGGGGCTGGTGAGCATCCTCTTTTTTACCCTGTGCTACTTCCGCAGCCAGCAGGTCTCCTCCCTGGCGGTGGCCGCCATCCTGCTCTACACCGCCCCCACCTTCGTGGTCATTCTCTCAGCCATCATCTGGAAGGATAAGATCACCAAGCGGAAGCTGATCGCACTGGTCATCGCCTTCCTGGGCTGCTGCTTTGTGGCGGGCATCCTAAATGGCCAGCTCACCGTGACCACCGAGGGGCTGCTGCTGGGCATCGGCAGCGGGCTGTTCTACAGCTCCTATACCATCTTCGGCCGCCTGGCCCTGCAACACTATCAGCCCTTTACCGTTACCTTCTACACCTTCCTCATCGCCGGCATCGGCTCCCTGTTCATGACCAACACCCAGGACCTGGCCACCACCTTCCACTCCCCCACGGGCATCCTGCTCTCACTGGGGCTCATGCTCCTGGGCACGGTCTTCCCCTACCTGCTGTACACCAAGGGCCTCAACGACCTGGGCGACAGCGGCAAGGCCTCCATCCTGGCCTCCATCGAGCCGGTGGTGGCCTCCCTGGTGGGCATCGCCGCCTTTGGGGAGCCCATGACCCTGGGGGTCCTGCTGGGGCTGGTGTGCATCCTGGTCTCCGTCTATATTCTGAGGTGAACCTATGGCAAAGAACAAGGAAGAAAAAACCAACGTCATCCGCCTCCTGGAGGCCGCCGGCATCCCCTGCACCCACCACATCCTGGACCTGGACAAGAACCACGTCCCCGACGGGGTCACCGCCGCCCGCATCCTGGGCAAGCCCCCGGAGGAGGTTTTTAAGACCCTGGTGGCCGAGGGGCCCAAGGGGGAGCACTTCGTCTTCGTCATCCCCGTGGCCGAGACCCTGGACCTGAAAAAGGCCGCCAAGGCCGCCGGGGTCAAGTCCATCGCCATGCTGCCCCAGAAGAAACTCCTCCCCCTCACCGGCTACGTCCACGGGGGCTGCTCCCCGGTGGGCATGGCCAAGGCCTTTCCCACCTTTTTCGCCGAAGAGGTCATCCTGGTGGACACCATGGTCTGCTCCGCCGGGAAGATCGGCCACCAGGTAGAGGTGGCCCCCGACGATCTCATCGCCCTGGTGGGCGGCCAGATCGCCGACCTGACCCAGCAATAATACCAACGGAGAACGATCCTCTATGCAATCTCACATCTATGTCAAGGGCGCCCGCGCCCACAATTTGAAAAATATCGACGTGTCCATCCCCCGGGACAAGCTGGTGGTCATCACCGGCCTGTCCGGGTCGGGCAAGTCCTCCCTGGCCTTCGACACCATCTATGCCGAGGGCCAGCGCCGCTATGTGGAGTCCCTGTCCTCCTACGCCCGGATGTTCCTGGGCCAGATGGAAAAGCCCGACGTGGACTACATCGACGGCCTGTCCCCCGCCATCTCCATCGACCAAAAGACCACCAGCAAGAACCCCCGCTCCACCGTGGGCACGGTGACGGAGATCTATGACTACCTCCGTCTCCTCTGGGCCCGGGTGGGCACCCCCCACTGCCCCAAGTGCGGCAAGGAGATCCGCCAGCAGACGGTGGACCAGATCATCGACCAGATCATGGCCCTGCCCGAGGGAACCCGCATCCAGGTCCTGGCCCCCGTGGTCCGGGGCAAGAAGGGGGAGCACGCCAAGGTGCTGGAGAACGCCCGGAAATCGGGCTACGTCCGCTGCCGGGCCGACGGGGCCTTGTACGAACTGACGGAAGAGATCCCGTTGGAGAAGAACAAGAAGCACAGCATCGAGATCGTGGTGGACCGCCTGGTCATCCGCCCGGACATCACCCGCCGTCTCACCGACTCGGTGGAGACCGCCGCCGGCCTGGCCGGGGGCCTGGTGCTCATCAACCTGGTCCAGGAGGACCGGGACCTCTCCTTCTCCCAGAACTACGCCTGCGAGGACTGCGGCATCTCCATCGAGGAGTTAACTCCCCGCATGTTCTCCTTCAACAGCCCCTTCGGGGCCTGCCCCACCTGCACGGGTCTGGGCAGCCAGATGAAGGCCGACCCCCAGCTGGTCATCCCCAACCCTTCCCTGTCCATTCTGGACGGAGCCATCGCCGTCTCCGGCTGGCAGAATGTGAAGGGGGACTCCATCGCCCGGATGTATTTTGAGGCGCTGGGGAAGAAGTACGGCTTCTCCCTGCACACCCCCTTCCGGGACCTGCCCGCCGAGGCCCAGGAGGTCATCCTCCGGGGCACCAAGGGGGAGAAACTAAAGCTGACCTATGAGCGGGCCGATGGTCGGGGGACCTTCCAGCAGGCCTTTGAGGGTATTCTGAACAACGTGGAGCGCCGCTTTACCGAGACCCAGTCCGACGCCTCCCGCAAGGAGCTGGAGGAGTGCATGAGCCAGTGCCCCTGCCCCACCTGCCAGGGGCGGCGGCTAAAAAAGGAGGCCCTGGCCGTCACCGTAGGTGGGCTGGACATCGACACCTTCTGCCACAAGTCGGTCACCGACGCCCTATCCTTTGTGGACGAGCTTACCCTTACCGAAACCCAGGCCCAGATTGCCCAGCAGATTTTGAAAGAGATCCGCTCCCGGCTGACCTTCCTGCAGAGCGTGGGCCTGTCCTACCTCACCCTCAGCCGCCAGGCCGGGTCCCTGTCCGGCGGCGAGAGCCAGCGCATCCGTCTGGCCACCCAGATTGGCTCCTCCCTGATGGGGGTCCTCTATATCCTGGACGAGCCCTCCATCGGCCTGCACCAGCGGGACAACGACATGCTGCTGGAAACCTTAAAGCATCTGCGGGACCTGGGCAACACCCTCATCGTGGTGGAGCACGACGAGGACACCATGCGCGCTGCCGACTACATCGTGGACATCGGCCCTGCCGCCGGGGTCCACGGGGGCCAGGTGGTGGCTGCCGGGACTGCGGAGGAGATCATGGCCTGCCCGGAGTCCATCACCGGCCAGTATCTCTCCGGGGCCAAGCAGATCCCCGTCCCCCCCCGGCGCCGGCCGGGCAACGGCCACGCCCTGACCATCCGGGGGGCCCAGGAAAACAACCTGGACCATGTGGATGTCTCCTTCCCCCTGGGCACCTTCACCTGCGTGACGGGGGTGTCCGGGTCGGGAAAATCCTCCCTGGTCAACGAAATCCTCTTCAAGCGTCTGGGGGCCGATTTGAACCGCATGAAGGTCCGCCCCGGCAAGCACGAGGGCATCGAAGGGGAGGAATTCCTGGACAAGGTCATCGCCATCGACCAGTCCCCCATCGGCCGCACCCCCCGCTCCAACCCCGCCACCTACACGGGGCTCTTTGGGGACATCCGGGAGCTCTTTGCCTCCACCCCCGACGCCAAGTCCCGGGGCTACGGGCCGGGCCGGTTCTCCTTCAACGTGAAGGGGGGCCGGTGCGAGTCCTGCGCCGGGGACGGCCTGCTGAAGATCGAGATGCACTTCCTGCCGGACATCTACGTCCCCTGTGAGGTGTGCAAGGGCAAGCGGTACAACCGGGAGACCCTGGAGGTGAAATACAAGGGCAAGAACATCCACGACGTGCTGAACATGACCGTGGACGAGGGGCTGGAGTTCTTCTCCAACCTCCCCAAGCTCCGGCGGAAGCTGGAGACCCTCTCCTCCGTGGGGTTGGGCTACCTCAAAATCGGCCAGTCCTCCACCACCCTCTCCGGGGGGGAGGCCCAGCGGGTGAAGCTGGCCACGGAACTGTCCCGCCGGTCCACCGGCAAGACCATCTATATCCTAGACGAGCCCACCACCGGCCTGCACACCTATGACGTCCACAAGCTCCTGGAGGTGCTGGACCGCCTGGTGGAGGGGGGCAACACCGTGGTGGTCATCGAGCACAACCTGGACGTCATCAAGTGGGCCGACCACGTCATCGACCTGGGCCCCGAGGGGGGCAGCGGCGGCGGCCGGGTGGTGTGCACCGGCACCCCGGAAGAAGTCGCCCAGTGTGAAACCTCCTACACCGGGCAGTACCTGAAACGGATTTTGGAAAAATAACCCCCGGGACAAGTTCCCCCCTGCCGCCCCCGGGCATACCATGGGGCGGAGGTGTTGCCTGTGGATATTCTGCTGGCTTTCGTGGGCTCCGCCCTGCTGGTGCTTTTGGGGCACTGGCTGCTGCTGCGGCTGGCCGCCCCCGCCCAGGGGGGCACCCCGGTGTTCGCCGTGATCCCCGCCGCCGGGGACGGGGAGGGCCTGGAACAGGCCCTGCGCCACCTGCGGTGGCTCCAGGGGGAAAAGCTGGCCCCCTTCACCCCCCTGGTGGTGGACGCCGGCCTCTCCCCCCAGGGATTGGCCCTGGTGCGGAGCCTCCAGCGGCGGGACCCCGCCCTCCTCTTCTGCCCGGCGGAGGAGGCGACCTACATTCTGCAAAGGAAAGGTGACCATGGCTACTTCTCCCTCTGAACTGATCTTTCTGGACGGCACCGTCTCCTCGGTGATCTACCGCAACGAGGAGAACGGCTATACCATCCTGCGCCTGGAGGCGCCCTCCCAGGGGGAGGAGGTCACCGTGGTGGGCACCATGCCCGGGGTGAGCCCCGGGGAGGGCCTCTCCCTCCACGGCCAGTGGACCCGCCACAGCACCTATGGGGAGCAGTTCAAGGCAGAGATCGTGGAGCGCCGGATGCCCGTGGGGGAAAAGGCTCTGGTGGAGTACCTCTCCTCCGGGGCGGTGAAGGGCATCGGCGCCGCCACCGCCCGGCGGCTGGTGGACACCTTCGGGGAGGAGGTCCTCACCATCATCGAGGAGGACCCCCAGAAGCTCACCCAGGTCCGGGGGATCTCCCCTCGGCGGGCGGAGACCATCCACCAGTCCCTGTGCCAGCAGCTGGCCATGCGCCGGCTGCTGGACTTCCTCTCCGCCCACGGGCTGCCCCTGTCCATCGCCGCCCCCCTGTACCGGCGGTACGGGGACCTGGTCCTCCCCGCCCTCCGGGCCAACCCCTACCTGCTCATGGAGGAGCCCCTCTGCGTCCCCTTCCCCCCGGCGGACAAGCTGGCCCTGGACCTGGGCTTCGCCCCCGACGACCCGGTGCGGCTGGAGGCCGGGGTGGTGTACACCCTCTCCCACAACCTGGACAACGGCCACGTCTTCCTCCCCTACGCCAAGCTCCTGGCCGCCGCCCGGCGGCTGCTGGGGGCGGAAGAGGGGGCCGTAGAGGCCTGTTTCCAGGACCTGATGGACCAGGGCAAAGTGGTCCGGGAGACCATCGCCGGCCAGGACGCCTGCTACCTGGCCAAGCTCTACGACTGCGAAACCTACATCACCCACGCCCTGCTGGCCATGGACGGGGGGGAGCTGTGCCCCCCGGAGGACCTGGAGGAACTGCTGGTGCAGATCCAGCGGGACCAGGGCCTCACCTATGCCCCCCTCCAGGTGGAGGCGGTGAAAACCGCCGCCCGGCGGCAGGTGATGCTCCTCACCGGGGGGCCGGGCACCGGAAAGACCACCTCCCTGCGGGGGATTCTGGCCCTGTTTGACCACCTGGGGCTGCGCACCGCCCTCACCGCCCCCACCGGCCGGGCGGCCAAGCGCCTGGGGGAGACCTGCGGGGCGGAGGCCTCCACCATCCACCGCCTGCTGGAGACCCGGTACGACGGCGCCACCGGGGGCCTCACCTTCGCCCACAACCAGCGGGAGCCCCTGGACACCGACGCGGTGATCCTGGACGAGGCCTCCATGGTGGACGTGGTGCTGATGCAGGCCCTGCTGGCCGCCCTCCCCGGGGGCTGCCGCCTGGTGCTGGTGGGGGACCCCCACCAGCTGCCCTCGGTGGGGCCGGGGAACCTGCTGTCCGACCTGCTCCGCTCCCAGCGGCTGCCCACCCTGCGCTTGACGGAGATCTTCCGCCAGGCGGCGGCCTCGGCCATCATCCGGGGGGCCCGGGCGGTGGACGAGGGCCGCTGCCCCGACCTGGTCAACGACGCCAAGGGGGACAGCTTCTTCCTCCGCCGCCTCCGGCCGGAGGACGCGGTGGAGACCATCGTGGACCTGTGCCGCCGGCGGCTGCCCCAGAACCTGGGCATCCCCTCGGACCAGATCCAGGTCCTCTCCCCCACCCGGAAGGGGCCGGCGGGCACCGCCGCCCTGAACCGGGCCCTCCAGGCGGCGGTGAATCCCCCCGCCCCGGACAAGCGGGAGCGGGCCTTCGGCCCCGTCTTTTTCCGGGAGGGGGACCGGGTGATGCAGGTGAAGAACAACTACGACGTCCTTTGGCAGTCCGCCGACGGCAAGGAGGTGGGCATGGGGATCTTCAACGGGGACATCGGCCGGGTCCAGTCCATCGACCCCGGGGGTCTGGTTACCGTGGACTTCGAGGGCCACCTGGCCCAGTACACCCCCGACATGATGAACCAGCTGGAGCCGGCCTACGCCATCACCGTCCACAAGGCCCAGGGCAGCGAATACCGGGCGGTGATCCTGGCGGCGGTGGAGGCCGCCCCCATGCTCCTCACCCGGGGGGTGCTGTACACCGCCATGACCCGGGCCCGGGAGCTGCTCATCCTGGTGGGGGACGAGGCCGTGCTGGCCCGGATGGCTGCCAACGACCGCCAGCAGCGGCGGTACAGCGGCCTGCGGGCCCGGCTGTCCCGCACCGCCGCGGAACAGGAGGAGAACCATGTCACTGCGCCAACAACTGCTGAACCTGCTCTTCCCACCGAAATGCCCCTTCTGTAACCGCCCCCTGGCGGGGGAGGGGCCCTGCCCCCACTGCCGCCAGGCCGCCTTCTGGATCGAGGGGCCCCAGGCGGTGTCGGCGGGGAACGCCTTCGTCCGGTGCGCCTGCGCCGGGTGGTACCGGGACGAGCTGCGGGACTCCCTGCGCCGGTTCAAGTTCTCCGGGCAGAAGGGGTACGCCGCCGTCTATGGCCCGGTGCTGGCCCAGACCATCCGCACCTATCTCCCCGGGACCTACGATGTGCTCACCTGGGTCCCCGTCTCCCCCGCCCGGCTGAAGGAGCGGGGATACGACCAGGCCCAGCTCCTGGCCCAGGAGACCGCCAAGGCCCTGGGGACCCAGGCCGTCCCCCTGCTGGCCAAGACGGGGCACAACCCCGCCCAGTCCTCCCTCGCCCAGGGGCGGCTGCGGCGGGCCAACGTGGCGGGGGTCTATGCCGTGCCCCGCCCCGAGGCCGTGGCCGGCCAGCGGGTGCTGGTGATCGACGACATCCTCACCACCGGGGCCACCCTGGACGAGGCCGCCCGCACCCTCCGGGCTGCCGGGGCCACCCAGGTGGTGGCCGCCGCCCTGGCCAGGACCCCCTCCCAACTGGATTGACCCAAACGAGGCTTTCCCATATTTCGTGGGAAAGCCTCTTGCTGTCTGGGGTATACTCCCCTTATGCAAACCAACGGGAAAGGGGCGTGCGGATATTGGACAAGCGCGGACAGGGAGGCTTCGCCCGGGCCATCGCCATGGACCTGGGCACCGCCTCGGTGCTGGTGGCGGTGCGGGGGCGGGGGATCCTCCTCCAGGAACCCTCTGTGGTGGCGGTGGACCGGCACACCGGCAAGGTCCTTCAAGTGGGCCAGGCCGCCCAGCAGATGCTGGGCCGGACCCCCGGGGACCTGGTGGCGGTGCGCCCCCTGCGGGAGGGGGTCATCTCAGACTGCACCATGGCCGAGGCCATGGTGCGGGCCTTTCTCCACAAAGCCGTCCCGGGGCGGCTGCTGAAACCCCGGCTGCTGGTGTCCGTCCCCTCGGGGATCTCCGAGGTGGCGGAGCGGGCGGTGGTGGAGGCCGGCCTCCAGGCCGGGGCCCGGCGGGTCTACCTCATGGAGGAGCCCCTGGCCGCCGCCCTGGGGGCGGGGATCGACATCGCCCAGCCCGAGGGCCACATGGTGGTGGACATCGGCGGCGGGACCACCGACGTGGCGGTGGCCGCCCTGGGAGGCGTGGTGGCCTCCACCTGCCTCACCACCGCCGGGGATCAGTTCGACGCCGCCCTCATCCAGTACGTCCGGGAGCGGCACCAGCTGCTCATCGGCAGCCGCACCGCCGAGGGGGTGAAGTGCGCCATCGGCCAGGTGGCCGGGGAGGGGGAGGCCACCCTGGCGGTGAAGGGCCGGTGCCTGAACACCGGCCTGCCCCGGGAGGTCACCCTCTCCGGCAAGGAGACCGAGGAGGCCCTGGCCCCGGTGGCCCGGAAGATCGTGGCCGCCGTCCAGGACGTGCTGGAGCGCACCCCGCCGGAGCTGGCCGCCGACGTGGCCGAGAGCGGCCTGCTCCTCACCGGGGGCGGGAGCCTGCTGCGGGGGATGGACACCCTCCTGGCCCAGGAGACGGGGATGTCCACCCACCTGGCCGAGGACCCCCTCCGGGCGGTGGCCCTGGGGCTGGAGGCCACCCTCCCCCACCTGGCCCGCCGGCAGGAGGGGGTCCTCAACCTGGCCCGGCGGCGGCAGGTGGAGGGATAGGGCGGCGGCGGAAGCGCCGCCGGTTGGGTACGGACCCTGCAGGCCGTGCCTCGGAAGCGGCCTCGGGGCGCAGCGCCCCGGGGGGTGCCTGCCGGCGGCCTCCATTTCTCATGTGAGAAATGGAGGAAAGAACACCAGGGGCTTTGCCCCTGGACCCCGGTTTTCAAGGCCGCTCGCTGCTCGCTCGCTCTGTTTTGGGGATAGCGACGCAGCGGGACGGCAGTGGGTTTTATCGTGACCCACCTACGTGCCCTGATTTGGAAACTTTCTTTTTTGAGATTTTTCAGACTGGATTTTTTCACAGAGCAAAATCCAGCCAAAACATATTCTCCGAATATGCGTTTCCAAATCTGGTCTGGTGAACATGAGCCAGAAAGAGACCGTAGCAGAGGCCACCAACCCAAAAGATGGAGCGAGCCCCAGCGAGCGGTTTTATTTTTTGGGGTGCAGGGGGGAACCCCCTGCGACTCTTTGCGTCCGGGCTTTCTCATAGAGAAAGCCTGGATCCCCGCCCCGGATAGGGGCGGGTGACCACGTCGCAGGGTTGAGCCTGCACTCCATCCAAACGGCAGGGCCTAAGGAGGCGATCCCCTTGAAACAATTCCACTACGGTTGGGTGGTGTGCATCACCTGCACCCTCCTCCTCTTCGTCACCATGGGCACGGTGTCCAACGGGTTTTCCGTCTACCTTCCCTTCATCCTGGAGGAGAAGGGGCTCACCAACGCCCAGACCTCCTCCCTGGTGACCTTGCGGTGTGCGGTGTCCTTCGTGGCCATGCTGGGCATCGGGTTCTATTACAAAAAAGTCTCCCTCCGGGTGGGGACGGGGCTGGCCGCCTGCTGCGCGGGGCTGGCCTTCCTCCTCTACAGCCTGGCGGAGGGCTATCCCCTCTTCTGCCTGGGGGCCGCCGTGTCCGGCCTGAGCTATGGCCTGGGGTCCATGATCCCCGTGTCCATCCTCATCAACCGGTGGTTCTTCCGCCACCGGGCCCTGGCCCTGAGCATCTGCGCCTCAGGCAGCGGCCTGGCCACGATCATCCTCCCCCCGGTGACCACCTCCCTGGTGGAGAACCTGTCCATGGCCACCGCCTTCCGGCTGGAGGCCGTGGCCATCTTCGCCTTCGCCCTGGTGATCTTCCTGGTGCTGCAGAACCAGCCGGCGGACAAGGGCCTGCTCCCCTGCGGCCAGACCCCGGAGGGGGCCGCCCAGGAACAGGCTGAGGCATCCCAGCCCGCGGCAGCGGACCATCCCCCCCGCCAGGGAATGGCGGGGCAGCTGTGGCTGCTGCTGGGCCTGGCCAGCCTGTTCATGGGGGCCCTGGCCAACCCGGGGTTCTCCCACCTGTCGGTGCTGTACACCTCCGAGGGCTTCCCGGCGGCCACGGTGGCCCTGCTCATCAGCATCATCGGGGTGATGCTGGTGGTGGGAAAGCTGGTCTTCGGGGAGGTCACCGACCTCATCGGGGCGGGGAAGAGCACCCTGCTCTTCGGGGCCGTCCTCCTGGTGGGGCACGTCCTGTGTTGCCTGGCCTTCACCGGCAGCGTGGCCCTGGGGGTGGCCATGGCCCTGTGCGTGGGGATGGGCTACCCCATCGCCACCATGGGCCCCTCGGTGTGGGCCAACGACCTGGCCCCGTCGGCGCAGTACCCCACGGTGGTCCGGCGGCTCCAGGTGATCTACGCCGGGGGCGCCCTGGCCTTTGCCAGCCTGCCGGGGGTCCTGGCCGACCATCTGGGGGGGAGTTACCTCCCCGCCTACGTCCTCTTCTCCATCACCATCGTGGTCTCCCTGGTCTGCGTGGCCCTGGCCTACCGGGCCGGGCGGCGGGCCCAGAGGGCATGAAAGAACACCACCCATCCCGCCGGGTCTCGGCTGGAGAGGGTGGTGTTCTCGTCATAACGTCTCCAGATAGGACTCAAGGTCAAAGGGCCGCACTGCCTCGTCTTTGCGCAGGTAGAGGGGGTGGTGGGGGTGGCCCTTCTTGGAGCACTTCCCGGCGCACAGCCACCGGGCCCCGTACTCCGCCCCGATGGCCGCCATGTCCCGCAGGCACTGGGGGAGGTAGGGGCGCTTTTCGATGATGGTCCCCCAGGCCGCCCACACCGCCGGGGCATATCCCGCCCCCACCTGGGAGAGGACGTACCGGAAAGCCGCCATGTTCTCCCGGTGGAGGGCCTGGTTGCACACCCGGTCCATGTCCTCCGGCCGGGTGGCCCGCTGGGCATAGACGTTGAACATCAGGAAACTGTCAAACCCGTTCCCGGCGGCGATGCGCTCCACCGACTTCAGGGTGTTGTCCAGATCCCCCGGAGCGGCGGTGGAGGGGTTGATGCCGATGCAGATCAGGGGATTGACCCCCCGGGTGCCCAGGAGATACCGGTACTCGGCATAGTGGTCGGGGACGTAGAGCCAGGTGTCCCGGTCATAGTCCTGGTTGGTGGGCACCAGCGCCTCCTGAAAGGAGAGCACCGCCACGGCCTGGCTGGGGCAGGTGGGAATGTGCATAAAGGACCCCTTCCTTTCTCCCGAAAATTTTTCCGGCGGGGGGGATTGCTTTTCCCCGCCGCATCTTCTAGGATAGTATCATAAAATCCGCCATCTGTCGAGACGCCGCGTCCACGGCGTCTCGCTGTTGTCTGGCTGGGAAGGAAAGGAGACGCGGCCCATGGACACCGCCCAGCGCAACCTGGACCTGACGGAAGGGGTCATCTGGAAGAAGCTGCTGCTCTTCCTGCTGCCCATCGCCGCCGGAACCCTGTTCCAGCAGTTCTACAGCACCGTGGACGCCGTCATCGTGGGGCAGTTCGTGGGCTCCGACGCCCTGGCCGCCGTGGGGGGCTCCGCGGCGGTGATCGTCCAGCTGGTGGTGGGGATCTTCACCGGCCTGTCCTCCGGGGCCACGGTGGTGATCTCCCACGGCTACGGCGCCGGGGACAAGGAAAAGCTCCACCACGCCGTCCACTCGGCCATCGCCTTCAGCCTGCTGGCGGGGGCGGCCATCACGGTGGTGGGGATCCTCCTCACCCCCGACGCCCTCCGCTGGACCAAAAACCCCGAGGAGATCATGGGCGACGCCACCCTCTACCTCCGCCTGTACTTCCTGGGGACCATCCCCACCCTGCTGTTCAACATGGGCTCGGGCATCCTCCGGGCGGTGGGGGATGCCCGGCGGCCCCTGTACTACCTCATCGTCTGCTGCCTGCTGAACGTGGTGCTGGACCTGCTGTTTGTGGCGGGGTTCCACCTGGGGGTGGCCGGGGCGGCCATCGCCACCACCATCGCCAACCTCACCAGCGCCCTGCTGATCCTCCGGCAGCTGGCCCGGGCCCAGGGGGACTATCGCCTCCACCCCCGGCAGATCCGGGTCCACGGGCCCACCCTGGTCCACATCCTGGGCATCGGCGTCCCCGCCGCCATCGAGAGCGCCATGTACGCCGTGTCCAACCTCCTCATCCAGGTCCCCATCAACACCCTGGGGACCGACGCCGTGGCCGCCTGGTCGGCCACCAGCAAGGTGGACGGGATCTACTGGTCCCTGATGATCTCCTTCGGGGTGGCCATCATGGCCTTCGTGGGCCAGAACTACGGGGCGGGGAAGTACGACCGGATGCGCGCCAGCGTCCGGGTGTGCCTGAAAATCGCCCTGGGGATGACGGTGGTCCTCTCCGTGCTCCTGCTGGTCTTTGCCCGCTACTGCTTCCGCATCTTCACCGACAACCCCCAGGTGATCCAGTACGCCATTGAGATCATGGGCTACTTCGTCCCCTTCTACTTCCTGTGGACCTTCATTGAGGTCCTGGCCAACGCCCTCCGGGGCTCCGGGGACGCCCTGGTCCCCATGGTCATCAGCGTGGGGGGCATCTGCGGGCTGCGGATCCTGTGGGTGTTCTTCGTGGTCCCCCACTGGACCAGCCTGCTGAGCATCTCCATCTGCTACCCCATCTCCTGGGCGGTGACGGTGACCGTCCTGCTCCTCTACTTCCGCCGGGGCCGCTGGCGGAAGCTGGGGCGGGAGGAGCCTGCCCCGCCCGCCCAGCCCTGAGCTGGTCCCCACAAAAAATGTCCAGCCCCGCAAGCCTGGCGCTTGCGGGGCTGGTGTCTGTCTTGTGGGCGGGGCTTACAGGTCGTAGCTTCTGGGCGGGTTGCCGGTGAAGTCGGCGATCACCCCGTGGGCGTCCTTCAGGTAGAACACCACGAAGATGGGGTTGGAGGCGTCCCCGTACTGCCCCTGGACAATGGGGTTTTGCATGCACATCTCCTTGGCGGCCTGATTGTCTTCAAACACCGCCTGGCCGCTGAGGCGGATCCAGGCATAGTCCGGGCTGGCCACGGAGACCTGGACGTAGGGGTTTGCCTGCATGTCCTTGTAGACGTCCTTCTGGTTGTTGGTGCAGAACCACAGCTTGCCGTCCATCTCCACGGCAAACATGAAGGGGCGGCACTTGGCCTTGCCGTCCCGGCCCACGGTGGCCAGGTACTGCACGGGATTGGCCTGTAAAAACTGTACGACTTCGTTCATGACAAATACCTCCTGCGCTGGGATTGGATTTTGGGGGTTGCCATGTCCCCCCTGCACGGTTATACTAAGGCTGTACGGCGTGTTTGTAAAGTAAGCACTTTTTTGTGCTGTAGTTACCAAAAGGATACCATTGGAAGGAGGCAATCCCATGGAGACCGTCACCCCCCTCCCCGCCTGCCCGGTGGAGACCACCCTCACCCTCATCGGCGACAAGTGGAAGGTGCTGATCCTGCGGGACCTGCTCCCCGGCACCAAGCGCTTCGGGGAGCTGAAGAAGTCCATCGGCAGCGTGTCCCAAAAGGTCCTCACCGCCCAGCTGAGGGACATGGAGGCCAAGGGCCTGGTCCACCGCCAGGTGTACGCCGAGGTCCCGCCCCGGGTGGAGTACAGCCTCACCGACCTGGGCAAAAGCCTGCGCCCCATTCTGGACGCCCTCCAGGCCTGGGGGGAGGGCTACCAGGCCCAGGCCCGCTGAGGGGGCAAACTTCCCCCTTGCGCTCCCCCGGGGATGCGTATATAATAGACCCATACAAAAACCCGGGGAGCTTGCAGACAGGCTGAGAGGAGGGTGTGCCCCTCGACCCGCAACCTGATTTGGGTAATGCCAACGGAGGGAATCACGCCCGCAGGGGCGATGGGACGCAGCCGGATCAGGCCGCGTCCCATTTGACGTTTCAGGAGGTGCAGCTATGGTAACCATCAACGGCAGCCCCACCCCCGCCGGGGGGGAGAGCCTCTTGGCCTACCTCACCCAGGCGGGGTACGACCCGGCCAAGGTGGCCGTGGAGCGCAACGGGGACATCGTCCCCCGGGCCCGGTACGGCCAGACCATCCTGGCCGACGGGGACGCGGTGGAGATTGTCCAGTTCGTGGGAGGGGGCTGAGATGCTCCCCTCCCAGGCCCAGTGGCAGGCCGCCCTGGAAGCGCGCCACGGCAGGGCCCTGCAAGAGAAGTTCTCCGCCGCCACCGTGGCCCTCTGCGGCCTGGGGGGGCTGGGGTCCCACATCGCCCTCACCCTGGCCCGGGCCGGGGTGGGGAAGCTGATCCTGCTGGACTTTGACCGGGTGGAGCTGTCCAACCTCCACCGCCAGCAGTACCTCCCCCGCCAGGTGGGCCAGCCCAAGGCCCTGGCCCTGGCGGACATCCTCCGGGAAGTCAACCCCTACCTGGCCCTGGACCCCCAGGTGGTCCAGGTCACGGAGGACAACCTGGTCCCCCTCCTGGCCGGAGCGGACTGCGTCTGCGAGGCCTTTGACCAGGCCGAGGCCAAGGCCATGCTGGTCAACGGCGTGCTGGAGCACTTCCCGGAGAAGTTCCTGGTGGCCGCCTCGGGGATGGCGGGGCTGGGCTCGGCCAACGCCATCACCACCCGCCGCCTGGGGCCCCGGTTCTACCTCTGCGGGGACGGGGTCAGCGACGTGGCCGGCGGCCTGGGCCTGGTGGCCTCCCGGGTGGCGGTGTGCGCCGGACACCAGGCCCACATGGTCCTGCGCCTTTTGGCCAAAGAATACGAACCTTAGAAAGAAGGCAAGCCATATGAAGCAAACCCACGACCCGCTGGTCCTCGGCGGGCACACCTTTACCTCCCGGTTCATCCTGGGGTCTGGGAAATACTCCCTGAAGCTCATCCAGGCCGCCGTCCAGGACGCCGGGGCGGAGCTCATCACCCTGGCCGTCCGCCGGGCCAACACCCGGGAGGAGGAGAACATCCTGGACTACATCCCCAAGGGGGTCACCCTCCTGCCCAACACCTCCGGGGCCCGGAACGCCCAGGAGGCGGTGCGCATCGCCCGGCTGGCCCGGGAGCTGGGCTGCGGGGACTTTGTGAAAATCGAGATCATGCGGGACAGCAAGTATCTCCTCCCCGACAACGCCGAGACCATTAAGGCCACAGAGGCGCTGGCCAAGGAGGGGTTTGTGGTCCTGCCCTACATGTACCCCGACCTGAACGTGGCCCGGGACCTGGCCAACGCCGGGGCCGCCGCCATCATGCCCCTGGGGGCCCCCATCGGCTCCAACAAGGGCCTGGCCACCCGGGACTTTATCCAGATCCTCATCGACGAGATGGACCTGCCCGTCATCGTGGACGCGGGCATCGGCCGCCCCTCCCAGGCCTGCGAGGCCATGGAGATGGGGGCCGCCGCCATCATGGCCAACACCGCCCTGGCCACCGCCGGGGACCTGCCCCTGATGGCCGCCGCCTTCCGCCAGGCCATCGAGGCCGGCCGGAAGGCCTACCTCTCCGGCCTGGGCCGGGTGCTGGTCCGGGGGGCGGCCGCCTCGGACCCCCTCACGGGCTTCCTCCACGACTAAGGGGGCGGGAGCATGGAAAACCAATTCTTTGTGGACTCCCAGGCCCTCTCCCCCGCCGCCCTGGAGAAGAAGCACCGCCTGGAAAGCGACCCCGCCTTCCGGAAGTCCCACATGGAGTACCTCCCCGGGATGGAGGTGCTGGACTCCGACCTGAAGGACCGGGTCCTGGCCGAGATGCAGTCCTATGACTACACCCGCTACACCGCCGCGGACGTAAAGGCCGCCCTGGAGCACGACACCTGCTCCCTGGAGGACTTCAAGGCCCTCCTCTCCCCTGCCGCCGCCCCCTTCCTGGAGGAGATGGCCCGGAAAGCCCATGGGGAGACCCAGCGCCACTTCGGCAACACCGTTTACCTCTTCACCCCCCTGTACATCGCCAACTACTGCGAGAACTACTGCGTCTACTGCGGCTTCAACTGCTACAACCACATCCAGCGGATGAAGCTCACCATGGAGCAGATCCAGCACGAGATGGAGGTCATCGCCCGCAGCGGCATGGAGGAGATCCTCATCCTCACCGGGGAGAGCCGGGCCCAGAGCGATGTGCACTACATCGGCCAGGCCTGCCAGCTGGCCCGGAAATACTTCCGCATGGTGGGCCTGGAGATCTACCCGGTGAACACCGAGGAGTACCGCTACCTCCACCAGTGCGGGGCGGACTATGTCACGGTGTTCCAGGAGACCTACGACACCGACAAGTACGAGCAGCTCCACCTCTTAGGCCACAAACGGGTGTGGCCCTACCGCTTCGACGCCCAGGAGCGGGCCCTGCGGGGGGGGATGCGGGGGGTGGCCTTCTCCGCCCTGTTGGGGCTGTCCGACTTCCGGAAAGACGCCCTGGCCACCGGGCTGCACGCCTACCTCCTCCAGCGGAAATACCCGGCGGCGGAGATCTCCCTCTCCTGTCCCCGGCTGCGGCCCATCATCAACAACGACCGGATCAACCCCCTGGACGTGGGGGAGCGGGAACTCTGCCAGGTGCTGTGCGCCTACCGCCTCTTCCTCCCCTTTGCGGGGATCACCGTCTCCTCCCGGGAGACCGCCCGCTTCCGGGACGGCATCGTGAAGATCGCCGCCACCAAGGTCTCCGCCGGGGTGTCCACCGGCATCGGGGACCACGAGGAGAAGTACACCGGCAAGTCCACCGGCGCCCAGCAGGGGGACGAGCAGTTCGAGATCGCCGACGCCCGCAGCTTTGATGAGATGTACCGCGACATGGACGGGGAGGGCCTGCAGCCCGTCCTCAACGACTACCTCTATGTTTGACCTGCTCTGTATCACCGACCGGGCCCTGGTGCGGGAGCCCTTTTTGGACCGCCTGGCCGCCGTCGCCGCCGCCCGGCCCGGGGCCATCGTCCTCCGGGAGAAGGACCTCCCCCAGGACCAGTACCAGGCCCTGGCCGCCCAGGCCCTGGAGATCTGCCGGCAGGCCGGGGTGCCCTGCGTCCTCCACACCTTTGTGGGGGCCGCCCGGGCCCTGGGGGCAACGGCCATCCACCTCCCCCTGCCGGTCCTGCGGACGCTGTCCGCCGAGGAGAAGGCGTCCTTTTCCACCATCGGGGCCTCCTGCCACTCGGTGGCCGAGGCCCGGGAGGCCGCGGCCCTGGGGGCCGCCTACCTCACCGCCGGGCACGTGTTTGCCACCAGCTGCAAGGCCGGCCTGCCCGGCCGGGGGGTGGAGTTTCTGGCCCAGGTGTGCGCCGCGGTCCCCTGCCCGGTGTATGCCATCGGCGGGGTGGGGCCGGAGAATCTCCCCGCCCTGGCCCAGGCGGGGGCAAAGGGGGGCTGCGTCCGGTCCCCCCTCATGACTTGCCCCGATCCCGGGGCCTATCTTCGCCAGTGGAAGGAGGCAGCCGCCCATGTCCTTTGACCCCAAGCTGCTGCAGCTCTACGCCGTCACCGACCGGCAGTGGACCGGCCGGCAAACCCTGATCCAGCAACTGGAAGCCGCCCTGCAAGGGGGCGCCACCCTGGTCCAGCTCCGGGAAAAAGATCTGGACGACGCTGCCTTCCTGGCCGAGGCCAGGGAGGTGGTGGCCCTCTGCCACCGGTACGGGGTGCCCTGCCTGATCAACGACAACCTCCCCGTGGCCCTGGCCGCCGGGGCCGACGGGGTCCACGTGGGCCTGGCCGACCAGCCGGTGGCGGACATCCGCCGCCAGGCGGGGCCCGATTTCCTCATCGGGGCCACCGCCAAAACCCTGGACCAGGCCCTGGCCGCCCAGGCCGCCGGGGCGGACTACCTGGGGGTGGGGGCCTGCTTCCCCTCCCCCACCAAGCCCAACGCCGTGGGGATCACCCGGGAGACCCTGGCGGCCATCTGCGCCGCCGTGGACCTCCCCGTGGTGGCCATCGGGGGGATCACCCCCCAGAACGCCGGGCAGCTCCGGGGCACCGGCATCGCGGGGCTGGCGGTGGTCTCCGCCCTGTTTTCCGCCCCGGACATTTCTGCCGCCGCCCGGGAACTGCTGGCCCTCTCCCGGGCCATCACGGAAGGAGAGACGCTATGAAAACCGCCCTCACCATCGCCGGCAGCGACTCCAGTGGCGGGGCCGGCATCCAGGCCGACCTGAAGGCCATGACCCTCAACGGGGTCTTTGCCATGAGCGCCATCACCGCCCTCACCGCCCAGAACACCACCGGGGTTTCGGGGATCCTCCCGGTGCCCCCGGCCTTTCTGGCCCAGCAGATCGACGCGGTGTTCACCGACATCCCCCCCGACGGGGTAAAAATCGGCATGGTGGCCGCCGCCGACCTCATCCAGGTCATCGGGGAGCGCCTGCGGTTCTATGGCGCCAGGCACATCGTCGTCGACCCCGTGATGGTCTCCACCAGCGGCTCCCGCCTGCTGGACAGCGGGGCGGAGGGCACCCTGACCCAGGTCCTCTTCCCCCTGGCAGAGGTCATCACCCCCAACCTCCCCGAGGCGGAGGTCCTCGCCCGGCGGCCCATCCGCACCGAGGGGGACATGGAGGCCGCCGCCCGGGCCATCTATGACGCCTACGGCTGCGCCGTCCTCTGCAAGGGGGGCCACCGGGTGAGCGACGCCAACGACTACCTCTGGGACGGCCAGGCCGGCCAGTGGTTCCGGGGGGTGCGCATCGAAAACCCCAACACCCACGGCACCGGCTGCACCCTCTCCAGCGCCATGGCCGCCAACCTGGCCAAGGGCTTTTCCCTGGCCGAGAGCGTCCGCCGGGCCAAGGCCTACCTCTCCGGGGCCCTGGGGGCCATGCTGGACCTGGGGCAGGGAGCGGGGCCCATGGACCACGGGTTTGCCCTGCCCGCCCCCTGGCGGGAGGAGGGGCCCCTGTAACAGGGGGCCCTGGGGGCTGGCGGTCCCGGAGGGTACCCTTCGGGTGGGCGGGGCTCTTACGGAGCCTCGGGGCGCAGCGCCCCGTTGCCCCGCCTGCCCGGCGGGGGTCCCCATTTCTCCCGAGAAATGGGGAGAAAGAGGGCCGGGGGCAAGCCCCCTGGACCCCCGGTTTTATGGCCCGCTTGCTGCCGCTCGCTCGTTTTGGCGTTTGTGCCACATTGTCCCGGTCATGGGGCTATTTCGCTGCCCATCTTCGTACCCTGATTTGGGGACTTTCTTTCATAAAATGCTTTTTCAGCATATTTTTTACTCGAAAATGCGTCCCAAATCGGTCTTAGCATACCGGAGGAAATAGCCCCTCGAACGGATCAGGGACAACAACCCTCAAAACGAGCGAGTGCCAACGAGCGGGCCCTAAAAAAAGGGGGGGCGGGGGGTATCCCCCCGCGACTCTTTGCGTCCGGGCTTTCTCTAGAGAAAGCCTGGATCCCCCGCCCGGGACCGGGCGGGGAACCACGTCGCAGGTTTTAACCTGCGATGGTCCTAACAGGACCCCCCGCCGCCCCGGCACGGCGTGCGTCCCCAGCGCCCATAGGCCATTGTTACTCCCCGTTGCTTGCCGCAACGGGCCCCCATCGCCTATGCTGGAACCAGAAAAACCAAGGAGGTTCCAACATGTTCTCTGAAAACTTGAAAGCTTACCGCAAGGCCAAAGGGCTCACCCAGGAGGAGCTGGCCGTCCGCCTGCATGTGGTGCGGCAGACCGTCTCCAAATGGGAGAAGGGCCTGTCCGTCCCCGACGCGGACCTGCTGGTCCGCCTGGCGGAGGTCCTGGAGGTCTCGGTCAGCCAGCTGCTGGGGGCCGGGGTGCCCCCGGAGGCCCCCGCCGACCAGGTCGCCGAACAGCTGGCCCGGATCAATGAGCAGCTGGCCATCAAAAACCGCCGGGCCAAACGGATCTGGCAGTGCGTGGCCGGGGTGCTGATCGGGCTGGTGGTCCTCACGCTGGTTCTGGTCTTGCTCAATGCCGTGGCCTTCGGCTCCTATGACACAGAGGTCCAGTCCCAAACCCAAACCATGTCCCTCGTGCCGAACCTCACAGAAAGGGAGGGCTCCCTATGACATTCCTGACCTTGCCGCCCCAGGACCGCTCCCCCCAGTGGATCGCCCAGCTGACCGCTGTGTGGGAGGCCTCGGTGCGGGCCACCCACCACTTTTTAGACGAGGCTGCCATCCAGGCCATCGCCCCGGAGGTCCCACAGGCCCTCCGGCAGGTGCCCTACCTCACCGTGGCCGTGACGGAGGCAGGGGCCCCCGCCGGCTTTCTGGGGGTGGCCGGCCACACCCTGGAGATGCTCTTCCTGGCCCCGGAGCACTTGGGCACCGGGCTGGGGGCCCAGCTCTTCCACCGGGGGATGGCGGACTGCTACATCGCCCAGATCACCGTCAACGAGCAGAACCAGCGGGCCCTGGACTTCTACCTCCGCCGGAGCTATAAGGTCCACCACCGCACCCCCACCGACCAGCAGGGGCGGCCCTACCCCCTGCTGTACCTCACCCTGTCCTGCTACTGACCCCTGGACAGGGGGCCGCGGCTGTCCACCGCTGGCGGAAAACAAAAAACCCGTCTCCCAGTCAAGAACAGACTGGGAGACGGGTTTTTCGTAGGTTTCTTCGTCCTGGGTCAGGGGCGGCCGTCCCGCAGGCGGGCATAGAGCTTCATATCCAGCACTTCCCCGTCCTTCACCGCGTTCTGTCGGAGAGTGCCCTCCAGCTGGAACCCAGCCTTCTCCAGCACCCGGCAGGAGGGGAGGTTTCGGGCAAAGGGCATGGCATAGATCCGCAGCAGGTCCGTGTGGGCAAAGGCCCACTGGCAGGCTGCCTCCACCGCCCAGGTCATGATTCCCCGGCCCCAATAGGCCCGGCCCAGGTAGTAGCCCAGCTCTGCCGTCCGGCGGTGGAGGTTCCCCTGGCGAAGCAGGCTCAGGCTCCCGATGGCCACATCATCCCAGGCAATGGCAAAGGGGAAGGTCTCCTCCGGGTCCGCCGCCAGCATGGCCGTGAGAAAGGCCCGGGCGTCGGCCTCGGTATAGGGAAAGGGCAGGCCGTCCCGCAGGTTCCGCTGCACCGCCGGGTCCCCGATGAGGCCGGGCAGCGCAGCGGCATCGGACAGCCGCCAGAGGCGCAATGTCAGATGATCGTGCTTCATGGCTGCTCCTCCTCATAGCCCGCCAGGGCCCTCAGGAAAGTCTCCCCATACTTCTGCGCCTTCACCTGCCCCACCCCGGAGACCTCCAGCAGTTCCTCCAGGGTTCTGGGGCGGCGGCGGGCCATGTCCGCCAGGGTGGCGTTGGAAAAGATGAGGTAGAGGGGCGTTTTCTCCTCCCGGGCCACCCGGGCCCGGACCCGTTTCAGGGCATCCAGCAGCCCCGCCTCCGCCGAGGGGGCGGCAGGCGCTGCCGGGGCGGCCTTGGCCGGCTGGGGGACCTCCTCCCCCCGTTTCTGGAGGAAGGTCACCTGCGCCCCCCGGAAGAGGACGTCCTTGGCCCGGGGGGTGGGCCGGAGGGTCTGGTACTGGGGCTCCAGATAGACGTACCCCGCCCCCTCCAGGGCCTCCACCCACCGGCGCAGCCGCCCCGCCGGGGTGCCCTTCAGCAGGCCGTAGGTGGACAGGTCCTCCAGCCCCAGCTCCCGCACCCGGCCGGCCCGGCTGCCCCGGAGGACCTGGGTCACCAGGGTCACCCCCACATAGTACCCCAGCTTGCCGTGGATCCGCTGGATGCAGGAGAGGATCATCTGGGCCTGCTTGGTGATGTCCGTGGCCACAAAGTCCCCCCGGCACACCCCGCAGTTGCCGCAGGCGGGGGGATGGGCCTGGCCGAAGTAGTCCAGCAGCTTCCCCCGCAGGCAGGCCTCCCCCTGGCAGTAGGCGGTCATCTCCTCCAGCCGCCGCTGGTCCTGGGCCCGGAGGGTCTCCGCCTCCTCCGGGGTGAGGTCGGGGTTCTCTCCCCCCTGCTGGAGGAGGATCCGGGCGGTGACCACATCCCCCGGGCTGAAGAGGAGGATGCAGTCCGCCGGCTCCCCGTCCCGCCCGGCCCGGCCGGCCTCCTGGTAATAGGCCTCCAGGCTTTTGGGCATGTTGTAGTGGATCACGTAGCTGACGTTCGACTTGTCAATACCCATGCCGAAGGCATTGGTGGCCACCATCACCGGCTTGCGGTCAAACTGGAAGTCCTCCTGGTTTTGCCGGCGCTCGTCCTCGGGCAGGCCGGCGTGGTACCGGGTGGCGGGGATGCCCTGGCGGCAGAGAAGGGCGCACACCTTCTCCACCCCCGCCCGGGTGGCGCAGTAGACGATGCCGCTCTGCCCCCGGCGCTTCTCCACCAGGTCCAGGAGGACGGGGCCCTTCTTCTCCGGCCGGAGGACGTCGAAGAAGAGGTTGGGCCGGTCAAAGCCGGTGACCACCGTCACCGGGTCCTGGAGGCCCAGCTGGGTGACGATGTCCTCCTGGACCGCCGCCGTGGCCGTGGCGGTGAAGG
>DXDK01000032.1 GCA_019115545.1 Candidatus Evtepia faecavium
GAAAAGGGCATCGTCAACGGCATCAGCGAAACGGAGTTTGCCCCCGCCGGCGACCTCACCCGGGAACAGCTGGCGACGATTCTGTATCGCTACGCCCAGGATCAGGGGTACGACGTTTCGGCCCAGGCCGACCTGAGCGGCTTCCCGGATGCGGATCAAATCCAGTCCTACGCCACCCAGGCCCTCTCCTGGGCCGTGGCCGAAGGCCTCCTCCAGGGCTTCGAGGACGACAGCCTCCAGCCCCAGTCCACCGCCACCCGGGCCCAGATCGCAACCATCCTGATGCGGTTCTGCGAGGGCGTGGCACAGTAAGCGAAGTCTTTTTTCCAGGGGAGAGGACCCAAGGGCCCTCTCCCCGGCCCGCTCCAAAACAGGCCTTGACGAGGGGACAAAAAGGTGATAAAATACCCCCCGATGAAACAGGCTGTGACCGGGAGGAGTACCCCCACTTCCCCGCCCAGAGAGAGGAGCCGGACGGTGCAAGGCTCTGGCGGCAGTGGAGGGAAGGCGCCCGTAAGCCGCGGGGAGGCAATGCCCCGCCGGTCCCCCGCCGTTACCGGGTTCGAGTGCGGGCCCCCGGGCCCGAATTCAGGTGGCACCACGGAACCTTTCCGCCCTGAGCGTTGGCTCGGGGCGTTTTTTTCGTCCCGGGGCGGCCGCCGGTTCCCCCGTCCAATCTCAACGAAGGAGTTGCGCAATATGAACAACAGTGAAAAGACCATGGAGAAAATCGTCGCCCTGTGCAAGGGCCGGGGCTTTGTCTTCCCCGGCAGCGAGATCTACGGCGGCCTGGCCAACACCTGGGACTACGGCCCCCTGGGTGTGGAGCTGAAGAACAACGTGAAAAAGGCCTGGTGGAAGAAGTTCGTCCAGGAAAACCCCTACAACGTGGGCCTGGACGCGGCCATCCTGATGAACCCCCAGGTGTGGGTGGCCTCCGGCCACGTGGGGGGCTTCTCCGACCCCCTGATGGACTGCAAGGAGTGCAAGGAGCGCTTCCGGGCGGACAAAGTCATCGAGGACTGGTGCCAGGAGAACCACTTTGACCTGGGCAAGTCCGTGGACGCCCTGAGCCAGGCGGAGATGAAGGCCTTCATCGAGGAGCACAACATCCCCTGCCCCACCTGCGGCAAGCACAACTGGACGGACATCCGCCAGTTCAACCTGATGTTCAAGACCTTCCAGGGGGTCACCGAGGACGCCAAGAACACCGTGTACCTCCGCCCCGAGACCGCCCAGGGCATCTTTGTGAACTTCCAGAACATCCAGCGCACCACCCGGAAGAAGCTGCCCTTCGGCGTGTGCCAGATCGGCAAGTCCTTCCGCAACGAGATCACCCCGGGCAACTTCACCTTCCGCACCCGGGAGTTTGAGCAGATGGAGCTGGAGTTCTTCTGCAAGCCCGGCACGGAGCTGGAGTGGTTCGCCTACTGGAAGGACTTCTGCCACCAGTGGCTGCTGAACCTGGGGATGCAGGACGGCAACCTCCGCCTGCGGGACCACGACCCCGAGGAGCTCTCCCACTACTCCAACGCCACCACCGACTTCGAGTTCGCCTTCCCCTTCGGCTGGGGCGAGCTGTGGGGGGTGGCCTCCCGGACAAACTATGACCTGAACGCCCACCAGACCACCTCCGGCAAGGACCAGACCTATTTCGACCAGGAGGCCGGCGAGCACTACATCCCCTTCGTCATCGAGCCCTCCCTGGGGGCCGACCGGGTGACCCTGGCCTTCCTGGTGGACGCCTATGACGAGGAAGTGGTGGGCCAGGACAAGAACGGCAAGGACGACGTCCGCACCGTGCTGCGCCTGCACCCCGCCCTGGCCCCCTTCAAGTGCGCCGTGCTCCCCCTGAGCAAGAAGCTGGGCCCGGCGGCCCTGGAGATCCGGGACCAGCTGTGCAAGGAGTTCATGGTGGACTATGACGAGGCCGGGTCCATCGGCAAGCGCTACCGCCGCCAGGACGAGATCGGCACCCCCTACTGCATCACCGTGGACTTCGACACCGTGGGCGACGGGGAGAAGGAGGCCGACCACTGCGTCACCGTCCGGGACCGGGACACCATGGAGCAGGTCCGTCTGCCCATCGCTCAGCTGAAGGATTACCTGCGGGAAAAGATGGATTTCTGAAAAGTTTTCAAAAATTTTACCTTTTTTAGTTGCATTTTTTTACAGACTGTGTCTTAAATAGTAGAAGCTTTTGCCCGGATGGGGCAAATTCTGGGGGCGGGTACCGCAGCGGTTCCCGCCCCTGGGCGTATTGTGTCCCTTTCTGCCGAAAGGGGCCGCCCTCGGCCGAAACCGACGCGCTGGCCGACAAAGGAGGAATCCCAAAACATGGCGAAGACCAAAAACAAACTGGACAAGACCCAGGAGGGGAAGGCCCTTGGCCTCACCTTCTGGCAGTGCTTTGCCCGCAACCGGCTGTACAGCACGTCGGTTCCCGGGGTGAAGCCGTATCTGTATATCGTTCCCCTCTTCCTGGCCTACCTGGTGCTGGACGTGGCCCTGCGCTTCACCTACCGGGGGGCGGGCATGGTGGGGGTGAAGTTCCTGCCGGCCAGCCTGTTCACCCTGGGGTGGGCGCTGGTGTTTGCCGGGCTGGTGTTTTTCCTGCCCAGGATCCCCCGGTGGTTTTTCCGGTGCGTGCCCCTGGTGACCTTCGTGGTCATCGCCATCACCCACAGCGGGTTTATGAGCGCCTTCCGGCAGTTCTTCTCCTTCTCCATCCTCACCTACGGGGGGACGGGGGAGTTCATGGACACCTCCTACATCAGCATCAACTGGAAGGTCATCGCCGGGGCGGCTCTTGCCGTGCTGCTGATGATGCTCTCCGGGCGGTTGCTGAAGGTCATCCCGCCCAGGCCGGTGAAGGCCTCCGTCCTGGCGGGGGTGGCGGCCTTTCTGGTGGGGGCGGGGCTCATCGCCTTCACCCACTTCCACTACTTCCCCGTGGCGGACACGGTGATCTGGGAGACCTCCGACCAGGACAAGCGGAGCACCGCCTACCACGACCTCAACGACACCACCAACGGCGTCATGCTCAGCGGCCTGTACCAGTACACCGCCCGGGACCTGCTGCGGCAGATCTTCCCCGCCAACACCATGAGCCAGGAGGAGCGGCAGCAGGTGGACGAGTACGTGGCCGAGTATGAGGCCGCCCAGACCGACAACGACTACACCGGCCTGCTGGCAGGGAAGAACGTGATGATGATCCAGCTGGAGGCCATCGACACCTGGATGCTGGAGAACTACATGCCCAACCTGAAGGCCCTGAAGGACCAGGGCATCGCCTTCACCAACCACTATACCCCGGCCTACATCACCGCCGGCACCTTCAACACGGAGTTCATGGCCAACACCGGCGTGCTCCCCGCCACCGGGGGGATCTCCACCTCGGTGTATACCGACAACCAGTTCTCCTACTCCATCGCCAACCTCTTTGAGCAGGCGGGGTACACCGCCCAGGCCTTCCACAACAGCGACGGACGGGTCTATGACCGGGATACCATCCACCCCAACCTGGGCTATGAGGCCTACCACAGCGGGGAGTCGATGGGGATGGAATCCACCCAGCTGGACCGGTACCTCATCGACGGCTTTGACCTGATGACCGAGGCCGACCCCTTCTTCTCCTTCATCATCACCTACTCCGCCCACGGGGTTTACAGCGACGACAACCCCGTCTACCTGACCCACGCCGACGAGGCCCAGGCCGCTGCCCAGCGCACCGACGGCAACTACGTCTACGCCGTGGCCGGGGCCATGGAGACCGATATCTTCGTCGGGGAGCTCATGGACAAGCTGGAGGAGAGCGGCCACCTGGAGGACACCGTCCTCATCTTCTACGCCGACCACTACAACTACTACATGATGGACGACCCCCTGAACATGGAGATCAAAGGGGTGGACAACAAGAACATGCTCCAGCACACCGACTTCTTCATCTGGTCGGCGGACCTGGAGCCCACCCAGGTGGAGAAGGTGACCTCCACCCTGGACATCCTGCCCACGGTGGCCAACCTCTTTGACCTGGACACCACCGGGGCCTTCCTGGCCGGCCACGACGGCCTGGGGGACCAGGGGGGATACGTCTTCTTCTCCGACGGCAGCTGGTACGACGGGGAGACCTATTGGTCCAGCAAGGGCGGCGGCACCGGAGACGCCCAGCGCTCGGCGGAGATCAGCCGGGTGACCACCCTCAGCAACTGGGTGCTGGCCGGGGACTATTACCGGGAGAGGGGGTAAAGCCCCCGGGGCCGGAATCGGCAGGTGGTCCCGTTGGGACCGTTGCAGGTTAGCCCCTGCCACGTGGGGCCGGGGGCCTGGCCGGTATCGGTACGCCGTACCGTTTGGTCCGTCGCAGGTTAGCCCCTGCCACGTGGTCCCCCGCCCCTATCCGGGGCGGGGATCCAGGCTTTCTCTAGGAGAAAGCCCGGACGCAAAGAGTCCCAGGGCTTCGCCCTGGACCCGGATGATTTTAAAACCGCTCGCTGGGGCTCGCTCCATCTTTTGGGTTGGGAGACGCAGCAGAGCGGTCGCAGGTCTTTTTCGTGGCCCACCTACGTGCCCCGATTTGGAAACTTTCTTTTGGGGGATTTTTCAGACTGGATTTTTGCGTACCACGTCCAAAGCCTTCCCCTCGGGGGGAAGGTGGCCCGGCGCAGCCGGGACGGATGAGAGGGCGACCGGGTACCCAACGGAGCAGAAGAACACCGGCGTACAGGCGGCAGGGGGCTGGGCAATGGCTTTCTACAAGGAAAGGCTTCGGAGGAATCGCCCCCTCATCAGTCACCTTCGGTGACAGCTTCCCCCCAAGGGGAAGCCGCTGGACGTGGCAGGGCAACCACCCTATCCCGTTTGTACGGAACGCCTGCCCCAGCCCGCCCAGCCGGGGGGCGGGCCGCTTCCCACGTTGGATGCAGGGCCGCAGGCCAGGAAACAAAAAAAGGGGGATACCCCGAAGGATATCCCAAACCAGAGTGGGGAGTCCAGAGGGGAGAAACTCTCCCCTCTGGTGTTCTTTCCTCCATTTCTCACAGGAGAAATGGAGGCCGCCGGCAGGCACCCCCCCCGGGGCGCTGCGCCCCGAGGCCGCTTCAGAGGCACGGCCCCGTAGGGTACGTGCCATGGGGGGCTACCCCCCCACCGAAAGGAGGCATCCCATGGAGCCCGAAAAGGAAATCCTCACGGAACCCGCCGCGGAGGCTGCTGCGGCCACTGCCACAGAGCCCGCCGCGGAGAACTCTGTGCAGACGCCCGTGGAGCCCGCCGCGGAGAAACCCGAAAAACCTGCCAAGCTCCGCTCCCCTCTGCTGAGCTTCCTGCTGCTCACGGCGGTGGGGGTGGGGTTCAGCGCCTTTTCCCTGGCCCTGTCCGGGTGGGAGGGGGTCAGCTGGGGAGGCAATCCCGAGCTCTTCCTCTGGAACACCCTGCCGGTGGTGCTGGTGCTGTGGCTGCTCTGGCTGGCCACGGGGCTGTCCTGGCTGTCCTGCCTGGTGACGGGGACGGTGGTCTTCCTCCTCACCGGGGGGAACTATTTCAAGTTCCTCTTCCGCAGCGAGCCCATGCTGTGGGAGGACCTCTACCACATCCGGGAGGGGCTGGGGATGTCCGAGCAGTACCACGTGGCCCTCACCCCCCTGATGATCGGGGGGATCGTGGCCATCGTGGCCTGCACGGTGGTGCTGTTCTTCCTGGGAAAGGGCCGGCCCAAGGTGGTCCCCCGGCTCATCGCCCTGGCGGCGGTGGCCGCCGTGGGGGCGGGGAGCTTCTACCTGGTCTATCTGGACGACGCCCGCTACGCCGCCCTGGCCGGGGACCACGCCCAGGCCGATGCGTCGGCCTACGCCGCCACGGGGATGGTCTACCCCTTCCTCCACAGCGCCGGGACCTTTTGGGAGGCCTATGCCGCCTACGACGCCGCCGGGGCGGAGGAGATTCTGTCCCAGTACCAGGACGGGGTGATCCCCCAGGAGAAAAAGGTCAACCTCATCTCCATCCAGCTGGAGGCCTTTGCCGACCTGTCCCTCTATGACATCGACGGCCTCTCCCCCGACGTGTACCGGGACTTCCACGACCTCCAGGCGGAGAGCTACTCCGGCACCCTCATCACCGACATCTTCGCCGGGAGCACCACCGAGACCGAATGGGCCGTCCTCACCGGGGGCAACCGCCACAGGAACTTTGCCTACGACACCAACTCTGTGGCCTGGTATCTCAAGAGCCAGGGGTATGCCACCAACGGCTCCCACCCCTGCCTGGGGTGGTACTACGACCGCGTCCACGTCAACCCCAACCTGGGCCTGGACAACTACCTCTTCACCGAAAACTACTACGAGCAGATCATCAAGGAGGGGGAGGACGTGGCCTACGACGACGTCTACTTCCCCGACCTGGAGCAGCGCCTGGGGGAATACTTCGCCGCCAGCGACGATCCCCTCTTCTCCTTCAACGTCACCTACCAGGGCCACGGGCCCTATAACACGGAGTACACCTACTGGGGCAGCAGCTACTGCACCGGGGACTATGCAGACGCCACCAGCAACGCCCTGAACAACTACTTCTACGTCATCCAGAACACCTCCGGCCACGTCAAGCACCTGGCGGAGTATCTGGACACCCTGGACGAGCCCGTGGTCCTCCTCCTCTACGGGGACCACAAGCCCTGGATGGGCAACCACGGCTCCATGTACGCCGAGCTGGGCATCAACCTGGACACCACCACCGAAGAGGGCTTTCGCAACTACTACTCCACCTGGTACCTCGTCTGGGGCAACCAGGCGGCCAAGGACCTGCTGGGGGAGGACTTCCAGGGCCAGGGGCCGGACCTGTCCCCCTGCTTCCTGATGAACGAGGTCTTTGAGCTGCTCGGCTGGGAGGGCTCGGCCTATATGCAGGCCCAGCGGGAGACCGCCCACACCCTCCCCGTCCTCCACACCAAGGGCTGGGTGGAGGAGAACGGCGTGCTCACCGCCACCCCCTCCGCCGAGGCCCAGGCCCGGGTGGAGGAGTTCCAAAACCTCTCGGCCTATGACCGGAACCACTTTTCCTACTGACCCAGGCCCGCCGGCTGTCGCCGGCGGGCTTTTTGGCGTGGTTTTCGCCCAAAATCCCCTAACTGGTAGGATTTTGCCCCTAACTGACACACCCAAAGGGGAAATTTTCTGGTAAAATAAAGAGAATCACCGAAACACAGCGGGGTACCCCGCTGTTGTCCATGGGGAAAACCCATGGACAAGTATGCCCTCCCCTTGCCGGGGGAGGAGGGAGAGAAGGAGGACCTTCCATGAGACAACATTCCGGGAAAAAACGGCTGGGGGCGGTGCTGCTGAGCCTGGCCCTGTGCCTGTCCCTGCTACCCATGTCGGCGCTGGCGGCGGATAATGTGGGTTACATTTATTACGAGTGGAATGAGACTACCCAAACTCTGTCTGAGCCCAAAAGTGCCAGTGCTGACTCTGCCACAGCGGTGACAGCGAGTGACACCGCCTGGGGCGCCTCAGGGGAAACGAGCTGGTACGTCGCCAGAGGCGAGGTGGAAATCGGCAGCCGCGTCACCGTCACCGGTGACGTCCACCTGATTCTTGCCGACGGTGCGGAACTGACCGCATCGAAAGGCATCCAGGTGGCGGATGATGACAATAACCCCCAAACCCCCAGCCCCAACAGCCTCACCATTTATGGGCAGGCCAAAGGCACCGGCGAACTCATTGCCGACGTCAATATCGGCCACGCCGGCATCGGCGGCAACAACAACTGCGATGGCGGCACGGTCACCATCCACGGCGGCAATGTGACCGCCACCGGGGGCACCGGCGGCGCCGGGATCGGCGGCGGCAGCCTGAGCGATGGCGGCACGGTGACCATCTATGGCGGCACGGTGACGGCCAGCAGCGGCACCGGCGGCGCGGGGATCGGCGGCGGCACCCAGGGTGATGGCGGCACGGTGACGGCCACCGGGGGCAGCCACGGCGCGGGAATCGGCGGCGGCCACACCGGCACCGCGGGCACCTTCTCCACCGGCAACAACGGCCATGCGGTGATTTTTGCCAGCAGCATCGCCGACCAAAGTAAACGGAACGACTGGAACGGCGTCATCTTCCAGGGCAACGAGGGCCAGGTGTATGGCACCAGCATTACCCCCGCCGAGGACTTTTCCATCCCCAAGGACAAGAAGCTGACCATTGAGACAGGCAAGACCCTCACCATTCAGGAGGGTGTGACCCTGACCAACGACGGCACCATCACCGGGCAGGGCTCTTTGAAGGGCGATGGTACTGTCATCAACAACGGCGAAATGTCCGTTACAAACAATGATTTCATGGCGACGGTTGAAGTGAGAGTATCCCCCAGCCCTGCCACTTATAACTCCAACGTCACCCTGACGGCTACCGTCAAAAACGGCGATAGTTCAGTCACTGACGGTTCTGTGACGTTCTATCAGGGGGAGGTAAAAGATAGCAATAAGCTGAACAGTGAGCCCGCCAACGTGACCAGCGGCACGGCAACTGCCTCTATCCAGCTTACGGGGAACGACTGGACACCCAACGAAACACCTTATACCATCACCGCCGTCTATACTCCCGCTGAGGGCAGCAAACTGTTGGAAAGCTCCGGTACCACCACGCTGACGGTCAACAAGGCGACGCAGACGGCACCGAGCGCGCCTACCCTGTCCAGCAGGACGAGCACCAGCGTTGTGCTCAATGAAATTACCACCCCCGGCCAGGGCGCGGTGCAGTACGGCTATACCACACGCAGGGAACCCTCTATGCAGGAAAACCGCTGGCAGACCGATACCACCTTTGATGACCTTACCCCCGGAACAACATATACATTCTATGCCCGCTACGCCGGGAACGAATACTACAATCCGTCTCCGACCAGTAGTGGTCTGGCCGTCACCACCGAGCGCGCCGACAGCACCCTGAAAGTCGAGCCGTCCAGCACCACCCTGACCTACGGTGACACCCTGACCATCACTGTCACGCCCGAACAGACCGCCGACACAAACACGCGGAATACGGTGAAAGACGCAGTGGAGCTGTTCATCGACGGCAAGCTGCTTAACACCGATACCGGGCGCGGTCCCTCCTACACGCTGACCTACGACACCAAGGAACAGGACCTGTCCATCGGGGACAATACCCTCACCGTCGGCTACAGCGGCAGCGACAGCCTGAACCCCAGCACCGCAGAGGTCACGGTGACGCTGGAAAAAAAGAACGTGACCGCCACGCTGGAGGGCACGACCAGTAAGACCTATGACGGCACCACCGCCGCCCCCGCGGGGCTGACCATTGCATTGACTGGTGTTCAGGAGGGCGATGATGTGACCGCGTCCAGCAGTTCGATCACCTACGACAGTGCGGACGCAGGGGAAAACAAGACGATCACCGCCACCGGCATAACCCTGACGGGATCGGATGCGGCGTACTATTCCCTTATAAGTGAGAAGGCAGAGGTAACGACTGGGATCATCAGCAAGGCGACGCCCACTCTGACCCTGACCGCCGACCCGGCGGAGCTTTCCGGCGGCGGCGACGTGACCCTGACCCTCTCCGGGCTCCCCAGCGGCGGGACCGCCACCGTCACCTGCGATAACTCCATCACCGTGACGGCCAACAGCGACGGCACCTGGACCGCTGGCCTGCCTAATCAGACGGCGGACTACACCTTTACCGCCTCTTACGCCGGGGACAACAACCACAACAGCGCGAAGGCGACCTGCACAGTGTCTGTGACTCAGCAAGTGCCCCCCGCCAACCCCAACTATCGGGTTGACCTCCCCACCCCCGAGAACGGCACCATCACCGCCGACCCTGCCGCCGCCAAGCAGGGCACGGAGGTCACGCTGACGGTCACCCCTGAGGAAGGCTACGAGGTAGGCGAAGTCACCGTCACTGACCGCTTCGGGGACACTGTCGAGGTCACCGAGAACGCCGACGGCACCTACACCTTCACCATGCCCAGCGGGCAGGTCAGCGTGGAAGTGACCTTTGTGGAGGCTACACCCGAGCCGTTGCCCTTCACCGATGTCAACGAGGACGATTGGTTCCACGACGCGGTACAATATGCTTACGAGAATGGCCTCATGGACGGGGTAGGGGACGGCCAGTTCGCCCCCAACGCCACCACCACGAGAGCCCAGCTGGTGACCATTCTCTACCGCCTGGCGGGAGAGCCCGCCGTGTCCGGTGACGTCGGGTTCACCGATGTGGAACCCGGCCTGTGGTACAGTAACGCCGTCTCCTGGGCTGCGGAGAAGGGCATCGTCAACGGCATCAGCGAAACGGAATTCTCCCCCGGCGGGGACCTCACCCGGGAACAGCTGGCGACCATTCTGTTCCGATATGCGGAAAGCGCGGGCTATGATGTGTCGGCTTCCGCCGACCTGAGCGGCTTCCCGGACGCTGGGGACATCCAGGATTACGCCACGGAAGCCCTCTCCTGGGCGGTGGCGGAGGGCCTCCTCCAGGGCTTCGAGGACGACAGCCTCCAGCCCGGCGGCACCGCCACCCGTGCCCAGATCGCCACGATCCTCATGCGCTTCTGTGAGACCGTGGCGGAATAACCCATCCATCCCTCCCCGGCGGGGGCGGGCAGGGCGGCCTGCCTGCTCCCCCCAGGGGCGGCAAGAACCCCACAAAAGCCCGCCGTTTTGGCGGGCTTTTCTTGAAAAAAAGGGAAAAAACCTCCCATCTCTCTTGAGATAAGGGAGGTTTTGTGCTATCCTTTATGCTGTAATGATAGTAGCATTTTTCTTCCGCCCTCCGCGGGATGGGCGATTGGAAGGATTAAATTTACCCAAACAGAGGTCCCAAGGATGAAGTATCAGCAATGGAATATCGCGCAGCGATCCCAGGAGGTCTGCCAGGAAATGGAGCGGCAGGGGATCCCTCTTCTGGTGGCCTTCACCCTCTGCGCCAGAGGGATGACCGACCTGGACCAGGTGAGGGTCCTCCTCTCCAGCGGGGAGGACCAGCTGCAGGACCCCTTCCGCATGAAGGACATGGACCTGGCCGTGGCCCGGCTCCACCGGGCGCTGCGCAACGGAGAAAAAATCGCCGTGTATGGCGACTATGACGTGGACGGCATCACCGCCACGGCCCTGCTCACCCACTACCTGCGCAGCCAGGGCGGGGACGTGTGCTATTATATCCCCAACCGCCTCACCGAGGGGTACGGGGTCAACCGGGAGGCCATCCAGCACCTGGCCGGCCAGGGGGTGCGCCTCATCGTCACCGTGGACTGCGGCATCACCGCCGTGGAGGAGGTGGACTACGCCAAGCAGCTGGGGATCGACATGGTCATCACCGACCACCACGAGTGCAAGGAGACCCTCCCCGCCGCCGTGGCGGTGGTGGACCCCCACCGGCGGGACTGCCCCTACCCCTTCAAGGAACTGGCCGGCGTGGGGGTGGCCCTGAAGCTGGTGATGGCCCTGGGAGGGGAGAAGCACTACCACGCCCTCTTCCAGGAGTACGCCGACCTGGCCGCCGTGGGCACGGTGGCCGACGTGATGCAGCTGCTGGGGGAGAACCGCACCATCGTCCGGGTGGGCCTGAACCACCTGAAAAAGACCCGCCGCCGGGGGCTGTACGCCCTGATGGTGGAGGCGGGCACCCTGAACCGGGCCATCAACTCCACCACGGTGGGCTACTGCCTCTCCCCCCGGCTCAACGCGGCCGGGCGCATGGGCCAGGCCGCCATGGCGGTGGAGCTCATCCTCACCGACAACCCCCACCAGGCCGAGGGCATGGCCCACGACCTGTGCGAGCTCAACCGCCAGCGCCAGGCGGTGGAGCTGGAGGTCTTTAACCAGTGCCTGGCCATGCTGGCCGGGCGGAAGCAGTACGACTGCCTGGTGCTGGCGGACAAGGCCTGGCACCAGGGGGTGGTGGGCATCGTGGCCTCCCGCCTGGCCGAGCAGTACGCCTGCCCCGTGTTCATGATCTGCCTGCAGGAGGACGGCCGGGGCAAGGGCTCCTGCCGGTCCTGCAAGAATTTCAACCTTTTCTCCGCCCTGGAGCAGTGCGCCGACCTCCTGGAGGACTACGGCGGCCACGCCCTGGCGGCGGGGTTCACCATTCGGGAGGAGAACATCCCCGCCTTCCGCACCCGGATGCGGGAGATCGTCCGCACCGACATGGGCGGGGAGGAGATGGTCTCCACCCTCCAGATCGACGGGGAGATCCCCAACACCGCCCTGCTCACCGTGGAGGCGGTGGAGGGCCTGTCCATGCTGGAGCCTTACGGCGCCGGCAACCCCAAGCCCGTCTTTTCCCTGTCGGGGGTGACGGTGACGTGCATGACCGACGTGGGCGGCGGCCGCCACCTGAAGATGCGGGCCAGCCGGGACGGGCGGACGGTGGACATGATCTTCTTCTCCATGACCCGGGCCAAGTCCGGGCTCAGCGTGGGGGACCGGGCCGACGTGGCCTTCTATCCCCAGATCAACGACTACCGGGGCTCCCGCACGGTGCAGCTGCACCTGGTGGACCTGCGGCCCTCCTACACCGCCCAGCAGGTGAGCGAGCAGGCCCTGTACCGGAAGTTCGCCCGGGGGGAGAGCATCTCCCCCTATGAGGCCCGGCAGATGATCCCCCAGCGGGAGGAGTTCGCCGCCGTGTGGCGGTACCTGGCCAGCCGCAGCGGGGACGTGACGGAGATCCCCGTGAGCCTGGCCCGGAAAGTGGCCAAGGAAAACGACCTGTGGGAGTCCACCCTGCGCACCATGGTGTGCCTGGAAGTGATGGAGAGCCTGGGCCTGGTGACCATCCAGAAGGGCGAAGGGGGGACCCTCCACATCCGCCTGCGGAAGCGGCGGGAGGGGGGCAAGCTGGCCTTTTACCAGTCCCCCATCATCCAGCGCCTGCAGACCATCGCCTGGGGCGAGGGAGGAAGAAGCAGTCCCCGTTCCTGACCACGGGCCAAGAGAGAGGGCCCGGGAGCGGGGCAAACCGGAGAGAGACGCGGAAAAGAAAGGGAGCTGCGTATGGAGGACAAGTTGGATAAGTTAGAGCTGAACCGCCCGTTGGCGCCGGCCAAGTCCAAGCAACCGCCCCAGGCGGAGGAGGCACAGGACCCCTTCGTCAAGCTGGAGGCCCGGTACCAGGAGCTGGACGAGAAGGTCCAGAAATACTGCTCCCCCGAGGAGCGGGCCCGGATCCGGACGGCCTTTGAGTTCGCCCGGGACAGCCACCAGGGGCAGCTGCGGAAAGACGGCTCCCCCTACATCACCCACCCCCTGGAGGTGGCCCACCTGGTGGCCGAGCTGGGGCTGGACAGCGACTCCGTCATGGCCGCCCTCCTCCACGACACCATCGAGGACACCGACGCCACCCACGAGGAGGTGGCCAAGCGCTTCAGCCCCACCGTGGCCGACCTGGTGGAGGGGGTCACCAAGCTGACCAAGATGAACTTCGCCTCCACCGAGGAGAAGCAGATGGAGAACCTGCGCAAGATGCTCATGGCCATGGCCAAGGACGTGCGGGTGATCCTCATCAAGATCTGCGACCGGGTGCACAACATCCGCACCCTGGAGTACCAGAGCGAGCGCAAGCAGCGGGAAAAGGCCCTGGAGACGCTGGAGATCTACGCCCCCATCGCCCACCGCCTGGGCATGCAGCGGATGAAGTGGGAGATGGAGGACCGCTCCCTGATGTACTTAGACCCCGTGGCCTACAAGGACATCTCCGAGGAGCTGGCCCGCCAGGCCGCCGCCCACGCCACCTTCATGGAGAACATCCAGGAGCAGATCACCGCCCGCCTGGAGAAGGAGGGCATCAAGGGCACCGTCTACGGCCGGGTGAAGCATGTCTACTCCATCTATCGGAAGATGTACGCCCAGAACAAGGAGCTCAGCGAGATCTTCGACCTCTACGCCTTCCGGGTGATCGTAGACGATATCCCCACCTGCTACAGCGTCCTGGGATGCATCCACGACATGTACAAGATGGTCCTGGGCCGGTTTAAGGATTACATCGGCACCCCCAAGCCTAACATGTACCAGTCCCTCCACACCACCGTCATCGGCAGCGAGGGCATCCCCTTCGAGGTGCAGATCCGCACCTGGGAGATGCACCACATGGCCGAGTACGGCGTGGCGGCCCACTGGAAATACAAGCAGGGCCTGAAGAACAAGAAACTGGGCACCGAGGACACCTTCGCCTGGATCCGCCGCCTGCTGGAAAACCAGCAGGACACCGAGTCCGGGGAGTTCATCCGCAGCCTGAAGGTGGACCTTTTCGCCGACGAGGTTTTCGTCTTTACCCCCAACGCGGAGGTCATCAACCTCCCCGCCGGGGCCACCCCCATCGACTTCGCCTATGCCATCCACTCCGCCGTGGGCAACTCCATGACCGGGGCCAAGGTCAACGGGCGCATCGTGGGCTTTGACTACCAGCTGAAATCCGGGGAGATCGTGGAGATCATCACCTCCAAGAACGCCAAAGGCCCCAGCCGGGACTGGATGAAGCTGGCCAAGAGCAACCAGGCCCGGGCCAAGATCCGCCAGTGGTTCAAGCGGGAAAAGCGGGAGGAGAACGTGGCCCACGGCCGGACCATGTTCGAGAGCGAGCTGAAGCATTTGGGCATCACCATCGCCATGCTCACCACCGAGGAGATGCTCCCCCACATCCTGGAGAAGGTCCGCTTCAACTCCCTGGAGGAGATGTACGCCGCCATCGGCTATGGCGGGGCCTCCGCCCAGAAGTGCGCCAACCGCGCCCGGGAGGAGCTGGTCCACCAGGACCGGCAGCAGGGGGAGAAGCTGGCCGCCCAGCGGGCCGCCGCCCAGCAGGCCGCGGAGGAGAAGGAGCCGGCCGCCCTGGACTCCGGGGTGGCCAAGGCGGGCAACAAGAAGCACTCGGTCTCCGGGGTCATCGTCTCGGGGATGACGGAGTGCATGGTGAAGTTCGCCAAGTGCTGCACCCCCGTGCCCGGGGACCCCATCGTGGGCTTCATCACCCGGGGGTACGGGGTGTCCGTCCACCGGGCGGACTGCCCCAACGCCGTGGCCGGCATGGAGAACCCCCAGGAGAAGGACCGGTGGATCAAGGTCAGCTGGGACCCGGACAGCCTCAACACCTACAAGACCTCCCTGGACCTCATCGCCAAGGACCGCCCCGGCCTGGCCATGGACATCACCACCGTGATGGCCTCGGCCAAGATCAACATCCTGGGGATGAACGTCAACGTCCTCCCCGACGGGTACGCCAAGATGAACATGGTGGTGGAGGTGCGCACCCAGAGCGAGGTGACCACCATTATGAACAAGATCAACCAGGTGCGGGGGGTTTACCAGGTCTCCCGGGTCAGCGGATAAAAAAGAAATTTGGGATGGGCCCGGAAGGCTGCGGCTTCGTTCGGGAGGCCGGCGGCGCGGGGGAGTCGGGCTGGCTGCCTGGCCCGTTGCCCATCCCAAATTTGGGGATGCAGCCCGACCCGCGCCGGCGAAGCCGGCACTCTCGGGCTGAGAGGAGTTTTTTGCCCGGCGCATGTCCGTGCAAAAACGGATTTTAGATTATTCCGCCGGCTGCGGCCGGCGGAAGTCTGCGACGCTGCCCTCCCGGGCGAGGGGCGTTGGACGGAGGCGTTGGGGGGAGCCCTATGGGGGCTGGCCCTGGCGGGTTGCTCCGTTGGACGGGGCGCTGCGGCAGACTGCGGCGCTTGCCCTCCCGGGCGAGTCCGTTGGACGGAGAGTGTGGGGAGCCCTATGGGGCGAATTCTGATGGGTTACTCCGTCGGATGGAGCGTTGCGGCAGACTGCGGCGTGTGCCCTTCCGGGCGAGTCCATGGGACGGAGGCTTCGGGAAACCTGTGGCCCAAGGCCGCAGGGCGGCGCGCAATGCATGGAAAAACCCAAACAAGGGAATACCAGGAGGAGCCCCGTGGGCTCCTCTCTTTCCCGGAATGAACGAAAAAAGGAAGCGTATTAGGATGGAACACAACTTCCAGCCCCTGCTCTTTGGGGGGGACATCAACGTCTACAGCATGGCCCGGGCCTTTCACGAGGCCTATGGGATCCGGTCGATCTGCTACGGCAAGTTTGCCTCCGGCCCGGCCTATGGCTCCACCATCATCGACTACCGGGTGTGCCCGGACAACGAGGACGCCGCCGCCTTCCGGAAGAACGTGGCCCAAGTGGCCGGGGAGTTCCCGGACAAGACCGTCCTGGTCATCGGCTGCGGGGACAGCTATGTGAAGCTGGCCGCGGAGAACAAGGACCAGTTCCCCGAAAACTGCCTGGCCGCCACGGTGAGCGGGGAGCTCATCAACACCCTCATCCACAAGGAGAAGTTCTATGCCCTGTGTGACCGGTACGGCATCGACCACCCGGACACCTTCATCTATCGCCAGGAGATGGGCCACGACTTCACCCTTCCCTTCCAGCCCCCCTACATCTGCAAGCCCGCCAACGGCGTGGCCTACTGGGAGCACCCCTTCCCCGGCAACGAGAAGGTCTTCATCTGCCGGGACCGGCAGCACCTGGAGAGCGTGCTGGACAAGGTCTATGCCTCCGGCTACCCGGACAGCATGATCATTCAGGACTTCATCCCCGGGGACGACAGCTACATGCGGGTGCTCACCAACTACTCCGACCGCAACGGCAAGGTGAAGTTCATGTGCCTGGGCCACGTCCTCCTGGAGGAGCACACCCCCCACGGCAGCGGGAACCACGCCGTCATCCTCAACGAGCCCTGCGGGCCCTTCGCCGAGAAGATCCGGGCCTTTTTGGAGGACATCGGCTACGTGGGCTTCTCCAACTTTGACATCAAGTACGACCAGCGGGACGGGAAGTATAAGTTCTTCGAGATCAACTGCCGCCAGGGGCGCAGCAACTACTACGTCACCGGGGCGGGGTACAACCTGGCCCGCCTGCTGGTGGAGGACCGGGTGGAGGGGAAGGACCTCCCCTTCGTCCTGGCGGACAAGCCCAGCCTGTGGCGGGTGGTGCCCCGGAAGGTGGCCTTCCAATATATCGTCTCCGAGTATCACCCCCGGATGCGGGCGCTGATGCGCCAGGGGAAGGAGGTCCGGCCCCTGTTCTATGACCAGGACAAGGCCCTGATGCGCACCCTGCGGATGGAGAAAAACCTGCTGGGGCATTTTCAGAAGTTTAAGACCTACTACGAACGGAAGGCGTGAGGGGGGCCCGGCCCCCGATGGTACGGACCCTACAGGTGGTGGGGGCTCTTACCCGCCTCGGGGCGCAGCGCCCCGGGGGGTGCCTGCCGGCGGCCTCCATTTCTCATGTGAGAAATGGAGGAAAGAACACCAGGGGCTTTGCCCCTGGACCCCAATTTTTAAGGCCGCTCGCTACTCGCTCGCTCCGGCTTTTGGGATAGAAGCGCAGCAGAGCGGTCGCGGGTTTTATCGTGGCCCATATACGGACCCTGATTTGGGAACTTTCTTTTGAGAGATCTTTTGTGGCTAGATTTTTTCACAGAGCAAAATCCAGCAAACAATTTTTCTCCGAATAGGCGTTTCCAAATCTGGTTTGGTGTACCTAAGCCAGAAAGAGATCGTGGCGCTTTCCTCCAACGCAAAAGATGGAGCGAGCCCCAGCGAGCGGTTTTTTCAGGGGGTGCAGGGGGTTCCCCCCTGCGACTCTTTGCGTCCGGGCTTTCTCTTAGAGAAAGCCTGGATCCCCGCCCCGGATAGGGGCGGGAAACCACGTGGCAGGTGCTAACCTGCGCCAGTCCGGCGGGAACTGCCTGCCGGTTTTGAAAGGGAGGGTTTCCCCATGAAGGAACGCAAGGAAGGCATCCTTGGGGTGCTGGGTGGCATGGGTCCCCAGGCCACCAACACCTTTTACCAGCGGATCATCGACCGCACCCAGGCGGAAAAGGACCAGGAGCACCTCCAGGTGCTCATCTGGAGCGACGCCAAGATCCCCGACCGCACCGCCGGCATCCTGGCCGGGCCGGAGGCGGCGGAGCAGGTCTACCAGGCCCTCCTGGACGGGGCCCGGCTGCTGGAGAGGGCGGGGTGCACCGTGCTGGCCATCCCCTGCAACACCTCCCACTACTTTGCCGACCGGCTCCAGGCCCAGCTGAAGATCCCCCTGATCCACATGATCCGGGAGACCGTGGCCGCCATCCAGGCCATGGGCAAGAAAACAGTGGGCATTCTGGCCACCGACGGCACCGTCCGCACGGGGATCTACCAAAAGGAACTCACCGCCGCCGGCCTCACCCCGGTGACCCTGCCGGAGAGGCTGCAAAAGACGGTGATGTCCATCATCTACGACGAGATCAAGAAGGGGGAGACCGGCTCCCGGGAGAAGTTCGGCGAGGTGGACGCCTGGCTGCGCCAGGCCGGCTGCGACTGCGCCATCCTGGGCTGCACGGAGCTGTCGGTCTACCGCAACCTCCACAGCCTCCCCCCCTACTATATCGATGCCATGGAGGTGCTGGCCCAGCAGGCCATCCTCCGCTGCGGCAAGCAGCTGCGGAACGTGTAAGCCGCGGCCACTTTCCAAGAAAGGACGTTTGTTATGGATCTGACGCTGTATCCTCTGGGGGACTACCTCCAGCTGCTGCAAAGAAAGAATCTGCAGGTGGACTTCTCCGGCGCCCCCCTGACCCGGGAGGTGGCCCTGGTGAGCTGCGACTCCCGCCAGGTGGTCCCCGGGACCCTCTTCATCTGCAAGGGGGCCCACTTCAAGGAGGAGTTCCTCCAGTCGGCCAAGGAGCAGGGGGCCTTCGTCTACCTGGCAGAGAAGAAGTATGACCAGGTGGACCTGCCCTGCATCCTGGTCAGCGACGTCCGCCTGGCCATGGCCTACCTGGCTGACTTCTACTACAACCACCCCTCCTCCAAGCTGGGGGTGGTGGGGATCACCGGCACCAAGGGCAAGTCCTCCACGGCCTACTACCTCAAGTACATCTTTGACGAGTACCTGGCCGCCAAGGGGCAGCCCGCCAGCGGGGTGATCTCCTCCATCGAGACCTATGACGGGGTGGAGAAGTTCGAGTCCCACCTCACCACCCCGGAGCCCCTGGACCTGGAGCGCCACTTCGCCCACGCCGTGGCCTCGGGGATCCGGTACCTGCCCATGGAGGTCTCCAGCCAGGCCCTGAAGTATGACCGGGTGAAGAACGTGGAGTTTGCCGCCGCCGTCTTCCTGAACATCGGCATGGACCACATCTCCCCCATCGAGCACCCGGACTTTGAGGACTACTTCTCCTCCAAGCTGCGCATCTTTGCCCAGGCGGCCGCCGCCTGCGTAAACCTGGACTGCGACCACGCCGACCGGGTGCTGGAGGCCGCCCGGAAGAGCTGCCCCCGGATCATCACCTTCTCCCAAAAGGACCCCTCGGCCACCATCTTCGGCTCCCAGGTCCGCAAGGCGGGGGGGGACATCCTCTTCCGGGTGAAGACTCCCCGGTACAGCCGGGAGTTCCGCCTGACCATGCCCGGCCTGTTCAACGTCCAGAACGCCCTGGCTGCCCTGGCGGTGTGCGAGGCCATGGGGGTCCCCGAGCAGTACGCCTACGCCGGCCTGATGAAGGCCCGGGTCCCCGGCCGGATGGAGGTCTACTCCAACGCCGACGAGAAGGTCACCGTCATCGTGGACTACGCCCACAACCGCCTGTCCTTCGAGACCCTGTTCCAGTCCGTCCGGGAGGAGTACCCCGGCCGGCGGATCGTCACCGTCTTCGGCTGCCCGGGGTACAAGGCCTACGACCGCCGGAAGGATTTGGGGGAGATTTCCGGCCAGTACGCCGACCTGGTGATCCTCACCGAGGAGGACGCCGGGGAGGAGCCGGTGGAGGACATCTGCCGGGACATCGCCCAGTACGTGGAGCAGCAGAACTGCGACTACACCATCGTCCCCGACCGGGGGGAGGCCATCCGCCAGGCGGTGCTGGGCTGCCACGAGCCCACGGTGATCCTCCTCACCGGCAAGGGGGCCGAGACCCGGCAGAAGCGGGGCATCGAGTATATCGACTGCCCCTCTGACGTAGACTACGCCAAGGAGGCCCTCCACGAGTTCGACGTGCAGCACGGCATGGACGGGATGAGCAAGGTCCGGGCCCTGCTGGACGTGCTCCCCCTGCTGCGCCGGTACGAGGGGCGGACCATCGTCATCAAGTACGGCGGCTCGGCCCTGGACGCGGCCTCCACCGACACCATTCTGGAGGACGCCGCCGCCCTGCAGTCCGTGGGGGTGCGGGTGGTCCTGGTCCACGGGGGCGGGAAGGAGATCTCCGCCCTGCTGGAACGACTGAACGTGGAGAGCCACTTTGAAAACGGCTACCGGGTCACCGACGAGGCCGCCCTGGACGCCGCGGAGATGGCCCTCTCCGCCCGGGTGAACAAGGCCATCGTGGCCGCCCTGGACCGCATCGGCGCCCGGGCCTGCGGCCTGTCCGGCCGGGACGGGGGCCTCATCACCGCCCGGCAGCGGGACAAGGCCCTGGGCCTGGTGGGCTCCATCACCAAGGTGGACCCCCGGGTGCTGCGCACCCTCCTGGACGGGGGGTACCTGCCGGTGGTCTCCCCCATCGCCCGCAGCGAGGAGGGGGGCGCCCTCAACTGCAACGCCGACGACGCCGCCCGGGCCGTGGCCGAGGCCATGGGGGCGGACAAGCTCATCTTCCTCACCGACACCGACGGCATCCTGGTGGACAGCCACAACCAGTCCACCCGCATCGCCAAGATGGACGTGAACCGGGCCAAGGAGCTCATGGACAGCGGCCTCATCGCCGGGGGGATGATCCCCAAGACCCGCAACTGCATTCACGCCGTGGAGCACGGGGTGGGTTCCGTCACCGTCCTGGACGGGCGGATGGAGCACGCCATCCTCCTGGAGGCCATTTCCGAGAAGTCCCTGGGGACCACCCTGGAGAAGAAGTGATTCCCGGTTCCCCTGGTGGGGGAACGGTAGACGGTACCGGTTAGACCGTCGCAGATTAGCCCCTGCCACGTGGGGCCGGGGGGCCAAGCCTCCGGTAGTACGGACCCTACGGGACCGTGCCTCCGAAGCGGCCTCGGGGCGCAGCGCCCCGGGGGCCCGCCTGCCCGGCGGGGGCCCTGCTTTCTTTATAAGAAAGCAGGGGGAAAGAATCGCAGGGCTCCGCCCTGCACCCGGGTTTTTAAGGCCGCTCGCTGCTCGCTCGCTCCATCTTTTGGGATAGAGGCGCAGCAGAACGGCAGAAGTTCTTTTTCGAGACCCACGTACGGGCCCAGATTTGGAAACTTTCTTTGGGAAAAAATAATTTTGCTAGATTTTCCTGGCCCTTTCCCTCCGTCTACTGACCCACGCCTCCCAGCCCGCCCAGCCGGGGGGCGGGCCCCTTCCCACGGTGGATACAGGGCCGCAGGCCAGTCAATCCACAAGAACCACAACCCCCAGGGCCTTTCCCACCAGAGTGGGGAGTCCAGAGGGGAGAAACTCTCCCCTCTGGTGTTCTTTCCTCCATTTCTCACATGAGAAATGGAGGCCGCCGGCAGGCACCCCCCC
>DXDK01000033.1 GCA_019115545.1 Candidatus Evtepia faecavium
CCCCTGCTCCAGTACGCCTTCCACAGCCGGGAATTCTTCCCGGTGGTGCTGGACCAGCGCCGGGGCATCGAGGACGCCGGCCTGCGGTATGCCCACAACGACATGTGCTACCCCTTCATCCTCAGCCTGGGACAGTATCTCCAGGCCCTGGGCAGCGGGACCTATGACCCCGCCCGGGTGAGCCTGCTGATGCCCTCGGTGGGGGACGCCTGCCGGGGGTCCAACTTCACCAGCCTCATCCGCAAGGCCCTGGTCCAGGCGGGGTATCCCCAGGTGAAGGTCCTCACCCTGAACGTCAAGGGGCTGGAGAAGGACCAGGCCCTGCCCATCCACCCCCACATGGTGTGGCGGGCCCTCTTCGGCCTGTTCTACGGGGACCTGCTGCTCCTCCTCACCCACCAGACCCGGCCCTGGGAGGCCGTCCCCGGGGCGGCGGAGGCCTGCCGGGCAAAATGGACCGCCCGGCTGGCGGGGGAACTGAAGGCCGGCCGGGGGCTCACCCTGGGGCATTTGCGAAAGACCTTTGCCCAGGCGGCGGCGGACTTTGCCCGCCTCCCGCTCCGCCCCGGGCCCCGGCGGCGGGTGGCCCTGGTGGGGGAGCTGTACACCAAGTACTGCGCCCTGGGCAACTGGGACATCGTCCCCTTCCTGGAGGGGGAGGGGTGGGAGGTGTCGGTGAACGGCTTCTCCTGGTACCTCCTCTACTACGGCAGCAACCAGGTGGCGGCGGGGGGCCCCGCCCGGCCGGTGTGGGAGAAGCTGTGCGCCTGGATGGCCGGGCTCCAGCAGGCGCTCTGCCAGGCCCTGGGGGACCACGGCTTCCGCACCCTGGCCCCCTTCCCCGCCTTCCAGCGGGAGGCGGCGGCCTGGATCAACCAGGACCTCCAGGTGGCCGACGGCTGGCTCATCGGGGCGGAGGCCGCCGCCCACATCCACAGCGGCTGCCCCCGGGTGCTGGCCCTGCAGCCCTTTGGCTGCCTCCCCGGCCACGTGTGCGGCCGGGGGCAGTACGCCGCCCTGGTCCGCCGCCTGGGGGAGGGGAAGGTGATGAGCGTGGACCTGGACGCCAGCCTGCCAAGGCTCATGCTCTACAACCGGGTGAAGCTGCTGCTGGAGGGATGACAAAACCGCCCCCGTCCAGGCCCCTTTTCAGGGCCGGGACGGGGGCGGTTTCTCTCGTGGGGTTATGCCTCATTCTCCCGCATGATGATCAGGTCCAAAAACTGGGCGTTGCGCACTAGGTAGGTGGCCACGGAGCCCAGCTTTTGGAAGGGCCCCCGGGTGGAGCGGGTCATCACCAGCACGTCGAACTTCCCCTCCCGGGCGAAGTGGACGATCTCCGGGCCGGGGGAGCCCCAGAGCAGGGCGGTCTTGACCGTCCACCCCAACAGGAGCTGGGCGAAGGTGGCCAGCTCCTGCTCGGCCTTCCGGGCCATCCGGTCCCGGGTGAACTGGCCGTCGATGTGCATCTGATCGGGCAGCACCGTGAGGAGGGTGACCTCCACGGTGTCGGGGGAATAGGTCTGCTTGACCATGTCGATGGTGCGCAGGCTGCGGACGCTTCCGTCAATGGGCAAGAGCACTTTCTTCATGGGAAAAACCTCCTATCCAGGCAGAAAGTTCCAAAGAGGACAGAACAAGGGGAAAGGCACTGGACCTTTCCCCTTGGGTACGGATGGTGATAAAAGAGGGTGCCGGCCGGGGACGGGGCCCAGGAACAGGCGGGGGGAGACTCAGTTGGCGGGCTCCCGCAGAACGGTGGTGGTGATGAAGGAGGCGTTGTGCACCACATAGGTGGAGACAGAGCCCAGCTTCTGGGTGGAACCGCGGCTGGACCGGGTCATGAGGATGGAGTCAAAGGCGCCGTCCTTGGCGAAGCTGACGATCTCCGGGCCGGCCTTGCCAAAGCGCAGGGCGGTCTCCACTTTGAAAGCGGGGAGCATCTTGGCGAAGGACTCCACCAGCAGGCGGGCCTCCTCGGCGGTCTGGGGGTCGGTGACGATCTCGTCGTGGTCGGGCATGGGGGTGACTTCATCGTTCTCGTCGGTCATTTTCGAGGGGCGGGGATCCGGCACCACCAGGAGGATGGTGACCTCGGTCTCTTCTGGGGAATAGGACTGCTTCACCACCTGAATGGCGCGCAGGCTGCGGGGGCTTCCGTCGATGGGCAGTAACAGCTTCTTCATGTGGCTTACCTCCAATCAATTCTGGCGGATGGACGAGGGGAAAGCGCGGCAAAGGGGGTTATTCGTCCCCCTCCTCCCGCATGACGAACACGTCCAGGAAGGAGGCGTTGCGGACGATGTAGGTGGCCACGGAGCCCAGCTTGCGGATGGGGCCCCGGGAGGAGCGGGTCATGAGGATCATGTCGGCGCCGATCTCTTTGGCGTACTCCACGATCTCCGCCCCGGGGGCGCTGCCCAGGAGGACCTGGGTCTTGACCTGGTATCCGGGGAGGAGGGCGGCCACGGCGTCCAGCTCGGGCTGGGCTTTTTCCGCGTTGCGCTTGATCTCGTCCAGGGAGTTGATATACAGCTGGGCGCTGACCACTTTGACGATGGTGATGTCGCTCTCTGCAGGGTCGCAGAGGCGCTGGACCATTTCCACCGTGCGCAGGGAGCGCTTGCTGCCGTCAATGGGGAGCAGGATCTTGTTCATGGGAAAAACCTCCTTAGGGGGGACCCCCTTTGGTAAGTTGATTATACAACTAAACCAAATAAAAGTCAAGAAACCGGGCGATGTTTTAGAAAATTTCCCAAAACACCGCCCGGCTGGTCTGCCGCGGGCTCATTTTCCGTGGAGGATGGTGTAGGCGTTGTGGACGGCCTCGATCTCCGCGGTGCGGTGGGCGCCGCCGGCCTCCCCGTCCAGGGTCCAGAGCAGGTCGTTGGCCCCGGTGATCTTCACCTTCCGGGTGGAGAAGGTGGTGAGCATGGAGCTTAAAATGGAGGGGTCGGTCATCAGCAGGGCCCGGCTGAGCTCCTCCACGTCCTTCACCTCCCGGACGGGGGAGATGAGGGTGACCTCCAGCTTGCCGTCGGACAGGTCGGGGTTGCCCGGGGGGAAGTTGCGGAAGCGGCCCACGGAGGTGGTGTTGCTCACCATGCCGTAGAGGAA
>DXDK01000034.1 GCA_019115545.1 Candidatus Evtepia faecavium
GTTATAGAAGAATGTGATGTCTCAGTTCTTGATGAAAGGGAAAAATACTGGATCGATTTCTTCAACAGTTGTGAAAACGGCTATAACATGAACACTGGAGGAAGAAAAATTTCAGAGAATGATCAAAAGATCATCTATGATCTCTGGAATGAAGGATATTCCATTGGGGAAATTGCAGACCATGTTATCTGCAGCTATGTGTCTGTCGCCAGGTTTGTCAGATCGAGTGAATGGTACGATAAAGAAGAATCAGCAAGAAGGTCAAAAGCGTGGCACAGAAAACCTGTTTTCCAATATAGAATTGATGGGACGTTTCTGCGTGAGTTTCTATCCATTGATGACGCTGGGAGAGAGACAGGGGTTCGTCCAGATACCATTTCTGCGTGTTGCAACAAAAGATGCAGCAAAAGCGCTGGTGGGTATCAATGGAGTTTTGAAAAACTGGAAAAATTGGATCCATACAATCCATACGAAAAACCACGAGAGCAAAGAAAGGTATTGCAGTTTACAAAAAGCGGAGAGCTTATCGGTAGATACGATAGCATTACTGACGCACATAAGAAAACTGGGGTAAGCCGTTCCAGCATAAGTCGTACTTGCCATAACATTCAAGAATATGGAAAAGGATTTATCTGGAGATTCGAGGTGATGAAAAATGGAAAAGAGCAAGTGTACTAAAAAGGCAAAAAAACGAAATCCCGTCCTAGAACATCTATCTGGCCTGGGCTTCACCAATCGCCTTGCGCTGTACATCATTGCGTTTCTTGCCGTCGGGCTGGCCGGCGGCTTTTATCTTGCCATCCGAAGCATCTCCGGGGACTATACCGGTTCTCTGATGTGCTGGACAGTGGTGTTCACACCGATTGGCACGGCGTGCAGTGTGGTCTTGTCACGAATCGTGGACAAATCAAGAGCGGAGAACACCAGTGCCAGCGGGGATGGTATCGTCTATGCGGCGGCAAGAGCGCAGAATTTCGTGAGAGAACAAATCAATGTGGACAGCCCTCCGATTTGAGGGCTGTCCTTCTCGGTGAGGAGGGATGAATAATGGAGTGGAGTGAGTTTATCGTTTCCATCCTGGCGGGGCTTGCAGCAGCAATTCCCCTTGTGGTCAAGCTGGTGGAATACGTCCAAAAGGCCGTCAAGGAAAAGAACTGGGAAAAGATGCTGGCACTCGTTATGGACCTGATGGAGGTCGCAGAAACCAAGTTTGAGAGTGGCGCAGACAAAAAGGAATGGGTGCTCGCCATGGTCAAGGGGTCCGCAGACAGCATCAACTACGACGTGGACATTGATGCGGTTGGCGCACTCATTGACAGCCTGTGTGACATGAGCCGGGTTGTGAACGCCCCGGAGGTAGATGCTGAAAAGGATGCAGCATAATGGGGGTGATGTGAATGACAGGGTTGGACGCATTTCTTGACCTGTTCGGGAACATCACTGTTTTGAACCTGGTTCAATTTATCCTGGCAATCGTATTCATTGTGATCATCTTCAAGAAAGTCAAAGATTATCTGGATGATAAAAAGGAAAGAATGATCCAGGAGTATGAAAAGAACAAGGAACGGGACCGAAAGCTGCAGATTGCTTTGGAAGCCATCGACCAGTACCCCAAATACCGGCAGCAGAGCCTGGAAATCCAACAGCATTTGGAGGGAGAAATCCAGGAGCTGAGAAAGAGCCAGCAGGAAAACACAAGGCGGCTGGTCGAGATGGAGGAGACCTCAAAACGGCGCGAGTTGAATAAGCTTCGGGACCGCCTGATTGAGAGCTATCAGTACTACACGAATCCGAAAAGGAATCCAGAGCTATGCTGGACACGGATGGAAGCCGAAGCATTCTGGGGGCTGTTCAAAGATTATGAGGAAGACGGTGGAGATGGCTACATTCATTCTGTGGTGCAGCCGGCAATGAATTTGCTTAGGATTATTGAGCATTGATGGGAGGGCTTCGGCCCTCCTTTTTTTTCGCTATATATTGGTGGAAAGCAACTTGTCCTATCCTTTTTCTCACAGGTTGTTCTTTGATGATCGCAGCAGAACAGAAGGCCCGGGTCACTTACGACAACATCCTCCGCCTGGCCAAGGACGACCCCGACGTCACCGACGTCATCCGCTTCCTCCGGGAGCGGGAGATCGTCCACTTCCAGCGCTTCGGCAGCGCCATCCAGCAGGTGCGGGAGCAGCTGGACAAGAAGAACGTCTATTACACCAACCCTGCCTTCGACAAATAACCCCCGCCGGACAAAACACGCCCCGCCGCAGCCGGCCCTTTGGGGCCAGCGCGGCGGGGCGCTTGTCTTTGGGATGGGGTTCAGGGGACGATGGCCACCTTGATGACCCCGTCCCGGTGGTGTGCAAAGAGGTCGTAGGCGGCGTCAATCTCCGCCAGGGGGAAGGTGTGGGTGATCAGGGCGGTGGTGTCCAGCTTTCCCTGGGCCAGCAGGGAGAGGATCTCCGGGCAGTCGCAGCCGTCCACGCCGCCGGTCTGGAAGGTGAGGTTCTTCCCGTACATCTCCGGCAGGGGGAGGGTCTGGGGGGCGTCGTACATGGCCACCACCGTTACCACAGCGTTGGGCCGGGCGCACTGCCAGGCCAGCTGGAAAGTGTCCTCCCCGCCGGCGGCCTCGATGACCACGTCGGCCCCGCCGTGGTCGGTGTGGGCCAGGGTGAAGGCCCGGACATCCCGGGGAGAGACCACCCTCACCTGGGGATAGTTCTGGCGGACAAAGTCCCGCTGCTGGGGGGATTTCTCGCAGACAATGACCCCCTTGGGCTGCTTTAACAAAACGCACTGGAGGGTGCACAGCCCCGTGGGGCCCGCCCCCAGGAGGAGGACGGTGTCCTCCGGCGTGATCCGGGAGATCCGGGTGGCCCAGAACCCCGTGGCCAGCAGGTCCCCGGTAAAGAGGGCCTGGCGGTCGGAGACGGTGTCCGGGATCTTGGTGAGGCCCTGGTCTGCGTAGGGCACCCGGACATACTCTGCCTGGCCCCCGTCGATGCGGCAGCCCAGGGCCCAGCCCCCGTTGGGGTCGGTGCAGTTGTTCACATACCCATGCCGGCAGAAAAAGCACGTCCCGCAGAAGGTCTCCACGTTCACCGCCACCCGGTCTCCGGGGCGGAGCTGGGGCACGTCGGCCCCCACTTCCTCCACTACCCCCACCATCTCGTGGCCCAGGGTGATCCCCGGCACCGCCCGGGGCACGGACCCGTGCTTGATGTGCAGGTCACTGGTGCAGATGCTGGCCAGGGTCACCCGGACGATGGCGTCCCGGGGATGCTGCAGGGTGGGCTTTGGCTTGTCCTTTAAGGCAAAGATGCCGGGGGCGGCGTAGGTATAGGCGAGCATGAAAACACATCCTTTCTCAGCGGGCGGACCGGGGAAGGCGCAAGGTACGCAGGAAAGCCTTGTGCTCTGGGGACACCCGGGCGCTCTCCAGGGCTTTCTGAATGGCCTTGTTGTGGGTCCAGGGGTCCAGGCGATGCTCCTGGAGATAGGGGAGGGCTGCCGCATACTGCTTGGCCAGGGCGGTGGCGAAGTACCAGGCGGCCATCATCTTTCCATAGTACTCCTCCCGCCGGACCCCGGCCACCCAGTCCAGATGGGCCGGCCGGAAGGCCTCATCCAGGTAGAAGGACAGGAGCATCCCCATCCCGAACCGGGCGGTGTAGAGGTGGGGATCCGCCAGCCAGCGGGGGATTTCCCCCTTCAGTTCCGGCAGGTGTTTCCGGAAGATCTTGGGGGAGATCAGATCGCAGGTGGCCCAGTTGTCCACATAGGGGAGAAAGCGGTCCAGTTGCTCCACCACCCAGGGATAGGACTTGCTCTGGGCGATCAGGGCGCCGTGGAGGTTGTTCTCCTCATAGTAGCGGTGGGGGAGGGCTTGGAGAAAGTTCTCCCCCGCTGGGGTCCCCGCCAGCTCCTTGGCCAGGGCACGGATCTGGGGGGTGCGGACCCCCAATACCGTCTCCGGGTCCACCGTGGGGATGAGCTTGCAGTGAAAGGCCCGGTAGGCCGGGTCCCGGCAGGCCATGAGCTGGGCCTGAATGGGGGTAAGTGGGGCCGCCTGTCTCGGGCGGGTCATTCCGTCTCCACCGGCTCCACCGGGACGCCGTTCAGGCCGCCGAAGACAAATTCCCCGGTATCCTCGTCCACCACGGCGGTGACCATGCGGGTGCCGGTGTTGATCACCATGCAGAAGGTGCCGCCCTCCCCGTCGGTGACGATATAGGGGGCATAGGCCGAGGGCAGGGCCCCGCCGATAACATCCGCCAGGGCGTCGGCATCGGCAGGCTCACAGGTGCTCACGTGAACCCCGCAGGTCTCCAGGGTGGTGCGGATGGTGGCCAGGTCGTCCGCGGTGGCCCGGTCGATGACGCTCAGGGGATCCCCCTGGCAGGCGGCCATCGCCAAGCACAGGACCACAGCAGAGAGCAGGGCAAGGAAACGTTTCTTTATGATTTGTCCTCCAGTTTTCATTGTTTTTATGGGTATGCCGCCTTCCGCGGCAGGGGAAACGCAGCCGCTGCAAAAAAAGAAAGAACCGCGACTTTGATACGCTGGGTATCAAAATTGCGGTTCTTTGCTGGCGGAGAAGGAGGGATTTGAACCCTCGCGACGCTCAACACGCCCTACTCCCTTAGCAGGGGAGCCCCTTCGGCCACTTGGGTACTTCTCCAAGTCCGAAACCAATTGGTTTCTATGAAAAAAATTTGGCGGAGAGAGTGGGATTCGAACCCACGGCCCTTTCGGGTCACTGGATTTCAAGGCCAGCTCCTTAAACCGCTCGGACATCTCTCCGTGTGAGGGGTCCCGGCTAGATGCGAAAATTATAATACCATAGGACCCCTCCCTTGTCAATCCAAAAAACGGGAAAGAGTCAGAGAAATATTTTTGTACTCCAGCGCATTGGAAAACATAGGGTGCCAGTGGATTGTGTCGAACTGGGTGGTATCCTGTCAGCGCCGGATTTTCTTCCATGGAAATTCTTGGAATCCCCGTCGGAACATCCGTGAAAAAAAAGAAATCCGGCGGAAAGTTTTCGACATTTTTGAGGGCGGAAAGCGCTAAAAATAAGGCTATTTTTATAAAAATCAAAATTATATAGGGAATCCTGTCGAAATGCGGCGAACGAAAGTTCTTTCCAAGCGGGGGTTTTGATATTACAATAAAAATACAAAAGGTTACAAAATGATAAAGACGCAGGAGGACCCTTGCATGAGAGCGCTATTTTTCGATGAGGCCGATCTCTGTGACCAGACCGGCCGGCCGCTGACCTGTACCTACTGGATCATGATCCGGGACCTTCCTCCTCCAGTCTCCTGCGAGAGCTACGGCATCCGCATTCGGGTGCGGCAAACGGGGGAAGAGGAAACCGTCCCGGACATAACGGTCCTGCCGGAGCGCATCGCCGCCCTGGCCCAGCTGCTGGTACGGGGTACAGTGACCCCATGTACCCTGCGGGAGGTGATCCAGGACTGGCTATGATTTTAGGAGACGGGGAAGGGAAGTGACCAAAGCGGTTCCTCCCACGTAGACTGAGGCAGACCAAATCTCAGCCTGGGAGGACAGGACATGTCAGACTTTGCAAACATCCAGTTTTTTCTGGGGGCAAATTCCGCCCAGGGGTTTGCCTCCCTCTACGACCAGTGGGTGGACCAGGGAAAGATCCAGGCCTTCTACTGCCTCAAAGGCGGGGCGGGCTGCGGCAAGTCCACCCTGATGGGCCAGGTGGCCCGGCGGCTGGAAGCCGAAGGGTATGCCGTGGAGTACATCCGCTGCTCCGGGGACCCGGACTCTTTGGACGGGGTCCGCATCCCCGGCAAAGGGGCTGCCCTGGTGGACGGGACCTCCCCCCACCGCATGGACCCCGCCTATCCCGGAGCCACCGGGCACTACGTCGACCTGGGGGCCGGCTACGACCGCAAGGCCCTCTCCGCCATCCGGGGGGAGATCCTGGCGGCGGTGGAGGCCTACCGCTCCTACTACCCAGAGGCCTACCGGGCCATCGCCGCCGCCATGGAGAGCCGCCGCCGGGGGACCGCCCCCCTCCACACCCAGGAGACCCTGGCCAGGACCGCCCGGCGGGCGGCCGCCCTGCTGGAGGAGGAACTCCGCACCCCCGGCCCCTTTCCGGGGAAGGAGGCCCGGCGCTTCCTGGGCGGCCCCACCTGCCAGGGGCGGCTGCTGCTGGAGACAACCGTCGCCGCCCTGTGCCAGCGGGTCTATGAGATCCGGGACCAGTGCGGCCTGGCGGGGACCCTTCTGGCCCACCTGCGCAAGGGCTTTCTGGAGGGGGGCTGTGACGTCATTGCCTGCCCCAGCCCGGAGCAGCCCGGCCGCCTGGCCTACCTGCTGATTCCCCAGCGGTCCCTGGCCTTTGTCACCGGGCCCCTGGACAGCTGCCCCGTCTTCCGCACCATCCGCACCGAGAACCTGGTGGAGCGAAAGGCCTGGCAGGAGGGGAAGAGCTTCCTCCGCCTCTCTGCCCGGGTGGCGGAGGAGCTGCTGGAGGAGGGCATGGCCCATCTGGCCCAGGCCAAGGCCTGCCACGACATCTTGGAGGAGCTCTACCACCCCCATGTGGACTTCTCCTGCGCCGCGGAGCAGACCCAGCGCCTGACGGAAGAGATCCTCGCCCTGCCGGACCAGACCCCGGCAGATCCCCTTGCGCCGGCCTTCCAGCTGTGATAAAATAGCACCGCAAACCCCATGGAAGGGAGGCGGTGGCATGGAGTCACTCTCCGTGGCGGAGCTGGGCATCCTCAACTGGATCCAGGTCCACTGCCGCAGTGAATTTTGGGACGAAGTGATGCCGGTGCTCACCAGTCTGGGCAGCGGCGGTCTGGTGTGGATCATCCTGGCCCTGGCCATCCTGATCTTTCAGAAAGGGAAACGGAGCACAGGTCTGCAGGTGCTCATCGCCCTGCTGCTCAGCCTGCTGCTGTGCAACCTGTTCCTGAAGAACGCCATCGACCGGGTCCGTCCCTTTGACATCAACCAAATGGTGGAGCTCCTGGTGGCAGAGCCTCAGGACGCCTCCTTCCCCTCGGGGCACACCTCGGCTTCCATCGCCGCGGCCACGGTGCTCCTGCTCAACCGCTGGAAAGGGCGCTGGCCCGCCCTGGTGTTGGCGGGCGGGATCTCCTTTTCCCGGATGTATCTCTACCTACACTTTCCCACCGATGTGCTGGGCGGTGTGGTCACCGGCGCCCTGTGCGGGTGCCTGGCCGCGGCCATCTTCCAAAAATGGATCTCTCCCCATTGGCCGGAAAACCGCCCCACCACCAAGGGACAGAAAAAACGCACCGCGACGTGATGGGCGGTGCGTTTTTTCCTTTCCTGTGCGGGTTACTTCCCCAGGGCGGCGTTCTTCTCGCAGGCGGCGATCACCGCATCCATGACGGCGGCCCGGACGGCCCGCTGCTCCAGGGTGCGCACCCCCTGGATGGTGCTGCCGCCGGGGCTGCAGACCTCGTTTTTCAGCTGGTCCGGGTGCTTGCCGGTCTCCAGCACCATCTGGGCAGCCCCCAGCAGGGTCTGGGCGGCGAACTTCACCGCGTCCCCCCGGGCCAGGCCGCAGGCCACGCCCCCGTCTGCCATGGCGTCCAGCACCAGGTAGGCGTAGGCCGGGCCGCAGCCGGACACCGCGGCCCCCACGTCCATGAGGGACTCCTCCAGCGGGTAGAGGCCCCCGGCCTTCCCCATGAGCTGGAGGAAGCCCTCCACCTGGGCCTGGGAGACGTTCTCGCTGGCGTGATAGAGCACCACCCCCTGGCCCACGGCCACCGGGGTGTTGGGCATGATGCGGATGACGGGGTAGTCCCCGCCGGCCATCTGGCGGATCTGCTGGATGGCCAGGCCCGCGGCCATGGTCACCAGGACGAAGGGCTCCTTCCGAGCGGCCAGCACCGGGCGGATGTCCTGCAGCATGCCCTCCATAAGGTGGGGCTTCACCCCCAGGAAGAGGTACTGGCTGCTCTGGGCCACTACCTGGTTGGTGCCGTGGGCAAAGCCCAGCTCCCCGGCCAGGGCCTGGGCCCGCTGGGGATCGTGGTCGGCCAGGATGCCGGTCTTGGTGGTCTGGCTGACGGCGTGGGCGATGGCGCCCCCCATGTTGCCGCTGCCGATGAGGCCAAAGGTATACTCCATGGAAATCACTCCTGTCTTGGGTTAAGGTTCCCTCCCGCCGGAACAGGCGGCCAGGGCCGCGGCGGGAAAATGCTGCCCCTATTGTAGCACAGGCCAAATGGGCAGACAAGGGAGAGCCGCCGGAAGGGGGCGAAAATTTCTTGTCAGAATGGAAAAAGGGGAGGGGAGAAGGGGAGAGCGTTTTTGTATCCCTCTCCAAGGTTTCCCTGGGAAGGACAAAGGTACTTGCACCTGGGGAAAAGGTAGGGTAAAATTTAGGAAACAAAAGCATCGGCATCCCCCCAAACCGGGACACGCATGCGAGTTCTGGCGGGCATCCCCAGGACCCGATGGAAATATGGATACCAGTAAAGAAAGGACGCGTTTACCATGATGGAAATTTTACACACTGAGAAAGCGCCTGCTGTCGGCCCCTATTCCCAGGCCGTGGAGGCCAACGGCTTTGTCTTCGTCTCCGGCCAGCTGGGTCTGATTCCTGACACCGGCGCCATGGCCCACAGCCTGGCTGCCCAGACCGTGCAGGCCCTGGAAAACGTGATCTCCGTGCTGAAGACCGCCAACCTAGGGCTGAAGGACGTGGTGAAGACCACCTGCCTGCTGGCCAACATGGAGGACTTCTCCCTGTTCAACGAGATCTATGCCCAGTATTTCGGCGACCACAAGCCCGCCCGCTCCTGCTTCGCCGTGGCCCACCTGCCCAAGGACGCCCTGGTGGAGATCGAGGCCATCGCCGTCCGCTGAGAACCCCCAAAACGCCAAACGAGGTCAAGTGCCCGCCTCCGGGACTTGACCTCGTTTTTTCTGCCTTGGGGGAACCTCAGAGCTGGAAGTCCTCCTCCTTCAGCCGGCTGAAATCCGGGGAAACCGGCCGGGGCGGGACCCGCTTCAGGGGATCGTACCGAAACCGGGAGCAGGACCCCTCCGGGGAGACCACGCCCTTCTTCTGGCAGAGCACCGTGTCCTCCCCGATCTGTTTTCCCCGCCTGCAATAGGCGCAGCTGGGATCGATCTTCTTTTGAAACAGCATAGGTCTTCCTCCCCGCGTGTCAGGATCTGGGGTTATTATACTCACCTTTCCCCGGCTTTTCCAGCCCTTTTTTGGCGAAGGCTCCACCAGCAGCCCCCGGCCAGGGCCAGAAGCGCCACCGCCGCCCAGGGGACCGGGCCAGGCGCTGCCGGCGCCGGCAAGGCCGCCATGGCCGGTACCGGCAGCGGCAGCACGGCGGCGGCCAGGGCGGTGATCCCCGCCGCCAAGAGCCCCTGGAGGCATTTCGCCCGGAGATAGGGCCCTGGCCGCACCCCCGCCGCCCGCCAGAAGGGAAGGGACTGGCAGTGGACCGACAGCCCGCCCCACCCCAGCAGGAACGCCGCCAAGGGCAGGGCCGCCGGGGCGGTGGCAGCCTCCCGGAGGGCGGCGGTGCCGGTGGAGATCTCCAAAAACCCGATGCAGGCGCCCCGGCACAGGGTGGCCGCCCCCTCCCCAGGGAACAGGTGGGCCGCCGCCCCCGCCAGGGCGGGCAGCAGCCCCGAGGCCTCCGCCAAGGCGGTGAGCACCGAGAAGAGGATCACATAGGCGCACACCCCCAGGGTGGCGGAAAAGGCGCTCTGGACACAGCCGGGAAACTCCGTCACCAGGGAGGAGAGGGCGGGGGATGGGGCAGCCGCCGGCCGGGCGGCCCTCTGCGGCCTTCCCCGGGCGGAGAGGAACCCCACCAGGAGGGCCGCCAACAGGTTGGCCCCCAGCAGCAGCAACCCCGCCTGCTGGGAGCCGAAGACGCCCACCCCCACCGCCCCCAGGAAGAAGGCCGGGCCGCAGTTGTTGCAGAACCGGGAGAGGCGGCCGGCCTCCTCCCGGCTGCACTCCCCCCGCTCCACCAGCTGGGCCACCGCCCGGGCCCCGGCGGGATAACCCCCCACCAGCCCCAGCACCAGGGCCGCGGCCCCGGCCCCGCCCACGCCGAAGAGGGGCTCCATCCACCGGGTCAAAGGGCGGGCGCAGAGCCCCGCCAGCCCCGTGGAGATCAGCAGAGAGGAGAGGACGAAAAAGGGAAACAGGGAGGGGACCAGCAACTCCAGGCACAGGGACACCCCCTCCCGGGCGGCCTGGAGGCTCTCCGTGGGGAAGGCAAAGAGCAGGCCCCCCAGCCCCGCCAAACCCAGCCCCTCAGCCCAGATCCTTCCCCGTCCCATGCGCGTTCCCCTCCCTTGGCGTGTGGTACCACCCTATGCGTCCCGGCGGGAAATCTTGCCCCCAAGTGGCCCTTGCGCCGGCGGGGGGGATGGGCTATAATAGGACAAAATTCTGTCTCCGAGAGGAATTTCCCCATGAAACGAATCGCTGTAACCGCACTGGCCCTTCTGCTGCTCCTGTCCGCCGCCGGGTGCACCGCCCTCCAGACCACCCCCCAGACGGCGGCGGAGCAGTTCGACTCCGTGGAGAAGGACAACTTCATGCTGGACACCTGGATCCGGATCACCCTGTACGATTGGACCGACAGCTCCACCATCGACCTGGCCTTTGACGAGATCCGCCGCCTGGAATCCCTGCTGAGCGTGGAACAGGAGGGCAGCGACTTGGACCGCCTGGCAAAGGCCGCCGGCAAGGCGTGGGTGGACATCGCCCCAGAGACCGAGGAGATCCTCCGCCTGTCTAAGGAGTATTGCACCCTCTCCCAGGGGCATTTCGACGTCACCACCGGCCCCTTGGTGGAGCTGTGGAACATCCACGACGGGGAGGGGCACTACCCCACCCAGGAGGAGCTGGACGCCGTCCTCCCCCTCATCGGCAGCGACGACCTGCTGGTGGAGGAGGGTCGGGCCTACCTGGCCCGGGAGGGGATGATCGCCAATTTGGGCGCCATCGCCAAGGGGTACATCGCCGACCAGGTAAAAGCCCTGCTGGTGGAGCAGGGGGTGGAGCACGCCGTCATCAACCTGGGGCGGAACATCCTCCTCATCGGCGGCCGGCCCGACGGCACCGACTTCCTGGTGGGGGTCCAGGACCCCAACGCCGAGGAAGGGGCTTTGGCGGACATGGTGGCCGCCCAGGGGAAGAGTGTGGTGACCTCCGGGGTGGACGAGCGGTATTTCGTCTACGAGGGGAAGAAGTACCACCACGTGCTGGACCCCTTCACCGGCTTCCCGGCGGACACGGGGGTGGCCTCGGTGACCATCCTCTCCGACAACTCCGCCCAGGGAGACGCCCTGTCCACCACCTGCCTGCTCCTGGGCCCCGAGGCGGGGATGGAGCTCATCGAAAGCCTGGAGGGCGTGGAGGCCCTCTTCATCACCACCGACGGGGAGCAGATCGCCTCCTCCGGTTACGAAGCCTACCGCTATCAGGAATGATCCCACAGACGGAGAGACGCGGCGCCCCTGGCCCGCGTCTCTTTTGCGCCCTTTTGCCCCAATCTTTCAGGATTGTAAGGTTCCGGGGAAAAATGTAAGGAAAAGCGATGGTTGTCCCGTTGCACTAAGTATATAATACAAATGAAGTTTGAACCTGCTATGGAGGGATGACCATGTCACTGCTGGAAGTGAAAGCATTGAAAAAGACCTATACCACCCGCCTGGGGGGGCATCTGGTGCCCGCCCTCACCAACGTGAGCTTCTCCGTGGAGGAGGGGGAGTACCTGGCCATCATGGGGGAGTCCGGCTCCGGCAAGACCACCCTGCTGAACATTGTGGCCTCCCTGGACCAGCCCACCGGGGGCCAGGTGCTCCTGGAGGGGAAGGACCTGGGCGCCATCCCCGAGGGGGCGCTGGCAAATTTCCGCCGGGAGAAGCTGGGGTTTGTCTTTCAGGACTTCAACCTCCTGGACACCTTTTCCCTGCGGGACAACATCTACCTCCCCTTGGTCCTCTCCCGGGTGAGCCACGGGGAGATGGCCCGGCGCCTGGCCCCCCTGGCCAAGAAGCTGGCCATCCAGGACGTGCTGGACAAGTACCCCTATGAGGTCTCCGGCGGGCAGAAGCAGCGGGCCGCCGTGGCCCGGGCCTGCATCACCGAGCCCCGGCTCCTCTTGGCCGATGAGCCCACAGGGGCTCTGGACTCCCGCTCGGCCGACCAGCTGCTGGACCTCTTTGCCCAGCTCAACCGGGAGGGGCAGACCATCCTCATGGTGACCCACTCCGCCCGGGCGGCCAGCCGGGCGGGCCGGGTGCTGTTCATCAAGGACGGGGAGGTCTACCACCAACTCTACCGGGGGGAGCGGACCAACGAGGCCATGTTCACCCAGATTGCGGACACACTGACCGCCCTGGCCACAGGGGGTGCAGACCGTGGGTAACCTCTTCTTTCCCAAAATGGCCGCCGGGAACCTGGTGCGCAACCGGCGCTTCGTGTTCCCCTATCTGCTCACGGGCCTGATCACCGTGGCCATGTTCTACAACATGACCTTCCTGGCCTTTCACAAGGAGATCAACAACATGCCCGGTGGGGCCACCATCCCCACCATCATGAGCCTGGGCACCGGCGTGGTGGGGATTTTTGCGGTGATTTTTCTCCTCTACACCAACACCTTCCTCATGAAGCGCCGGCAGAAGGAGATCGGCCTGTACAACATCCTGGGCATGTCCAAGGGGCACATCGCCCTGGTGATGCTGTGGGAGACCTTCTACACCTGCCTCATCACCATCGCAGGGGGCCTGCTGCTGGGCATCCTCCTGTCCAAGCTGATCCTCCTGCTGCTCTATAAGGTCCTCTTCTTCACCGTCTCCTTTGGCTTTACCGTGAACTGGCAGTCGGTGGGGACCACCGCCCTGCTGTTTGCCGCCATCAACCTGGCGGCCCTGCTGATCAACCTCCTCCACGTCCGCCTGTCCAAGCCGGTGGAGCTGCTGAAAGGGGGTAGCGTGGGGGAGAAGGAGCCCAAGACCAAGCTCCTGCTGGTCCTTCTGGGCCTGGTCACCCTGGGGGCCGGGTATTTCATCGCCCTCACCACCGAGGCCCCCCTCCAGGCCCTGATGCTCTTCTTCCTGGCGGTGATCCTGGTGATCGTCGGCACCTACTGCCTCTTCACCGCCGGGTCCATCGCCTTCCTGAAGGCCATGAAGCGCCGGAAGGACTACTACTACCAGCCCAAGCACTTCATCGGGGTCTCCGGTATGCTCTACCGCATGAAGCAGAACGCCGTGGGCCTGGCCAACATCTGCATCCTGTCCACCATGGTGCTGGTGACGGTCTCCACCTGCGTGTGCCTCTACCTGGGCACCGGGGACGCCCTCAACACCATGTATCCCCACGACATCACCTACAGCCAGTCCTGGCAGGATTCCGGCAACCGCTCCAAGGAGGAGGTCAAGGCCCAGATCCAGGAGGTCCTGGACAAGGCGGGCATGGTGCCCACCCATGTCCAGGAGATGGACCAGCTCACCTCCGTGAACAGCATGCTGGAGGGCTCCACCCTGGGTTTGGTGGATCCAGAGGCAAACTTTTCCGATCTCAGCAACACCGTGACCACCCTGATCACCACCGCCGAGAGCTACCGCCAGATGACCGGAACCGCCCTGGACCTGGCCCCCGGAGAGGTGGCCCTGAACGCCTCCGAGGACCACACCGACTGGCAGACAGTCACCTTCCTGGACCTGACCTTCACCGTGAAGGAGTGGCTGCCGGAGCCCCCCGACCTCTTTGTGGAGGGCTACTCCGACCAGTACCTCTTCCTGGTGGTGGCCGACGAGGCCGATCTGGAGGCCATCTACCAGCAACAGTTGCAGGCGAAAGACGGAGAAATCGGCTTGGTCAGCAAAATCTATTGGGGATACTCCATGGACTTTGACGGGGCCACCAAGGACCAGATCACCCGCCTCTATGACCTGCTCCTGGGGAACGTCCTCACCGACGCGGGGGACGGCAGCTTCAGCTGCCGGGACGTGCAGGAGAGTGAATTCTACGCCCTCTACGGCGGCCTGCTCTTTTTAGGGCTGTTTCTGGGGCTGCTCTTCCTCATGGCTACGGTGCTCATCATCTACTACAAGCAGATTTCTGAAGGGTACGAGGACAAGGAGCGCTTTGCCATCCTGGAGAAGGTGGGCATGAGCCAGCAGCAGGTTCGGACTGCCATCCGCAGCCAGGTCCGCATGGTGTTCTTCCTCCCCCTGCTGGGGGCCATGGTCCACTTGGCGGTGGCCTTTAAGATGATCACCAAGCTCCTGGCCGCCCTGGGGCTGCAGAACATCCCCCTGTTTGCCCTGTGCTGCGCGGGGACGGTGGCGGTGTTCGCCGTAGGATACTTCGTGATCTACCACCTCACCGCCCGCACGTACTACAAAATTGTCCGCTGACCGGCACCGGCCGTGCTTCCTTTTTCCTCAAATGTCCCCGCAGCCGTGGAAATCCATTGCGATTTTCACGGCTGTGGGGTATGATAGGAAAAAACGGAAAGGGGGAGAGCCGCCGGTGTATCGCATCTACCTGGTGGAGGATGACCCGGTCATCGCCGCCGCCATCCAGGAGCACCTGTCCGCCTGGGGCTTCACGGTCCAGCGGGCGGAGAATTTCTCTGATATCCTGGGGGAGTTTGCCGCCTTCCAGCCCCACCTGGTGCTGCTGGACATCACCCTGCCCTTCTTCAACGGCTACCACTGGTGCCAGGAGATCCGCCGGGTCTCCCAGGTGCCCATCCTCTTCCTGTCCTCCGCCTCGGAGAACATGAACATCGTCATGGCCATCCACATGGGAGCCGACGACTTCATCGCCAAGCCCTTTGACCTCTCGGTGCTGCTGGCCAAGGTCCAGGCCGCCCTCCGCCGGGCCTATGACTACCAGGGGCAGAGCCACCTGGTGGAGCACAACGGCGCCCTGTTCAACAGCCAGGCCTCCACAGTGACCTACCAGGGGCAGACGGCGGAGCTCACCAAAAACGAGACCCGCCTGCTCCAGGTCCTCTTAGAGCACAAGCCCAACGTGGTCTCCCGGGAGGATCTCATGGCCGCCCTGTGGGCCTGCGACGCCTATGTGGATGAAAACGCCCTCTATGTGAACATGACACGGCTGCGGCGGAAGCTGGAGAGCATCGGCCTGCGGGACTTCATCGCCACGAAAAAGGGCCTGGGCTACCTGGTGAAGTGAGATGGAACGAACCATGAACCTTTTTCTGGCCTGGCTGGCGGCCCACCGGCTCACTGCGGCGGCGGGGCTTCTGTGCGCCTTTCTGGGGGTGCTGATCTTCTGGCTCTATGGCCTGCCGGGGGAGGCCATCGCCTACCTCATCCTCCTGTGCCTGGTGGAGGTGGCCTTTTTCGCCACCCTCAGCTTCCTCCGCTTCCGGCGGAAGCACCGGACCCTCCGCACCATGGAGGAGGGCATCCTGGTGGCGGCGGAGGCCCTGCCGGACACCACCACCGCCATCGAGGAGGACTACCAGCACCTGATCCGCCGCCTGCTCCGGGAGAGGCGCCAGCTCCAGGCCCGGCTGGACGGGGGGCTGGAGGACCTCACCGCCTACTACACCCTCTGGGTCCACCAGATCAAGACCCCCATCGCCGCCATGGACCTGCTCCTCCAGTCCCAGAAGGGGGACACCGCCCCCCTGGAGATTGAGCTGCAGCGGATCTCCCAGTACGTGGACATGGTTCTCCAGTACCTCCGCCTGGACAGCCAGGCCCGGGACCTGGTGCTCCAGCAGATCGGCCTGGACGAAGTCATCCGCCAGACGGTGCGGAAGTTTGCCAAGGTCTTTATTCTGAAAAAGATCCGCCTCTCCTTCCAGGAGACCGGCTGGACGGTCCTCAGCGACGAGAAATGGCTGGCCTTTCTCCTGGAGCAGGTCCTCTCCAACGCCCTGAAATACACCCCAGCCGGCGGGGAGATCCGCATCTTTGGCGCGCCGGAGGAGACCCTGGTCATCGCGGACACCGGCATCGGCATCGCCCCGGAGGACCTGCCCCGGGTCTTTGACAAGGGCTACACCGGCCACAACGGCCGCATGGACAAAAAGGCCACCGGCATCGGCCTCTATCTCTGCCGGCGGGTGACCGAGCTCCTGGGCCACACCATCGCCATCGCCTCCCAACCCGGGGAGGGGACCCAGGTGCGCATCGGCCTGGGCCGGCCCAAGTTTGATGTGGAGTAATAGAGGCAAAAACAGCAAGCCACCGCAGTGTGTTTTGACACTGCGGCGGCTTGCTGTTTTGCCATGCTCACGGCTCCGCCGGGACGCGCCCGCCTCGGGTTGCCAGAGGCTGCCCGGGCCGCAGCGCCCGCCAGCTTCCCCGGAGGAAGCCGGCGGCAAGCCCCAGGCCGCAGCACAGCAGCACCAGGTAGAAGCTCACCGCCCGGCTCAGCAGCATGGCGCCGGGGAGAACGGCGGCGGGAAACACGGTTTGATACAGCAGGAGGAAACCCCCTTCCGTGATCCCCACCGCCCCCGGCAGGGGGAGGGAGGAGACCGACAGGAAGAGCACTGCCTGCAGCCCCACCACCGACCAAAGAGTCTGCCCGCTGAGCCCGAAGGCCAGGCAGATCCAGAAGGGGACGCTGTGGTAGGCGGTCAGCTGGAGAAGGGAGGTGAGAAACAGCTTCCCCAGCTGGCCCCGGTTCTCCCGGAGGCTCTGGCGGCACCGGCAGAGGTCCTCCCACTGGCCCTGCCACCACTGCTCCCACCGGGGGACCTTTCGGGGGAACAGCCGCCGAGCAGGGACCATGAGCCCCCGCCACAGGGCGGGCAGCACCCGGTTAGAGAACATGGCGCTGGCCAGCACCCCCGCCACCGCCAGGTTCAGCCCCGCCCCCACCAGGAAGCAGAGGCGCACCCCGGGGTCCAGGGCCAGGATCTGCTGCCGGTGGAGGAAAAAGCCCAGGCCGGCCAAGGTCACCGCGGCCATCTGGAAGGAGAGGAACTCCGTCAGCAGAGCCAGGGCCCCGGGGGCGGGGGCGTGGCCGTCCCGGTACATGGCGTACAGCTGCATGGGCTCCCCTCCGGAGGCCGAGGGGGTGACGGCACTGAAGAAGAAGCCGGTCACCCCATAGCCCAGGCAGGCCCGGTAGGGGGCCGGGGAGCCGAACAGGGCCAGCCCCCGCTGGAGGTTTCCCGCCTCGCAGAGGAAGTAAACCACCATGGCGCCCAGGCCGGCCAGCAGCCAGGGCAGGCGGACCTGCCCCAGAACGGCCTGGAGCTGGGCCGGGTCCTGGTCCTTCAGCACCAGCCACAGGGTGAGCCCCACCAGCAGGAGGAAGAATCCCCCGCAGGCTAAGCCTTTTTTCCAACGCATCTTATCCATAGCACTCCAATGTCGCAAAGCGGAAGCCCTGGGCCAGCCACTGGGGCAGCAGGATCTCCAGGGCCGCAATGGTCCTGCCCGGCGCCCCCGGGGCGCCCCGGCCGTCGTGGAGGCAGAGGATGTCTCCCGGCCGGGTCCGCCGGCGCAGGCGCCGGACGATCTCTTCCGCGGTGATGTTGGCTTTCCAGTCCTGGGCCATCACGTCCCAGAACACCGGCTGCAGGCGGTAGCGCCGGACCAGCCGGAGGGAGGCCCAGTTCACCACCCCCCAGGGCGGGCGGAAGTACAGGGGCGTCACCCCCAACCGGGCCAGGGCGGCCAGGCCGCCGGTGAAATCCCGCCGGGTCTGGCGGGGGGTCATGAGGTAGGCGCTGCGGTGGTGGGCCGAGTGAAAGCCCACCAGGTGCCCCTCCTGGACCATGCGCCGGATGAGTTCCGGATGGGCCTGGGCAAAGTCCCCCACCACGAAGAAGGAGGCCTTTACCCCATACCGGGCCAGCAGGTCCAGCAGCCGGGCGGTGTGTTCGGGGCTGGGCCCGTCGTCAAAGGTGAGGTAGAGGGTCCCCACCGCCAGCCCCCGCTCCCGGCGGAGGCGGTGGCGGAGCTTGTACCAGGTGGAGGGGAAGAGGGCGTAGCTCCCCGCCACCGCGCCGCCCAGGCAGAGGAAGGGGATCAGCATGCCAGCCTCCTCTCTGCCTGGAACAGGTCCAGGGGGGAGAGGGGATCCAGGCTCCGCAGACTCACCGCCATCCGCTGGCGGACGTCTGCCAGGCCCTCCCGGTCCTCCAGCAGGGAGAGGATGGTCTCCGCCTCCGCGCCTCTCTGCCACAGGACCGTGCCGAAGCCGTGGCGCTCCACATACCGGGCGTTGGCCTCCTCCTGCATAAGGAAGGGCCGGAGCAGGCACAGGGGAGTGCCGGTGTGGATGGCTTCGAAGGTGGTGATCCCCCCTGCCTTGGTGAGCAGCAGGTCCGCCCGGGCCATGTAGTCCGCCACCCGGTCGGTGAAACCCAGGACGGTGAAGGCCGGAAAGGCCTGGGCCAGGTCCCTGCGGAGGGCCTCGTTCTTCCCGGTAATCACGGTGACGTGGAGGTCGGGCTGGGCCGCCAGGGCGGAGAGCAGGTCGCCGGCCCGGGGGATGAGCCCCAGGCCCCCGCCCATCACCAGCAGCTCCCGGGGCGCCCCCGCGGGGCGGGGCCGGGGCCGGAAGGCCCGGCGCACGGGGATGCCGCTGACCACGACCCGCTCCGGGGAGACGCCCCGCCGGAGCAGCTGCAGCCGGGTGGCCTCGTCCCCCACGAAGTAACAGTCGGTCCCCGGGGCCAGCCACTCGTTGTGGGCCTCAATGTCGGTGATATAGGTATAGAGGGGGATGGTGCTCCCCGTGGTCTGTTTATAGGCGGCGATGTACTGGGTGCTCAGGGGGAGGGTGGAGATCACCAGGTCCGCCTGGCTCTCGTAGAGCAGCTGGTCCACCTTCTGCACCATGGTCCGCTTCATGGGGCTGCAGCTGCCCCGGCCCGCCATGCGGTTGAGGATGTTGTATACCCCGGAGCAATAGTTCACGGTGAAGTCAAAGCAGCCGTAGACCAGGCGGCGCAGCTGGGGGAAGCAGTGGTCCACAATGTCGGCCACCACCACGGAGGCGGCGGGGTCCCGGGCCAGGATCTCCTCCTGGATGGCCTGGGCGGCGGCCACATGGCCCATGCCGAACCGCCCGGTGAGGATCAGGATATTCATACGAATCCCTCCTTGGGTTTTCTCTGTGTGGGATAGGGGTTCTTTTCATGCTCCCCAGTATAGCAGGGGAATCTTTTGCCGGAATGAAGAGGAGATGAAAAGTCCATAAAGGAAAATGAAGATTTTCTTAACGAATCTTAGGAAATCATTATGTCGTACCCTCTCCCACTCCGGCCCGCCGTACTGGGAGATGATCAAGGATGCCAGCTTGGGGTTGGTGTTCTTGATGCGCACAGGATACTGCAGTTTTTTCTGATAGACAAACATACCGTTACGCCTCCTCCTCGCTGTACTGCCAGGGCCAGGGACCCTTGACCCAGGAATAGGTGCCGCTGAGGGCGGCGTCGTTCTGGGTCAGGGGGCCGTGCTGCTCCACATAGCTCTCCCAGGCGGTCTTTTCCAGCTCCACATAGTTCTGGAAGAGGGCAAAGGCCTCGCTGTCATAGGGATGGGTGTCCAGATAGAGGGCCAGCTCCTGGATCACAAAGTCCAGGGCCCGGAGCTGGTTGAGCTGGGTGTCCGCCAGTTTGGGGGCGTTCACCTTCAGGTGGAAGGGCAGGTCCAGCTCCTGGAAGAGGGTGCCGTTCTCCAGGGCCTTGGTCTTGGAGTACCGGGGGGCGGCAGGGCTCTGCCCGGCCACAAAGGGCACGGCGAAGGGGCCGCAGGCGGGCAGCGCCCCCTGCCCGGTGGGGCAGGCCGGACGGCTGCCGCCGGCGCTGCTGGAATTCATATTCGACAAGGGAAGTACCTCCTTTTCCAAAAAGAGCGCAAGGCCGCCGAGCCCTGCGCCCATCCCAGTGTATGCCCCCGAAAGGGGAAGGGTGCCGAAACCGGCGGCAGGATTGCGAAGGGGAGGTTTTTTTGATATAATGGGCCGAACCTCCCCCCGGCCCCAGGGATACCCTTCCCCGGCCCGGCATAGAGTGCCTGGGGAGGGATGCCTTATGAAAACCCTGCGCCGCGCCTGTGGAAAACTGCTCTGGGTCCTGGCCGGGCTGCTGGCCGCCGGCGGCCTGCTGTTTGGCTGCCTGGACCAGGGGGAGAGCGCTCCCGCCTTCGCCCGGATGACCCACCAGACCCTGGTCATCGACCCCGGCCACGGGGGAGAGGACGGCGGCGCCGTGGCCGCCGACGGGGCGACCGAGAGCCAGATCAACCTGGCCATCGCCCTGGAGCTGGACCAGCTCATGGGGTTTTACGGGGTGCCCGCGGTGCTCACCCGGTCAGCGGATGTGTCCATCCACGACGAGAGCGCCGGCACCCTCCGGGAAAAGAAAGTGTCCGACCTCCACAACCGGGTGGCCCTCATCAACAGCATCGAGAACGCCACCCTTATCAGCATCCATCAAAACGCCGCCCCCAACCCCAGGTTTCAGGGGATCCAGGTGTTTTACCGGGAGGAGACCCTCTCCCGCCCCCTGGCCCAGCAGGTCCAGCAGGCCATGGTCCGGGCCCTGGCCCCGGCCAAGCAGCGCTCCGCCCAGCGGGTGGACGCCTCTGTCTATCTCATGGAGCACGTCTCCTGCCGGGCCATCCTGGTGGAGTGCGGCTTCCTCTCCAACCCGGAGGAGGCCCGCCTGCTCCAGGAGCCGGCGTATCAGAGAAAACTGGCCATGGTCCTGGCGTCCTGCTACCTGACCAGCGGAAGTTCCCAGGAAGGAGAGTCCTTTGTATGAAGGCCAAAACCATCTTTTACTGCACCCAGTGCGGCAACGAGTTTCCCAAGTGGCAGGGCCAGTGCCCCGCCTGCGGGGCGTGGAACACCATCGTGGAGCAGCCCGCCGCCCCCAAGGGAAAGGGCCCCGGCAAACCTGCCCGGGCCCTTGGGAGCGTCCCCGCTCCCAAGCTGGTCTCGGAGATGTCCATCGACCAGGAGATCCGCTTCCCCACCGGCCTGGCAGAGCTGGACCGGGTGCTGGGAGGTGGCGCCGTCCAGGGGTCCCTGGTGCTCATCGGCGGGGCCCCGGGCATTGGCAAGTCCACCCTGATGCTGCAGATCTGCCAGCAGCTGTGCCAGTTTGCCAAAGTCCTCTACGTCTCCGGGGAGGAGTCCGAGCGGCAGCTGAAGCTCCGGGCCGACCGGCTGGGGGTGGGGCAGATGGGCCTGTACCTCTTTGCCGAGAGCAGCCTGGAGCAGGTCATCGCCGCCATCGAGGAGACCGAGCCCCAGATCGTCATCGTGGACTCCATCCAGACCATGTACCACGGGGACCAGACCACCTCCCCCGGGAGCATCTCCCAGGTAAAGGAGTGCACCATGGCCCTGATGCAGCTGGCCAAGGGCCGGGGGATCACCGTCTTTGTCATCGGCCACGTCAACAAGGAGGGAAACCTGGCCGGCCCCAAAGTTCTGGAGCACATGGTGGACTGCGTGCTCTACTTCGAGGGGGACCGGCATATGTCCTACCGCATCCTCCGGGCGGCGAAGAACCGCTACGGGGCCACCAACGAGATCGGCGTCTTTGAAATGGACGACACCGGCCTGCGGGAGGTCCCAAACCCCTCTCAGATGCTCCTGGAGGGCCGGCTCACCGACGAGCCGGGCACCTGTGTCACCTGCGTCATGGAAGGGGCCCGGCCGGTGCTGGCGGAGGTCCAGGCCCTGCTCACCCCCTCGGCCTTCGGCACCCCCCGGCGGAGCACCAACGGCTTTGACTACAACCGGGCCATGCTCCTCATGGCGGTGCTGGAGAAGCGGGGCGGGCTGGCGGTGAACACCTGCGACGCCTACCTCAACGTCATCGGCGGGCTCTACCTGGACGAGCCCGGGGCGGACCTGGCCGCCATTCTGGCCCTGGCCTCCAGCTTCCGGGACAAGCCGGTGCCCGCCGACCTGGTGGCGGTGGGGGAGGTGGGCCTCACCGGAGAGCTGCGCTCAGTGTCCGCCCTGAACCAGCGGCTGTCGGAGATCCGCCGCCTGGGCTTCACCAAGTGCCTCATCCCCCAGCGCCACGGCCGGCAGGCCGTCGTCCCCCCGGAGGGGCTACAGCTCATTCCGGTGCGGAACATCCGGGAGGCCCTGGCCGTCCTGCTGTGAGGAAGCGCGGCAGGGGAGAAAGTGGACGCACCCCTGGCCCGGCCGGGGGCTGCCTCCGGACCCCGCCCGGGTGAGGGTGCAGCGGCCCTCCCGCTGGTACACGCAAGGGTCTGTGCAGGGGATCAGATACATCGCTTCCCCCTCCTTTCCCGGGTAGTATGCGCACCCCAGGGGAGAAATATCATCCCCGGCCCCCATTGCCAGGGGGGCGGAAACCTGGTATACTGCGAGAGATCGTTTCCAAAGAGAAAGGGAGCTGCACATGGAGAAACTGACCTTTGTGATCCCCACCCTGCTGGGGGTGGAGGGGCTGACTGCCGACGAGCTGCGGCGCATGGGCATGGCAGAGGTCCGGGCGGAGAACGGCCGGGTCTTTTGCCAGGGGGAACCCAAGGACATCCCCCGCTTAAACCTTCGCCTGCGCACCGGGGAGCGGGTGCTCCTCCAGCTGGGTGCCTTTCCCGCCCGGTCTTTTGAGGAGCTCTTCCAAGGGGTCCTGGCCCTGCCCTGGGAGGATTTCATCCCCAAGAACGGCCGCTTCCCGGTGAAGGGGTACAGCCTGAACTCCGCCCTGCACAGCGTGCCCGCCTGCCAGTCCATCGTGAAAAAGGCGGCGGCCACCCGGCTGGGCCGGGCCTATCGCCTGGAAACCCTGCCGGAGGACGGGGCTCTGTACCAGATCCAGTTCTCCCTGATGAAGGACCAGGCCGCCCTGCTGCTGGACACCACCGGCCCCGGGCTGTACAAGCGGGGCTACCGGGCCGTGGGGGTGGAGGCCCCCCTCCGGGAGACCCTGGCCGCCGCCCTGGTGCTGCTGTCCGGCTACCGGGGGCGGGACCCCTTCTGTGACCCCTTCTGCGGCTCGGGCACCATCGCCATCGAGGCCGCCCTCATCGCCAAGAACCGGGCCCCGGGGCTGAACCGGACCTTCTCCGCCCAGAAGTGGGCCTGGCTGCCCTCCCAGACTTGGGTGGACGGCGCCGGGGAGGCCATGGACCTGGAGTACGACGGGGACTACGACATCTGGGGCGGGGACATCGACCCGGCGGCCGTGGCCCTGGCCCAGGCCAACGCGGAAAAGGCGGAGGTGGAGGACCTGGTCCGCTTCTCCCAGGCAGACGCCCGGACCTTCTACCGTCGGGAACCCTATGGCCGGGTGGTGTGCAATCCCCCCTATGGGGAGCGCCTGCTGGATCAGCAGGCCGCCGAGGCCCTCTACCGGGATTTTGGCAGGGCCGTGCGTGGACTGCCAAAGGGATGGCGGGTCTCTGTCCTCTCCGGTCATTGGGCATTTGAACAAGCCTTCGGGGCTCCCGCGGAGAAAAAGCGTAAGCTGTACAACGGGATGCTCCCGTGTAACCTCTATCAATACGGGGTAAAACGGGGATCTTTCCCCCAAAAAGGCAAAAAATAACCCCTTTTGAAAAAGTGCACAAAAACCCTTCCCGATTCCCTCCGCTTTTCAGAAATTTCCATGTTGCGGAATTGGCAGCGGGAGGGTATTATAATACTTGTATTAGCACTCCGGCAAAAAGAGTGCTAACCCAACACCGTAAGAAACCAATTCACCATAGATTGAAGGAGGAACCTCAAAATGACATTGAAACCTCTGGCTGACCGTGTTGTCATCAAGCGCCTGGAAGCAGAAGAGACCACCAAGGGCGGCATCATCCTGACCGCCGCTGCCAAGGAGAAGCCCGACCTGTCCATCGTCGTGGCCGTGGGCCCCGGCGGCATGGTGGACGGCAAGGAGGTCAAGATGATCCTCAAGCCCGGCGACAAGGTCATCACCAGCAAGTACATGGGCACGGAAGTCAAGATCGACGGCGAGCAGCTGACCATCGTCAAGCAGAGCGACGTCGTGGCCATCGTGGAAGACTAATCGGACGCAAGACACAGTAAGGAGACGATATATTATGGCAAAGATGCTCAGTTATGGAGAAGAAGCCCGCCAGGCCCTGGAGCGCGGCGTGGATAAGCTGGCCAACACCGTAAAGGTCACCCTGGGCCCCAAGGGCCGCAACGTGGTCCTGTGGAGAGCCTACGGCACCCCCCTGGTCACCAACGACGGCGTGACCATCGCCAAGGAGATCGAGCTGGAGGACCCCTTTGAGAACATGGGTGCCCAGATGGTCAAGGAAGTTTCCACCAAGACCAACGACGTGGCCGGCGACGGCACCACCACCGCCACCCTGCTGGCCCAGGCCATCATCCACGAGGGCCTGAAGAACCTGGTGGCCGGCGCCAACCCCGTGGTGATGAACAAGGGCATGGCCAAGGCCACCCGCGCCGCGGTGGAGGCCATCAAGAAGAACTCCCAGCCCGTCAGCGGCAGCGCCGACATCGCCCGGGTCGGCACCGTGTCCTCCGGGGACGAGAAGATCGGCACCCTGATCGCTGAGGCCATGGAGAAGGTGGGCTCCGACGGTGTCATCACCGTGGAGGAGTCCAAGACCGCCGAGACCTACAGCGAAGTGGTGGAAGGCATGCAGGTGGACCGGGGCTTCCTGTCCCCCTACATGGTCACCGACACCGAGAAGATGGAGGCCGTTCTGGACGATCCCCTGGTCCTCCTCACCGACAAGAAGATCAGCAACATCCAGGAGATCATCCCCGTGCTGGAGCAGGTCATCCAGGCCGGCAAGAAGCTGCTGATCATGGCCGAGGACGTGGAGGGCGAGGCCCTGTCCACCCTGCTGGTCAACAAGCTCCGCGGCACCCTCAGCGTGCTGTGCGTGAAGGCCCCCGGCTTCGGCGACCGCCGCAAGGAGATGCTCCAGGACATCGCCATCCTCACCGGCGCCACCGTGATCTCCAGCGACTATGGTCTGGAGCTCCACGACACCACCATCGAGCAGCTGGGCTCCGCCCGCCAGGTGAAGGCCGGCAAGGAGACCACCATCATCGTGGACGGCGGCGGCGACTCTGCCGCCATCAAGGAGCGCACCCAGATGATCCGCAACGAGTACGAGCGCTCCACCTCCGAGTATGACCGGGAGAAGCTCCAGGAGCGCCTGGCCCGTCTGGCCGGCGGTGTGGCCATCATCCGCGTGGGCGCCGCCACCGAGACCGAGATGAAGGAGAAGAAGCTCCGCATCGAGGACGCTCTGAACGCCACCCGCGCCGCCGTGGAGGAAGGCATCGTGGCCGGCGGCGGCACCGCCTATGTCAACGCCATCACCGAGGTGGAGAAGCTCATCGACCAGGTGGAAGGGGACGAGAAGACCGGCGTGCAGATCATCGCCCGGGCCCTGACCGCTCCTCTGCGCCAGATCGCCACCAACGCCGGCCTGGACGCCTCCGTCATCCTGGAGAAGGTCAAGAGCAGCGAAAAGGTGGGCTATGGCTTCGACGCCTACAAGGAGATCTACTGCGACATGATCTCCAGCGGTATCGTGGACCCCACCAAGGTCACCCGTTCCGCCCTGGAGAACGCCGCCTCCATCTCCTCCATGCTGCTGACCACCGAGGCTCTGGTGGGCGACCGTCTGGCTCCCCCCTCCGCCACCGGTGCCGGCGCCCCCGCAGCCGATATGAGCGGCGCAATGTATTGATCCTTCCGGAACGGTTTTCCGCCGCTCCGACGCAAAGACGCACCGAAGTTTCGGTGCGTCTTTGCCATGTGGGGGAAAGGGATGTTCAAATCCCTTCCCCTGTGCTATAATAAAGGGTAAGCGCGCAGCGGCGCTGCGCTTTTCTAAGTATGAGGAGGTATGTGTGTGAAACCTCGCATTTTGATCTCCCGCGCCCCGGAGAGCCGCGGCCTGTACGAGGCCGCGGTGGAAAAGGCCGGGGGCGTCCCCCTGTCCTTCCACTGCCCGGACCCGGAGATGGACTTTGACGGCCTCATCCTGGCCGGCGGCGGCGACATGAACCCGGCCGAGTTCATGGAGGGCAACATCGGCTCCTATGACATCGACATCCCCCGGGACAAGGTGGAGCTGGCCCTGGTGGGCCGGTGCGTCAACGAGGGGAAACCCATCCTGGGGATCTGCCGGGGGCACCAGGTGGTGAACATCGCCCTGGGGGGCACCATCTACCAGGACTTAAACCCGGAGCTGCTGGCCATCCACGCCCAGACCCCGGAGGGGGAGAACCGCACCCACCCCATCCGGGTATCGGTGATGACCATGCTGGGGGACCTGTACGGCACGGAGATGGAGGTCAACAGCTCCCACCACCAGGCAAACTTCAAGTTCGGCCAGGGCCTTTACGGCACCGCCTGGGATGCCTACGGCGTGGTGGAGGCCATGCAGCACGGCAGCCTGCCCATCTGGACGGTGCAGTTCCACCCCGAGCAGATGACCGGGGAGGGCGGCGGCCCCGACGGCCAGAAGATCTTCGACTTCTTCCTGGACCAGTGCCGGAAGATCTGCGGCAGCTGACATGGCAGGGGAGAAGGGCCGCTCCCTCCTGCGGGAGGTCAACCTGGAGGCCGGCAAACCCATCGTAGACCAGGCCATCCGCCGCCTGACCTTTGAGATCTCCCACAGCCGCTCCCTGGGCTGCACGGTACTGAAGATCATCCACGGCTATGGCTCCTCCGGCACCGGCGGGCGGATCCGCACGGAGAGCCGGAAGTACCTGGCCCGGCTGAAAAGCCAGGGGAAGATCCGGGGCTTCATCCCCGGGGAGGCCTTCTCCATCTTTGAGGAGGACACCCGCCAGGCCTTCCTCCGGTGCACAGACCTCCGCCAGGACCGGGACCTGGACCGTTACAACAACGGGGTCACCTTTATCCTCCTATAGCGCAACGAAACAGAAAGGAAGGCTCGCCCATGGATTATCAGGGGATGATCAATGCCACCAACGAAAAGAATTCCTTTATGCTCCACAACGGCATCCGCCTGACCAAGATGGAAAAGGACCACGCTGTGGTGGAGGCCGACCTCACCCGGGTCAGCCGGAACCTGTACAACGCTGTCCACGGGGGGATGTTCCTCACCATGGCCGACTGCGCCTCCGGCGGTGCGGCCCGGAGCAACGGCATGCGCTATGTCACCATCAGCAACAGCTTTGAGTTTTTCCGCAACACCAAGGACGACCACCTCCTGGCCGAGGCCTGGGTGAAGAGCCGGGGCACCACCATCTGCGTGGTGGAGGTGGAGATCCGGGACACCAGCGGGAAGGTCCTCTGCGGCGGCACCTTCACCATGTTCTGCGTGGGCAAGCAGGACACCCTGGCCCCGGATTGATGGAATACCGCGCCTTTTCCCAGGCCATGGCGGAGCGCTTCGGCGGCAAGGTCTATAAACTGTCCCTGGACGGCGGCATGACCTGCCCCAACCGGGACGGGACCCTGGGCACCCGGGGCTGCCGCTTCTGCGGGGCCCGGGGAGCGGGGGAGTTCGCCGCCCCTGCCTGCGGGGACATCTCCGCCCAGCTGGCCCAGGCCAAGGAGCGGGTGGCCGCCAAGCACCGGGGCGGGAAGTACATCGCCTACTTTCAGAGTTTTACCAACACCTATGCCCCGGTGGAAACCCTGGAACCCCTGTTCTCCCAGGCCATGGCCCCGGAGGACGTAGCGGCCCTCTCCATCGCCACCCGGCCGGACTGCCTGGGGCCGGCGGTGCTGGACCTGCTGGCCCGGCTGAACCGGCGCAAGCCGGTGTGGGTGGAGCTGGGGCTGCAGACCATCCACCCCCGAAGCGCCGCCTATATCCGCCGGGGATATGACCTGCCGGTGTACGACCGGGCCGTCAAAGATCTCCACGCCGCCGGGGTGGAGGTCATCACCCACGTGATCCTGGGCCTGCCGGGGGAGACGCCCGAGGACATGGTGGCCACCGCCCGGTATGTGGGCCGCAGCGGGGCCGACGGGATCAAGCTGCATCTGCTCCACGTGCTGGAAGGGACCGACCTGGCAGAGGACTACCGGGCGGGAAAAGTCCCCCTGCTCACCTTGGAGGAATACATCCGCATCCTGGAGGACTGCCTGGCGGTGCTGCCGCCGGAGATGGTCATCCACCGCCTCACCGGGGACGGGGCCAAGGGGGATCTCCTGGCCCCCCTGTGGAGCGCCAATAAGAAACACGTACTCAACGCCATCCGCGCCGCCTTTGCCCGGGACCGCGTCCGGCAGGGTAGCCGGTGGCAGGCAGAGCCCAATCTATAGAAACACCAAACCACAACTGGACCAACACGAAGGAGGAACCTAGTTATGACAAAGATCGATATTTTCTCCGGTTTTCTGGGCGCCGGCAAGACCACGCTGATCAAGAAGCTCATCCAGGAGGCCTACCAGGGGGAAAAGCTGGTGCTCATCGAGAACGAGTTCGGAGAAATCGGCATCGACGGCGGCTTCCTGAAGGACGCCGGGGTGGAGATCACCGAGATGAATTCCGGCTGCATCTGCTGCAGCCTGGTGGGGGACTTTGGCCAGGCCCTGGAGCAGGTCCTCTTCCAGTTCCATCCCGACCGCATCCTCATCGAGCCCTCCGGCGTGGGCAAGCTGTCTGACGTCATCGGCGCCGTCCAGCGCCTGGACAACCACGACATCGCCCTCAACGCCTTTGTCACCGTGGCCGACGCCACCAAGTGCAAGATCTACATGAAGAACTTTGGGGAGTTCTACAACAACCAGATCGAGCACGCCGCCACCATCGTCCTCAGCCGCACCAGCGGGATGAAGGAGGACAAACTCCTGGCGGCGGTGAACCTCCTCCGGGAGCACAACGCCAGCGCCCCCATCATCACCACCCCCTGGGAGGAGCTCAGCGGCCAGCAGATCCTGGAGACCATGGAGAACAAGGACACCCTGAAGGAGGAGCTGGCCCGCCTGGCCGCGGAGCAGGCCGCCCACGACGAGGCCCACCATCACCACCATCATGACCATGACCACGAACATGAGCATGAGCACGAACACGAAGGTCATGACCACGACCACGAGCATGAACATGAGCACGAAGGGCATGACCATGATCATGATCACGAGCATGAACACGAAGGCCATGATCACGACCACGAGGAGCACAGCCACGGCCATATCCACCACCACCATCATCACCACCACGAGGACGGCTGCAGCTGTGACCACGACGCCGACGAGATCTTCGAGAGCTGGGGCGTGGAGACCCCCCGGAAGTACAGCGAAGAAGAAATCACCGGCGCCCTGGCCGGCCTGGATGAGGGGGAGCGCTATGGCATCGTCCTCCGGGCCAAGGGCATCGTGGCCTGCACCGACGGCAGCTGGATCCACTTCGACTACGTCCCTGGGGAGCAGAACATCCGCCGGGGCCCCGCCGGCATCACCGGCCGTCTGTGCGTCATCGGCTCTGAGCTGAAGGAGCACGACCTGGACCACCTGTTCTGCCTGGACTGACAAGGAGGGAAACACGCCTATGATGGAAGAGATCCCTGTTTACCTGTTCACCGGGTTCCTGGATGCCGGCAAGACCAAGTTCATCCAGGAGACCCTGGAGGACCCCCGTTTCAACAGCGGGGAGCGCACCCTTCTCCTCCTCTGCGAGGAGGGGGAGGAGGAGTACGAGCCCACCACCTTCTCGGGAAAAAACGTCTTCATCGAAACCGTCGAGGAGCCGGAGGAGCTGACCCCCCTGAACCTGGAGCGCCTGCAGAAGAAGCACGCCGCCGAGCGGGTGGTGGTGGAGTACAACGGCATGTGGATGCTGGACCAGCTCTACCAGAACATGCCGGAGTCCTGGATCGTCTACCAGGAGTTCTTTTTCGCCGATGCCCAGACCTTCCTGGTGTACAACACCAACATGCGCGGCCTGGTGGTGGACAAGCTGAAAAGCTGTGAGATGGTGGTGCTGAACCGGGCGGATGAGACGGTGGACAAAGTGGAAATCCACAAGATCATCCGGGCCGTCAGCCGCCGGACCAACATCGCCTACGAGGACCGCAGCGGGGAGGTCTACTACGACGACACCCCCGACGAGCTCCCCTATGACATCAACGCCCCGGAGATCACCATCACCCCGGAGAACTTCGCCATCTGGTACCAGGACATCTCCGAGGAGCCGGAGAAGTACAAAGGGAAGACCCTGCACATCGGCGGCTTCACCATGGTCCGGGACAAGCTCCCCGCAGGCAGCTTCATCTTCGGCCGCCGGATCATGACCTGCTGCATCGAGGACATCACCTTCGCCGGCCTGCTGGCCACGGGGTACGACACCAAGCAGCTCCAGGACCAGCAGTGGGTGGAGCTCACCGCCAAGGTGGCCATCAAGCACAACCGGGTCTATAACAAAAAGGGCCCCATCCTCAACGTCATCGCCCTGGCCCCCGGCACCCCGCCGGAGCAGGACGTGGCCACCTTCTATTGACCGCTCTTTTCCAGAAAAACGCGCCTTGCCTCAAACACCATGGGCAGGGCGCGTTTTTGCAGATTTAAGAAATTCTTCATGGATTCTTTCTGCGCTCTTTCTTTTTTCCTGCTATGCTAAGGGAAACAAAACCACAGAAGGAGATGCCGCCCCATGAAGAAAGAGCAGAGGCTGACCGGAATCCTGTTGGGGATCTACCTGATCCTCCTCACCTGGCTGATCCTCTTCAAACTGCAGCTGCCCCTGGGCGGCTGGGTCCCGTACCGCTCCCTCAACCTGGTCCCCTTCGGGGCGTCCTTGATCGTCAACGGGGCCGTGGATGTTCAGGAGATCCTTTACAATGGCCTGGTATTCCTGCCCTTTGGGCTCTACCTTGGGATGCTGCAGCCCCGCCGGTCCTGGTGGAAAAACCTTCTCGTGATGGCAGGGTTGAGTTTGGCCTATGAGACGCTGCAATACCTCTTGGCCATCGGCGCCTCTGACATCACCGATCTCCTCATGAACACCGCCGGCGGCGCGGTGGGGCTGCTGGTGTTTTCCGCCCTGTTTCACGCAGCCGGGGAAAAGGGGATCCCTGTCCTGAACCGCATTGCCCTGGCGGGCACGGTTCTGGTTGTGGCTGGGGTCTCCCTGCTCCTTGCACTCACCACCCATTGAAGGGCAGAACCATGAAAAAACGCCGCTGCCCGGGGGAAACCCTCCGGGCAGCGGCGTTGGTGTTTGGTGGAAAGGGGATCAGTTTTCCTCGGCGGGGGCCTCCTCCGGCGCTGCGGCATCCGGCGGCGAGGTGTCCTCCGGTTCTTCCTCCACCGGGTCGGGGGCCGTCCCTCCGCTGGTGATGGAGACGGCGTCCACAATGGGCTGCTCCCCGTCTCCAGGCGAGACCTGGACCGTCACCCCATCCCCCACGTTGAGGGTGACCACGTTCCGGTCCGAGGAGGCAGAGATGGCGTAGAAGGTGTCCGCCCCGTCCAGGCGGATGTAGTACCAAGAGGTGCCGTCCAGCACGGCGGTGCGGATCTCCGCGATGGTGCCGTCCAGACTGGTGTTCTCCAAAAGTTCCCCGGCGCTCTCGCTGTCCACGGGGATGTTCCTCTGCTGGAGCTGGGCGATGTAGTCGCTCTCGCAGGCGGCCACCGTCTCCCCTTGGGCCACGATCTGGTATTGGGACACGTTGACCATGGCGTACATCTTCACCAGCTGGGAGCTGTCCTTCAGGGACATGAAGTAGGTGGGCTGCCCCCCGATGTTCAGCAGGAGGGGGAAGGTGGCCGTATACCCCAGGTCCTGGACGATGCCCTCCGCCGAGCGTTGGGCCGAGGTCTCGATGGCGCCGGCCACGGAGTAGAAAGTGGTCTCCTTGGTCCTCTGGTTGGAGAGGAGGAAGCCGATGCTGGACTGGTCGCTGCTGGCCGAGGTGATGCCGGTGTACATATAGACCGAGTCGTCCATGGCCAGGTAGTTGAAGTTCTCCGTGGTCACCGTCACGTCCTTCTGGCCGATGAGGGAGTTGATGAAGCCGTTGACGTAGGTGCCGTAGTAATCATACTGCTGGATGATCAGGCTGGCGGTGTACACCCGGTCCACCCAGGTGGGGATGTCCGCCACGTCGTAGTAGGCGTGCTCCCCGGTGGTGGCGTTGAGGAGCACCGCGCCGATGATGTCCGTGCCGCCGAAGAGGCCGATGGTCCGGGTCTCCCGGGGACAGACCCACCAGGGCTGGCCCTCGTCGTCGATCTCCAGGTGGCTGGAGCTGAACATATAGGTGGGATAGTGGAAGCGCAGGAACCGGTCCAGGTCCCGGTTGAAGTACTCAGAAGGGGAGTAGCGCATGCCCCCCAGGCCCAGGTCGGAGAGGCGGACCACGCTGGCCTCCTGGGTGACCATGTCCACGGTGATGTAGGCGGGCAGGCCCTCTTTGGTGTTCAGGAACCACTTGAAGAAGTCCCCATACTCCAGGGAGGCCACCCGGACCGGCCGGCCCTGGTAGTTGATCTGGGCATAGTCCTCCGACACGTCAAACTGGCTCACCATGTCGGCCAGTTCCCCCAGCTTCCGGTCCCCCAGCACCATGGCGGAGGCCTCGTCCAGCATGGGGATCTCGTCATAGGAGACGGGCTGGATGTCCTCGGCGAAGTTGCCGCTCTCCACCTCCAGCAGCTCGTGGTAGGACCCGGCCCGGAAGATGGGGGCGGAGAGAATCTGCCCCACCACGAAAAGAACGGCCAGGGCGATGACCACAACCACCACCACCTTGCACTGGCTCTTGGCAAAGGAGAGGTAGTCCCGCAGGTGGATCTCCTGCCTGCCGGTGTCCACCCCAAGAACGATCATGGACACCAGGATATAGACCAGCAGCAGGATGAAGACAAAGCTATAAAAACTGGTGTTGTGCAGGTTGATGGCAGGAAGGGAAATGTAGAACCACACCGCGCCGATGGCAAGGGTGATCAGAAGGCTGATCAGCATCCGGGGCATCGTTCGTTTCGCCTGACTGTCTGACATAGTGAACTCCTTTCGATTGGGAAAGAGACGGGGCGGGGAACTGGGGTTTCCAGTTTCTTCCTCCCCCTGTGGATGATATGGTGCCATTATAGCAGTTTCTCCCCCCGATTGCAAGAAAGACCCATGGGCCGCGGGCAGGAAAAAAGCGCCCCGGGGAAACCGTGGGCGCTTGTCGTCGGAGAAACTCCCCCAGGGCAGGGGAGGTCACTTCTTGTTGTCCAGAAGTTTGTTCAGCTCGTCCATAAAGGTATTGATGTCCTTGAACTGGCGATACACCGAAGCGAAACGGACATAGGCCACCTCGTCCAGGTCTTTGAGCTTGTCCATCACCAGCTCGCCGATCTGCTGGCTGGTGACCTCGCCCCCCAGCTCGTTCTGCAGTTCCTTCTCGATGTCGTCCGCCGCCTTTTCCAGCAGGGAGAGGGAGACCGACCGCTTCTCGCAGGCCTTAAGCATGCTGGCCAGGATCTTGCTGCGGTCAAAGGCCTGGCGGCTGCCGCTTTTCTTGATGACGATCATGGGGAGGACCTCGATGGTCTCATAGGTGGTGAAGCGGTTGTGGCATTTCAGGCACTCCCGGCGGCGGCGGATGCTGGTGCCGTCGTTGGCGGGGCGGGAGTCCACCACTTTGCTGTCAAGGGTAGCGCAGAACGGGCATTTCATAGGGCCATATCCTCCTGGTTGTAGTACGGGGTGGATGAACGGGCCGGCAGTCCGGCGGGGCAGTCCATAAGGGGTTCCGTTCTTCGGGATTCACTATATCTGGTAGTATACCATAAAATTTCCGAAAGGACAGTAGTTTTTTCAAAAATTTCCAAAAAAACAGGCCCCTTTGGGGATCACTGCCCCTGCTGTTCCCGGATCTTTTTCCGCCAGCACCGGTGGCACATGGCCACGTAGCTGTCGTTGCCCCCCAGAAAGACCTGGTCCCCCTGGGTGAGGATCCTGCCGCTGGCGTCCAGGCGGGCGTTCACCGTGGCCTTGGAGCCGCAGGCGCAGACGTTCTTGATCTCCGTGATGGAGTCGGCCAGCTCCATGAGCCGCTGGGACCCGGGGAAGAGGTGGGTGAGAAAGTCCGTGCGCAAGCCAAAGCAGAGCACGGGGATGTCCCGCTCGTCCACGATCTCCCGCAGCTGGTCGATCTGCTGGGGGGTGAGGAACTGGGCTTCGTCGGCGATGATCACGTCGCAGGTCCCGGCGGCCTCGTACCGCGCCCGGATGTCGTCCTGGGGGGAGATCACGTCCGCCTCCCGGAACAGGCCGATGCGGCTTTTCACAATGGCCGCGCCGTCCCGGTCGTCGATGCTGGGCTTGATGAGCCACACCCGCATCCCCAGCTCCTCGTAGTTAAACTGGGTGATGAGCGCCTGGGCAGACTTGGAACTGCCCATGGCACCATACTTAAAGTAGAGTTTTGCCATATTCTTTCCTGCCTTTGTTGAAATGCTGCAAATCCATTTGTTCCATCATAGCATATCCCACAGGACAATGCAATTTCAATCCGGGGCGGGGCGGGGGGCTCCCAGACGCTTTTGTGAAATTCAGCAAAAAGCCCGCGAGTTTTATTTATACCCTTGATTGCGCTGTATAATGATGGTATAATCCCTGTAAGGTATTGTTAAAAATACCGAAAAACATCCACCCAATCCTAGGAAACGGAGGTAATGAAAGGATGAAAAAGATTCTTGCACTTCTCCTGGCCTCGGTGATGGCTCTGTCCCTGTGCGCCTGCGGCACCACCACGGACGAAACCACCGACGAGGGCACCACCACGGAGACCGAAACCACCACTGAGGCCAATCCCGCCGACGCCATTTCTGACACCATGACGTCCGAGGACGGCACCTATGAGCTGGCCTTTGTCACCGACGTGGGCCAGCTGAAGGACAAGTCCTTCAACCAGGGCACCTGGAACGGCGTGAAGCTCTATGCCGACGCCAACGACATGTCCTACAAGTACTATCAGCCCGCCAACGGCGACCAGGCTACCGACGATGACCGCTACGACGCCATGAAGGCCGCCGTGGACGCCGGTGCCACCGCCGTGGTCTGCGCCGGCTACCTCCAGGAAGCCGCCCTGCAGAGAGCTGCCATCGACTTCCCCGACGTGCAGTTCATCTTCATCGACGGTTATCCCCTGGATGACGATCCCGATCCCGACGTGCAGGGCAACATCCTGACCAACGTGGCCGGCATCGCCTTCAAGGAAGAGCAGTCCGGTTACTTCGCCGGCTATGCCGCCGTGATGGAAGGCTTCACTGAGCTGGGCTTCTCCGGCGGCGGTGGCGGCACCAACCCCGCCTGCTGCCGGTACGGCTACGGCTTCGTCCAGGGCGCCAACGAGGCTGCCGCTGAGAAGGACGTGCAGGTGAACGTGAACTACTCCTGGCAGTACGGCTCCAACTTCTCCGCCTCCCCTGAGCTGCAGACCATGGCCACCGGCTGGTATCAGCAGGGCACCCAGGTGATCTTCGCCTGCGGCGGCTCCATGTTCCAGTCCATCTCCGCCGCGGCTTCCGCCAACGACGGCGCCGTCATCGGCGTGGACGTGGACCAGTCCAGCGAGTCCCCCGCCGTGATCACCTCCGCCATGAAGGAACTGGCTGACGCCGTGCAGTGGTCCCTGACCAAGGTGTTCGACGGCACCTTCTCCGAGATCGGCGGCCAGGCCACCTCTCTGGGCGTGGAGACCGACGCTGTTGGTCTGCCCACCGCTACCTGGAGCCTGACCAACTTCACCGTGGAGCAGTATGAGGCCATGTATCAGCAGGTGAAGGACGGCACCCTCACTGTGGACGCCGACTATGAGACCGGTCTGGAGCAGGATTACTCCAACCTGACCCTCAACATCATCTGATCCCATCGTACCTGCCGCATTTTGACGTGAAACGAGCCTGTCCCTGAAGGGACAGGCTCGTTTTTTACCGCTCTGTTTTTTTACTGGCCTTCGTCCTTTTTGGCCTCCGCCTGGGCCTGGGTGATGACCTTCTCGTAAGGGGCGATGATGTATCGGCTCATCTGGGCCCCCATCTTCTTTTGCAGGGCGGGGATGGCCATGAGCCCGCCCACCAGCTTCATCTGGAGCAGCCGCCCCTTCTGCTTCTGGGGGAAGTCATAGGCCCCGTGGGCCTTGTAGAACTGGTGGTCGGCCTTCATCAGCCCCTGCATCAGATAGATCAGGTCCCGGAAGATCTTGCTGCCCCCCACCCCGTAGAAGTTGGCCGGGCGGCGGAGGTGGTGCTCCATGGCGAAGGTTAGATTGTCCGCCAGGCTCTGGATGGCGGCGGAAATGTCCTCCCCCTCGTCGGTGACCACGCCGCAGAGGTAGTTGCCCCCCACCTCGCTGCGCCCCTCCAGGACCATCTGGAGGTTGGGCTCATGCCGGTAGTCCCCCTGGAGGAGGTAGGCTACCGGCGTGCCCTGGGTGACGGTGCGGTGGCCGTTGCAGAACTGCCGGTCGTCGTAGCACTTGAACACCGCGTGGGTGTAGTGGTTGACAATGGGGAAGGCGTAGACGATGGCGTCGGCCTGCTGGATCTGGGTGCGGAGGAAGTCGTCAAACCCGTCGGGGTAGATGCACTTTCCCGTGACGGCGCAGCGCAGACACCCCAGGCACCCGCCCCGGAAGGGGAAGTCCTGCAAATTCACCACCCGGCTGGGGTAGGGGAGGGCCGCCTGGAAATCCTGGACCATGTGGGCCAGGGTGGGTGCCTCCTCCCCGCAGCAGGTGACGATGACCACCTCCTTCCCCGGGCGCTTCTCCGCCTGGGGGAGGGTGGGCTGGTAGGCCGCCGGCGCCCGGGCCGGCCGGGCCGGCGGGGGCGGAAGGAAGCCGCCGTGGGCGCAGGTGAACAGCAGCTGCTGGAAGAACATCCGGGCCTCCTCCTGGCCTTTTCGGGAGAGGAGGTCCTCCATGTCCGCCGAGAGGCCCCGGACCACCCGCATCCCCAAATCGAAGCAGGTTTCCTCCACGAACCGGTGGGCGGTGACGTCGTAGAAGTGCTTGGAGGTGGTGATCTGGGTGGCAATCTTCCCGGTGAGGTCCACCCCGTCGGCCCGGACCAGCTCCAGAAACCGCTGGAGCTGATAGGGCACCAGGAAGGTGTACACCGGGTAGCAGAAGAGCACCACATCCGCCCCGGCCAGGGCCTTTCGGGCCGGGGAAAAGTCCTGCTCATAGCGCCGGATATGCTGGCCCACCGGGAGGACGGCAAACCGGTGCTCCGGGTGCAGGGTTTGGAGATACCGCACCGTCTGCAGGGTGGTGCTGTTCTTCCCCTTCGGGCTTCCGTTGAGGACCAGGATCTTCATAGAGACACCTCCGTTGCGCAAGTGGCCCGCCCCGAAGCGGGGCGGTTTTTCCCATTGTAGCACGGGGCGGCGGGGGGCGTCAACGAAACCTACAATCCCAAGGCCCCGGAAAACCCGAACTTTTTATGGGGAAAGGGCCAGGAAATGAAGGCGGAACCTTGCAACTTTTCGTTGAAACCAGTATAATAAGCACGATAATCTGGCCGCAGCCGGCCGAGAAAAGAGAGGAAAGTAGGTGACGGAATGGACCATGGGCAGGACTATGTGATCGAGATGCTTCACATTACCAAGGAGTTTCCCGGCATCAAAGCCAACGACGACATCACCCTCCAGCTCAAGCGGGGGGAAATCCACGCCCTGCTGGGGGAGAACGGTGCGGGAAAGTCCACGCTGATGTCCATCCTCTTCGGCATGTACCAACCAGACGCCGGAGAGATCCGCAAGAACGGGGAGAGGGTCTCCATCAAGGACCCCAACGACGCCACGGCCCTGGGCATCGGCATGGTGCACCAGCATTTCAAGCTCATCGACGTCTTTACCGTGTTGGACAACATCATCCTGGGAGCGGAGGACACCAAGTTCGGCTTCCTGCAGAAAAAGGAGGCCCGGGCAAAGGTCCAGGACCTCTCCCAGCGGTATGGGCTGAAGGTGGACCTGGACGCCAAGGTGGAGAACATCACCGTGGGCATGCAGCAGCGGGTGGAGATCCTGAAGATGCTCTACCGGGACAACGAGATTTTGATCTTTGACGAGCCCACCGCCGTGCTCACCCCCCAGGAGATCGAGGAGCTCATGAAGATCATGAAGAACCTCACCGCCGAGGGGAAGTCCATTCTCTTCATCTCCCACAAGCTCAACGAGATCATGGCGGTGGCCGACCGGGTCACCGTCCTGCGGAAGGGCCAGTGCATCGGCACCGTGGAGACCAAGGACACCAACCAGCAGGCCCTGTCCAACATGATGGTGGGCCGGCCGGTCCAGCTCCAGGTGGAGAAGGACGAGGCCCATCCCGGCGACGTGGTCCTGCAGGTGAAGGACCTGCGGGTGCACTCCAAGCTCCACAAGAAGGACGCCGTCCAGGGCGTGAGCTTCGACGTCCGGGCAGGGGAGATCGTCTGCATCGCCGGCATCGACGGCAACGGCCAGAGCGAGCTCATCTACGGCCTCACCGGCCTGGAGAAATCCGCCGGGGGCACCGTCACCCTGTGCGGGGAGGAGATCAGCCACACCTCCATCCGGAAGCGGCTGAAGAACCTCAGCCACATCCCCGAGGACCGGCACAAGCACGGCCTCATCCTGGACTTCACCCTGGAGCAGAACCTGGTCCTCCAGCGCTTCCGGGAACCCCAGTTCCAAAAAGCGGGCTTTTTGAAGAGAGACGCCATCCGCTCCTACGCCAACGTTCTCATCGACCAGTATGACGTCCGCAGCGGCCAGGGCCCCGTCACCGTGGTGCGGAGCATGTCCGGCGGCAACCAGCAAAAGGCCATCATCGCCCGGGAGCTGGACCGGGAAAAGCCCCTGATCATCGCCGTCCAGCCCACCCGCGGCCTGGACGTGGGGGCCATCGAGTACATCCACAGCCAGCTGGTGGCGGAACGGGACAAGGGCCGGGCCGTCCTGCTGGTCTCCCTGGAGCTGGACGAGGTCATGAACCTCTCCGACCGGATCCTGGTCCTCTATGAGGGGGAGATCGTGGGCGAACTGGATCCCAAACAGACCTCCGTACAGGAGCTGGGCCTGTATATGGCCGGCGCCAAGCGGATGGAGAAAGGAGGCGGCGCAGAATGAAAAACCGCACGTCCCTGCTGAAAAAGGACGCCACCCAGGCCATTCTGGCCTCCGTCCTCTCCATCATCATCGGCCTGGTGGTGGGCTGCGTCATCATTCTGGTGGTGGGCTGCACCAGCGACAACCTGAGCCTCTCCAGCGCCATGGATGGCATCCGCCTGATCTTCGGCGGCCTCTTCAGCACCGGGCGGGACGCCTCCGGCGCCCTGACCTTCGGCTTCAACCCCACCAACATCGGCAACATGCTCTTCCGGGCCACCCCCCTGATCATGACCGGCCTGTCGGTGGCTGTGGCCTTTAAGACGGGCCTGTTCAACATCGGCGCCCCGGGGCAGTACCTCATGGGCACCATGGTCACCCTGATGCTGGCCCTGGGCATCCCCTCGGAGAGCGTCCCCGCGGGCCTGATCTGGGTCATCGCCTTTGTGGGCGGCTGCCTGGCCGGCGCGGTCTGGGGGGCCATCCCCGGCCTGCTGAAGGCCTTCCTGAACATCAACGAAGTGCTGGCCTGCATCATGACCAACTGGCTGGCCGCCAACGTGGTCACCTGGGCCTTTGACGGCAGCAGCTTCCGCAACCTGGTGGAGAACAACAAGGCCGGCTACATCTACAAGACCACCTTCAACGGGGTGGAGACCCCCAAGCTGGGGCTGGACCACCTCTTCCCCAACTCCCAGGTGAACATGGGCATCCTGGTGGCCATCGCCATCGCCATTCTCATGTACGTCATCATGAACAAGACCACCCTGGGCTATCAGCTCAAGGCCTGCGGGGCCAACCGCCACGCCGCCCGGTACGCCGGCATCCAGGACAAGCGGAACATCGTCCTGTCCATGGCCATCGCCGGGGCCCTGGCGGCAGGGGGGGCCTCCCTGTATTACCTGTCCGGCAACACGGAGTTCTTCTGGTCCACCTACCAGTCCCTGCCCGCCACCGGCTTCAACGGCATCCCCGTGGCCCTGCTGGCGGTGAACAACCCCGTTGCCGTCATCTTCACCGGCTGCTTCATGTCCATGCTGGACATCTCCGGCCTGCAGCTGACCAACCTCACCGCCTATAACGAGTACATCACCGATGTCATCATCGCCACCATCGTCTACCTCAGCGCCTTCTCCCTGGTGATCCGCATGTTCATCAGCGGCCGGAGAAAGCGCAAGGGCAAGGCAGCTGCGGCAGCCCCCGCCCCCGATCCCGGCGGAGAGACCCCGCCGGCCCCTGTGGCTGAGAAAGGAGGCGAAGGCGCATGACATTCCTCATTCAGCAGACCCTGATCTACGCCGTGCCCCTGATGATCGTGGCCCTGGCCGGCGTCTTCGCCGAGCGCAGCGGCATCATCAACCTGGCCCTGGAAGGTATCATGATCTTCGGCGCCTTCATCGGCGTGCTCTTCGTGCGCACCATGCAGGGCTCGGAAGTGTTCACCGCGGCCGCGGCGGCAGGGGATTACGCCACCCTCCAAGGCCTGGAGTTCATGGCCATGGCCGTGGCCGCCCTGATGGGGGCCATCTTCTCCCTGCTGCTGTCCTTTGCCTCCATCAACCTGCGGGCAGACCAGACCATCGGCGGCACCGCGCTGAACCTGTTGGCCCCCGCCCTGGTCCTCTTCTTCATCCGCATCATCGCCAACCAGAACACCCTGCAGATGGCAGAGGGCGACGCCGCCAGCTGGTTCATGATCAAGAAGTCCATGTTCGGCTACTCCCAGCTGGAGAGCATGGGCCCCCTGGGGGAGACCTTCATCAACCGGACCTACCTGGCCACCTATCTGTGCATCCTCCTCTTCATCGTCCTGGCCATCATCCTGTACAAGACCCGCTTCGGCCTGCGGCTGCGGGCCTGCGGCGAGAACCCCCAGGCTGCCGACTCCCTGGGCATCAACGTGTACAAGATGCGCTACGCCGGCACCACCATCTCCGGTGCCCTGGCGGGCATGGGCGGGTTCGTCTACTCCCTGACCACCGCCAACTGCACCGCCAACGGCGACGTGGCCGGCTTCGGCTTCCTGGCCCTGGCCGTCATGATCTTCGGCAACTGGAAGCCCCTGAACATTGCCGGGGCCTCCCTCCTCTTCGGCCTGTTCAAGTGCGTGGCCGCCAGCTACTCCAGCATCGACGTCAACGGCGACGGCGTGTACCTGCTGGCCGACCTGGGCATCAGCGCCCACTTCTACCGGATGCTGCCCTACCTCATCACCCTCATCGTTTTGGCCTTCACCTCCAAAAACTCCCGGGCACCCAAGGCAGAGGGCATCCCCTACGACAAGAGTACACGATAGTTCTTACACCCCATGCAAACGGGCTGTCTGCGCTGCAGGCAGCCCGTTTGTGCGCTTTACGGCGGCCTTTGCCCATGGTATAATGGCCCCAACAAACCAAAGAGAAGGAGGGGATCTGAATGAAACGCCTGTTGGTGGTGGTGGATCTCCAGAAAGATTTTGTAGACGGCGCCCTGGGCACGCCGGAGGCCCAGGCCATCGTCCCCGCGGTCATCCGGCGGATCCGGGAATTTCCCGGGGATGTGGTCTACACCCGGGACACCCACGGGGAGGACTATCTGAACACCCAAGAGGGGCGGCACCTCCCGGTGGTCCACTGCCTCCGCAACACCCCGGGATGGGAGATCCTGCCGGAGGTCCTCCAGGCCGGGGCAGGGAAGACGGCAGCGGTGCTGGACAAGCCCACCTTCGGCTCCCTGGCCCTGTGTGACCTGGCCGCCTCCGGCGGATACGAGGCCATCGAGCTGGTGGGCCTGTGCACCGACATCTGCGTCATCTCCAACGCCCTGTGCCTGAAAGCCCGGCTGTGGGAGGTCCCCCTCTCCGTCCGGGCCGACTGCTGCGCCGGGGTGACGCCGGAGAGCCACGCCAACGCCCTGGCCGCCATGGCCATGTGCCAGATCGAGATCCAGAACGGCCCCGATGCAGGGGCGGAGGGCTGAGGCCATGGCACAGGACATGCTTCTCCTGGGGGGCCTGGTGCTGGACCGGTACTTCTCCGTCACCGCCTGGCCCCGGCGGGGGCAGGACGGATACTTCTCCCGGGAGGAGACCTTCGTGGGGGGCTGCGCCGCCAACATGGCGGTGACCATCCACAACCTGGGCGGCCAGGCCCACGTGGTCTCCTGCCTGGGGAACGACCCGGCAGGGGAGACCATCCGCCGGTATTGGGCCTCCCACGGCCTGTCCCAGCGGTTCCTTCCCACAAGGCGGGGGGAGACCGGGAGCTGCCTGGTCTTCTCCGAGCCTGACGGGGAGCGCACCTTCCTCACCCGGAAAGGAGTGGAGCTGGCCTTTCCGCCAGACCTGGCCGATCAGGTGGCCGCCGCCCGGCCGGCCTGGGTGGGGGTCACCGGCTACTACCTCCTGGGGGAGGACCGGGGGCGGGTCCTCCGCACCCTCTCCGCCCTGCGGGAGCAGGGGGCGGGGATCCTCTTTGACCCCAGCCCCCTGGTGGGGGACATCCCCCCAGCCCAGCGGGAGGAGATGGTGTCCCTGGCCCACCTCCTCACCCCCAACGACAGCGAGCTGGCCGCCCTGGGCGGTCCGGAGAGGATCCCTCAGCTGACGGCGGCGGGAAAGACCGTCCTGTGGAAGCAGGGCAGCCGGGGCGGCCTGGTGTGCGCCCCGGCGGGGCAGTTTCCCTATGCCCCGACCCCCTGCACCCCGGTGGACACCACCGGGGCGGGGGACAGCTTTTCCGGCGGCCTCCTCTTCTCCCTGGCCCAGGGTCGGCCTTTGGATGAGGCCGTCCGGCTGGCCGCCTGGTGCGCGGCCCAGACGGTGCAGGTCCACGGCCCCCACGGATTCTGGCAGCGGGAGGCGGGAACCCCGGTTTGATCCCTTCCCGGCGCGGGCCCAGGTGGTCCGCGCCGGTTTTCCGTCAAATCGCACAGTTCTTCCCATTCTTTCAAATCCATCCTTGACGAAAACAGCGAGGATGGGCTATGATAGACGTAGTGATTTGAAGAGAGAAAGGACGGGACAGAATGGAGAACTACGGTGTTTTGAGTTTGCTGCCCGTGGTGGTGGTCATTGTGCTGGTGTTTTTCACCCGGCGCACCGCCGTCTCCCTGCTGGCAGGGACCCTGGTGGGGGCCGTGATGCTCTACGGCGCCGGCTTCCCCAAACCCTGGCTGGACGTGGTCTACGGCGTCATGGGAAGCGACCTGTGGATCTGGCTAGTGCTGGTCTGCGGGTTGTTCGGGAGCCTGGTGGCCCTGTTTGAGGCCTCCGGCGGCATCCAGGGCTTCACCGCCATCGCCGGCAGGATCTGCAAGGGGGAGAAACAGACCCTTCTGGCCAGCTGGCTGCTGGGCATCGTCATCTTTGTGGACGACTGGCTGTCCATCCTCTCCGTGGGCACCGCCATGCGCCGTGCCACCGACCGGTTCCACATTCCCCGGGAAATGCTGGCCTTCCTCAGCAACGTCACCGCCTCCTCCGTGTGCGTCATCGTGCCCACCTCCACCTGGGGGGTGTTCATGATCAGCCAGCTGGTGGCCACCGACGTGTGCACCACCGAGGCGGGGATGAGCACCTTCGTCCAGACCCTGCCCTTCCTGTTCTACCCCCTGGTGGCCCTGCTGTGCGGCCTGCTGTACGCTGTGGGGATCCTGCCCAAGGTGGGCCCCATGCGCAAGGCCTATACCCTGGCCCGGGCCCAGGAGGCCCACGTGGAGGAGGCCCCCCAGCAGGAGAGCGGAAAGAAGCCCCACGCCCTGAACTTCCTTCTCCCCCTGGTACTGGTCACCGCCGTCACCATCGCCACCCGGGAGATCCTCTACGGCATCCTGCTGTGCCTGGTGTTCTGCGCGGTGCTCTACCTGCCCCAGAAGCTCCTCACCCCGGGGGCGTACCTGGACACGGCCATGACCGGCTTCAAGGGGATGATCGGCGTGCTGGCCATCGTCACCTGCGCCTTCATGCTCCGGGACATCAACAGCCTGCTGGGGATGCCGGAGTTCGTCATCGGGGCGGCCAAGGCCGCCATCAGCCCCCAGCTGCTCCCAGCGGCCGCCTTCCTCATCGTCACGGTGCTGGCGGTGGCCGCCGGCAATTTCTGGGGGATCTGCGCCATCGCCTTCCCGGTGATCATCCCCATCGCCCAGGCCATGGACGCCAACGTCCTCCTCACCGCGGGGGCCATCATCTCGGCCACAGCGGCGGGCTCCCACATCTGCTTTTTCGGCTCCGAGGCCACCTTGGCCTGCTCCGCCGCCCAGATCGAGAACGTCCGCTATGCCCAGGCCGCCATCCCTATGCTGATCATCCCGGTGGGCGTCAGTATCCTGCTCTACCTGGCCGCCGGCTTCCTGGTGGGATGATTCTCCCAAACCCACAAAAAACGAGCGAGACGCGCTGCGTCCCGCTCGTTTTTCTGTCTGCTCTTTTACGGCTCCACCGTCTGCCAGAGGGGGAGCTTGGTGGAAAAGTCCACAGTGAGGACCCCCTGATCCCTCATCCAGGCCAGGTAGGAGCGCACGGTGCTGCCCACCAAGACGTACTGTGAGAAGTCCATGGCCAGGTCATAGGCCACGAAGAGCTTTTGCAGCAGCGCCTCAAACCCGATAGGCTGGGCACAGAAGGCACGGATCTTCTCCGCCACCTCCCGGGTCTTGTCGATGTTGTACTGGGCCAGGGGGGCGATGTCCTGGGTGGCCTCGGCGTGGGCGGGGATGAACCAGTCCCCGGACATGGCCTTCACCTGCTCCAGGGTGTCCAGGTAGGCCCCCACGTCGTAGATGACGCCGATCTGATACTTTTCCAACGTCTCCTTGCTGGACAGGCAGTCGGCCAGATAGACCACCCCGTCCTCGCTGCGGAACCCCACCATGTCAAAGAAATGGCCGGGGAGGGGGAAGGCCGTCAACCCCTGGGGGAGGGCTTCGTCGGTGAGGTACTCCGCCGGGCTCTCCTTGGCCATGAGGAACTTGTGCCGCAGGTCTTTGGGGGGATAGCCGCCGTAGAGGAAGGAGGGCTCCAGCAGGGGATGGCGGGTGAAGGCGCAGTCGATGCCCGGGGCATAGATCTTGCACCCGGTCTGCTTCTGGAGGTACTGGTTGCCCCCGATGTGGTCGGCGTTGGAGTGGGTGTTCAGGATCGCCTGCAAGGTCCACCCCTGCTTGTCCAGCAGCTGGCGGAGCTTCCGGCCGGCGTCCTTGTCGTTGCCGCTGTCGATGAGGTAGACCTGGTTCTCCTGGGCCAGGTAGAGGCCGATCTTCACCGGGGCGTTGATGTAGTAACTCCGGGGGCCCACTTGGACAAGTTCATACATGGCTGGGTCATCCTTTCTCTTGAGGGTGTCTCCATCATAGCAGATTTTGGGGGAAAAGTCACGGGAAACCGGAAAAAGCCGTTGACATGGTTCTACAGCTGTAGTATCCTCAAAGCAGAAGAGGTCCTACAACTGTAGGACGCAACCCGCGCACCATCCAAGGAGGTGAACGCCATGGGAAAACTCACCGAAGGGGAGTGGGCGGTGCTCAACGCCCTCTGGACCGGGGACAGGCTCACCCTGGGAGAGGTCACCGCCGCCCTGGACCCCGCCCTCCGCTGGCGGCGGAACACCGTCCTCACCTACCTCACCCGGATGGAGGGGAAGGGCCTGGTAACCATCCACCGCCAGGAGGAGCCCCACCGCTACGCCGCCGCCGTCATCCGGGAGGCCTGCGCCCGGCAGGAACGCAGCCGCCTGCTGGACCGGGTCTATCAGGGGGCGGCAGGGGACCTGATCGCCGCCTTCCTCAAGGAGAGCAGCATCTCTCCCGAGGAACGGGACCGGCTGCGGAAGCTGCTGGATGACATGGAGGTGTGATGATGACCAACCTCTGGGCTTTCCTTTTACAGACCCTCTCCGTGACCCTGGTGGGGCTGTTGCTGCTGGTGATCAAGCAGCTCCTCCAGGACAAGCTGACTCCCCGGTGGCAGTATGCCGTGTGGACGGTGCTGGCCGCCCGGATCCTGCTGCCGGTGCAGGCCGGCAGCACCTACGCCCTGCTGCCCCTGCCCCTCTGGGTGGAGACCGTCAAAACCGCCGTGGAGCGGCACCTCACCTCCGCCTACACCGACCTGTACGCGGGGGTTCGGATCTCCCTCCCCCTGCCCTGGGTGAGGGGGGCCCCGGCCAGCGTCACCGACTGGCTCTTCCTGGCCTACTGCGCGGGGGTGGCGGTGGTGCTGATTCGGTACCTGGTGGCGTACCGCCGGCTGCGGCGGCTGCTCCGCCGGGGGAACCCGGCGCCGGAGGCCGTCATAGACCAGGTGGCCCGGGTGGGGGAGACCTATGGCCTGGTCCCTTGCCGGGTGGTGGTGATCCCCGGCCTGCCCTCGCCCATGGTGTGCGGCCTGGTCCATCCGGTGCTGGCCCTGCCTGAGGGAAAGCTGGTAAACGACCCTGTGATCCTCCACGAGCTGCTCCACATAAAGCACCGGGACGCCTGGCAAAACCTGTTCTGGTGCCTCTGCCGGGCCCTGCACTGGTGCAACCCGGTGGTCCACCTGCTGCTGAACCGGGTGGGCAACGATTTGGAGTCCCTCTGTGACCAGCGGGTGCTGGAGAAGCTGGCAGGGGAGGCCCGCCGGTCCTATGGCCTCTCCCTGCTGGCCATGGCCAACGATCAGTACCCCCGGGCGCCGGGGACCACCTCCATCTCCAACGGCGGGAAAAACATCGCCCGGCGGATCGAGGCCATCGCCCGGTTCAAGGCCTATCCCCGGGGGATGGCCCTGGCCTCGGTGTGCGTCACGGTGGTCCTGCTGGGCAGCTGCCTGCTGGGCACGGCCAAGCCCTCCCTGGACCGCCTGGATTCCTGGAACACAGCGGGCTTTGCCGAAGGCGGCCTGGAGCAGGCCCAGTCCATCGCCATCACCCACCTCACCCGGTGCTCCACCGTGGCCGGGGCGCTGGACACCTACGCCAAAGGGCTCATGGCCAGCAACCGCCTGTACCTGATGATGGCCTCCCCCCGGGAGACCCGCCAGGCCCTGGAGGAGGCCTGCTGGCGGGAGGGCAACCTCGCCCTCCCGGACCCGGAGGAGTTGGTGCAAGTGTATCCCATCGCCACAGACTCCGGCTGGCCCACGGCGGCCGACCCGCCCCAGCGGCGGGCGGTGCCCTATGACGTGCTGTCCCGGGACTACGGCATCTACAACCTTTCCCAGGAAGCGGATGGGAGCTACACCGCCCTGCTGACCCTCCGCGCCGATCAACATTCCATGGAGCCCACCTGGAGCAGCCACAGCCTCCTCTGCTGCCCGGTGCGGGTCTATTGGGAGGAGGGCTATGTGGTGGAGCCGGCAGGGGAGCGGTCGCTGTACGTTGCGCCGCAGAGCGAGGACACCTACTATACCCTGTTTGACTCCTGGATCGACGATCCCTTCCTGCCTCCGGCGAAGGTGTATGCCGCGGAGGAAAACGGGGATTCGGTGGAAATCCGGGTCCTGCAAAAAACAACGGTAGCGCGAGAGACGCCGGAGACGGAAGATTTCTTCGGCATATCTACGCAATCCTTCTCCACCGTCCCGGAACCGGATGCCGACTTTGGGGAAACCTCGCGACCCTACTACATCCGCTATGGGTTTACTGGTACCCAAGAGGAACGGGACACATTGATATACCTTTGCGTGCAGGTCATGGCCATGTCGCCAGGGGAGGCGTCTGATTTTTCCGAAATGGACCGGTTTGCTGCCGATGTAGAAACCACAAGCACCGCCTCCTGGTCTTCCAACAATTCCTCCTGTGCGGTCGAATCCATCCCCCCGGACTGGGATGGGGAGATTCTCTGGGGCAGCGGGCTTAGTACCGACGGTTCCCGCCAGGACCTCCCGTTCCCGGAAAACTTCGCTGTCCGCGTCCTCTGGAACGGGCAGGAGCATGGGATCCTCACCGCCGAGGAGGTGACCGCGCCATGAAACCCAAGACCATGGCCCTCTCGGACGCCGTCTCCCTGGTCGCCTGGGGGTACCTGTTCCTCTACCTCAACATCAACCTGGGCCCGGTGGACGTCCTGCCCAACTGGCTGGGGTATGGGATGATGCTGCGGGCCCTTCCCGCCCTGGGGAGCGCCGTCCCCGCCGCGGCCCTTCTCCGGCCCCTGGCCTCCATGCTGGCGGGGTGGCAGGGGCTCCTCTGGGTGCTGCCCATCCTGGGCATCCCCACCACCGGGCCGGTGGTCTCTCTGCTGGCTCTGGTGTTCGGCGTGGTGGGGATCTACTTCCACTTCCAGCTGCTCACCAACTTAGCCGAGGCAGCCCAGCAGCGGGCTTTCCCCGACGAGAAACCCCTGCTGCGCCTGCGGACCGTGAACACCCTGCTGGTGACCCTCTTCGCCCTGCCGGTGGCCTGGGCGGACTATCCCGTCCCCAGCCTGGTCCTGGCCCTGGTGGGCATCGTGGTGGGGCTGTGGATCTGCGTCACGCTGTTCCATCTCCGGAACCATTTGCAGCAGGGAGAAAAAAGTCAGGCGGGGTAAGCGACACCCCCTCCCAGTACAGCCCCCGGAGCCGCGCAGCAGCGCGGCTCCGGGGGCTGCGCAATGGCGATACGCCGGCCTTGACAAGTGAAGGCTTGCTATGAGATAATTATTTCAAGAAATTTTGAAATAGAAACGAGGTGTGCTGCCATGGGAATCCCCGCCATTCTCGCCGCCCTGGCGGACGAGACCCGGAGAGCCATCCTGGAAACGCTGCGGAGAGGGAGGATCAGCTCCGGCGACCTGGCCGCCGCCCTGGGGATGACTCCCCAGGCCCTGTCCTACCACCTCAAGAAGCTCAAGCAGGCGGAGCTCATCTACGAGACCAAGTACAAGAATTTCATCTACTACGAACTGGACCTGACGGTGCTGGACGAAGCCATCCTGTGGCTGACCCAGCTGAGAGGAGGCGAACCCCATGAAGACCCGAACCCTGTGGATCTGGAACTGGATCCTGATGGCGCTGCCCTGGGTGGCCACCCTGGCGATCCTGCCCCACCTGCCGGAGCAGATCCCCGCCCACTACGGATTTGACGGCCAGGTGGACCGCTGGGGCAGCAAGTACGAAGCCCTCATCTTTCCCGTTCTCGCCCTGGTGACGGGGCTCCTTCTGCTGGGGATCGCCCGGTTTGCCGGGCGGGCGGAGAAGGGCGGAGAAAACAACCGGAAGATCTCCCTTCTGGCCGGGGTGGTGGCCCTGGCGGTGATGGATGCCATGACCGCCTATTTCCTCTACACCGACCTGGCCCAGACCACTGACCTGGCCGCCCTGTCCCTGGACCTCCATCAGATCCTCTTCGGCCTGCTGGGGGTGGGGATGATCTTCCTGGGCAATGGAATGCCCAAGCTCCGCCGGAATGCCGTCGTCGGCCTGCGCACCTCCTGGAGCCAGCGCAGCGACGCCGCCTGGAAGAAGAGCCAGCAGATCGGCGGGCGGGTCTTCCTGGTCACGGGGGCGCTCACGGTGGTGCTCTGCCTGTTGGTGGGCGGGCTCTGGTGCTTTGTGGGGACCATGGCCCTGCTGCTGGGCGGGACCGTGGTGGCTCTTTGGTGGAGTTACCAGGCCGTCAAAGGGATGCAGGAGGAGGATCCCCTGTGACCATGCAGCCTGTAAAAATTAGATAGGAAACCTGGTTCAAAAGCTTCTTTTTCTTGACATTTGGGAAAATTTCCGCTATCGTAAAACCAATTTCCGGTAAAAATTTTGCCCGGGAGCGGACAGCACCAAAGCACACGAAGGAGGCCCAACATGGGAAAGACACTGCAGGAAGTTTTAGACCTGTGTCAGGAAAAAGACATCAAAATGATCGACTTCAAGATGACGGACATCGACGGACGGTGGCGTCATCTGAGCATCCCCGTCGGCCGGCTCAACGAGGACACCATGCAGTACGGCATCGGGTTTGACGGGTCCAACTACGGATACGCCCCCATCGAGAGCAGCGACATGGTTTTCGTGCCCGATCTGGACACCGCGGTGGTGGACCCCTTTGGGGAGGTGCCCACCCTCACCATGATCGGGGATGTGATGATCATCGACCGCCCTGCCAACCGCCCCTTTGGCCAGTATCCCCGAAACGTGGCCAAGCGGTCCATCGCCTACATGCAGGAGCTGGGCATCGCCGACGAGATGATCGTGGGCCCGGAGTATGAGTTCTATGTCTTTGACCGGGTGCAGTACTCCACCAAGCCGGAGGCCTCCGGTTTCCGCATCGACACCCGCCAGGCCCAGTGGAGCAGCGAAAACAACGGCTACCAGGTCCCCCAGAAGGCCGGCTATCACACCACCCTGCCCCAGGACATCACCCAGGACCTCCGCAGCCGCATCTGCATGCTCCTGGAGGAGTGGGGTATCCAGGTGAAGTACCACCATCCCGAGGTGGGCGGCTGCGGCCAGATGGAAATCGAGGTAGAGCTGGGCGAGATGACCCGCATGGCCGACAACACCATGGCCGCTAAGTACGTGATCAAAAACCAGGCCATGCGGGAGGGGCGCACCGCCACCTTTCTCCCCAAGCCCGTGGCAGGGGAGGCCGGCAGCGGCATGCACGTGCACATGCACCTGTTCAAGAACGGCCAGCCCATCTTCTATGACGAGAACGGCTATGCCCAGCTGAGCAAGGAAGCCCTGTGGTTCATCGGCGGGATGCTGGAGCACGCCGCCTCCCTGTGTGCCTTTACCAATCCCTCCTCCAACTCCTACAAGCGCCTGGTGCCCGGGTTCGAGGCCCCGGTGACCATCGGCTACGCCATGGCCAACCGCAGCGCGGTGGTGCGCATCCCCGCCTATGCCAAGGCCCCCAAGAACAAGCGCTTCGAGCTGCGCAACCCCGACGCCACCTGCAATCCCTACTACGCCTTTGCCGCCATCCTCATGGCCGGGCTGGACGGGATCCAGAACCGCATCGACCCCCACGAGCGGGGCTGGGGACCCTATGACTTCAATCTCTACACCCTCTCCGACAAGGACAAGGCCCAGATCGACAGCTTACCCAAATCCCTGGACGAGGCCCTGGACGCCCTGGAGGCCGACCACGACTACCTCACCCAGGGGGGCGTGTTCCCGGAAAAACTCATCGAAATCTGGATCGAGCGCAAGCAGGGCGAGCTGGAGGAACTTCACCGCCAGCCCACCCCGGGAGAGTACGCCCTGTACTACGACCTGTGATCCCTTTGAAAGGCAAAAACTGCCTGGCCCCTGCAGATGGGGCCAGGCAGTTTGTCATTTCTCATTTTTCCGGGGGATGGGCTCCCTCCTCCATCCCCGCGTGTTTCTTGATGGCTTGGAAGGAGGTGTCGCTGATGACATGCTCCATCCTGCAGGCGTCCTGGGTGGCGGTCTCCTCATCCACCCCCAGGGCCATAAGCCAGCGGGAGAGGAGGGTGTGCTTTTCATAGATGTTCTCCGCAACGGAACGGCCCGCGTCGGTCAGCATCAAATGGCCCCCCTTGTCCACCGTTACATAACCGCCGGACTTCAGCAGGCCAATGGCCCGGCTGACGCTGGGTTTGGAGAACCCCATGTATTCACTGACGTCCACCGAGCGGACATTTTTCCCGGTTCGAGAAAGGACCAGGATGGTCTCCAGGTACATTTCTCCAGATTCTTGCAGATGCATAACAGGGCCGTCCTTTCTGTAGGATACCCCTAAGATAGCACAGTTGCAAAAAATTTGCAAGAGCCGACAAGCAGGGGAGAGAATGCACACTCTTTCGATTAGCTTACGCTAATTATTTGGAGGACTTCTACAAATCTCCCCAGCCCTCCAAACTTCCGGTTGACAGAGGAGGTCGGGTCGTGTATGATGGTTTTGGTTAGCGAGAGCTAATCAATTCTTTGCCACAACTATTAGCGTTTGCTAATTATCAGAGGACATCCAACAGAACAGGAGGGAGGTTCGATGATGCCGTTACCTTTCGCAGCCATCGGTGAGGCCAGCATCATTCGCAAAGTGGGCGGCAGCCCGGAGATGAAGCGGCACCTGGAGGATCTCGGCTTCGTGGCCGGGGGAGAGGTGACTGTGATCTCCGCCATCGGCGGCAACCTCATCGTCAATGTGAAGGATTCCCGGGTGGCCATCAGCCGAGAGATGGCCGGGAAGATCCTGGTGTAATGCAAGGAGGAGGAGAGAGATGAACACGCTGAAGCAGGCCAAGGTCGGCGACACCGTACACGTGGTAAAACTCCATGGCGAAGGTGCCGTGAAGCGCCGGATCATGGACATGGGGATCACCAAGGGGGCGGAGATCTTCGTCCGCAAGGTTGCCCCCCTGGGGGACCCCATGGAAGTCACGGTGCGGGGCTATGAACTGTCACTGCGCAAGGCAGATGCGGAAATGATTGAAGTGGAGTGAGGTTCCGCATCCAAACCGGGAAGCATTCCCGTTTTTTTACCCTTGAGTGTTAGTTATAACTAACTTTCAAAATCTGCGCAAAGGAGAGAAACTATGGAGCGTGAAGTGAAAATTGCCCTAGCGGGCAATCCCAACTGCGGCAAAACCACCCTGTTCAACGCCCTCACCGGCGCCAACCAGTTCGTGGGCAACTGGCCCGGCGTCACGGTGGAAAAGAAAGAGGGCAAGCTGAAGGGCCATCGAAACGTCACCATCATGGACCTGCCGGGGATCTATTCCCTGTCCCCCTATACCATGGAGGAAGTGGTCTCCCGGAACTACCTCATCGGGGAGCGCCCCGACGCCATCCTGAACATCATCGACGGCACCAACTTAGAGCGCAACCTCTACCTCACCACCCAGCTCACGGAGCTGGGCATCCCCGTGGTGGTGGCGGTCAACATGATGGACCTGGTGAAGAAGAACGGAGACGCCATCCACATCCAGGAGCTCTCCCGGGAGCTGGGCTGCCCGGTCTATGAGATCTCCGCCCTGAAGGGCACCGGCGTCATGGAGGCCGCGGCGGCCGCCGTGGAGGCTGCCGCCTCTGGAAAAACCGTCCCCATGCACACCTTTGCCGGCCCTGTGGAGCACGCCCTGGCCCACATCGAGGAGGCCGCCATCCATGACCTGCCCGAGGAGCAGCAGCGGTGGTACGCCATCAAGATCTTCGAGCGGGACGACAAGGTGCTGGCCCAGCTGGACATCCCCCAGGACACCCTGGCCCACATCGAAGTGGACATCCAGTCCGC
>DXDK01000035.1 GCA_019115545.1 Candidatus Evtepia faecavium
AACCTCAACGAGAACGACATCCTCTTTGTGGACGAGATCCACCGCCTCAACCGGTCGGTGGAGGAGATTTTGTACCCCGCCATGGAGGACTTCGCCATCGACATCATCATCGGCAAGGGCCCTTCGGCCAACTCCATCCGGCTGGACCTGCCCCGGTTCACCCTCATCGGGGCCACCACCCGGGCCGGGCAGCTGTCCGCCCCCCTGCGGGACCGGTTCGGGGTCATCCTCCGGCTGGAGCTCTACAGCCCCCAGGAGCTGACCCAGATCGTCACCCGCAGCGCCAGCATCCTGGAGGTCCCCATCGAGGAGGCCGGGGCGGCGGAGATCGCCCGCCGGGCCCGGGGTACCCCCCGGATCGCCAACCGCCTGCTCCGCCGGGTGCGGGACTTTGCCCAGGTTCGGGCGGGGGGCGTCATCACCCAGGGGGTGGCCGACCGGGCCCTCACCGCCCTGGAGGTGGACCACCTGGGCCTGGACGCGGTGGACCGGCGGATGCTCCGCAGCATCATCACCCACTACGCCGGCGGCCCCGTGGGTCTGGAGACCCTGGCCGCCACCGTGGGGGAGGAGGCCGTCACCCTGGAGGACGTCTACGAGCCCTACCTGATGCAGATCGGGTTTCTCACCCGCACCCCCCGGGGGCGGTGCGTTACCCGCCTGGCCTATGACCATTTGGGCCTGCCCTTCCAAGGGCAGGAGCAGCTGCGCCTGTGAGTCCCCGATGGTTGCTGTGAAACCTGCCTGAAAAAAGGAGAGAATTTTTATCGAATTGTATGAATTTGATAAAGTTCTTGACTTTTCAATTTTGTTACTTTATAATAAAAACGTAAAACCTATGAGCGTTGAATATGGAAAAAACAGCAGGATTCCAGACGAAGTTCTGTGCGCGCAGGTTGCCGCCGGTGACCGCGCCGCCGAGGAAACTTTGGTTCTCCGCTATGCCCGCCTGGTGCGCGTGTGTGCGCGCCCTCTGTTCCTGGCGGGGGGAGACAGCGAGGATCTGATTCAAGAGGGGATGCTGGGCTTGCTCTCAGCCATCCGGAACTACCGGCCCGGCCAGGGCGCCGCCTTCCGCACCTTTGCGGAGGTCTGCGTTCGCCGCCGCCTGGTCTCCGCGGTGCGCGCCGCCGCCGGCGGCAAGCACACCCCGTTGAACGATTCCGTTTCTCTCGATCCATCCCTCTTTTTGGCACATCAAGATTTTACCTTTTTTGGCACGGCAAACCACCAGCACAAGAACCCCGAGGACGTCGTCATCCATGAGGAGAATCTCACCACGCTGGAGGAGGCGATCCGTAAGGGGCTCACCCCCCTGGAGGCCCAGGTCCTCTCCTGTTATCTGGATGGCCTGTCCTATGGGGAGATCGCGGCAGAAGTGCAGCGCTCTTCCAAGGCGGTGGACAACGCCGTACAGCGGATCCGGCGGAAAGTCGCCCGCTACCTGTCCCAAGGCGAGCCCAGCGAAAGCTGATCGCATATATCCGGCCCGCGCTCTTGTGGGTCACAAAGTCAAAGAGAGGGTTAAAAGCATGTACGAAGACAAGACATTAGTATGCAAAGAGTGTGGGAAGGAGTTTGTGTTCACTGCCGGTGAGCAGGAATTCTACGCCGAGCGCGGCTTCCAGAACGAGCCCCAGCGCTGCAAGGCCTGCCGGGATGCCCGGAAAGCCGCTGCCCGCGGCCCCCGGGAATACTTCACGGCGGTGTGCGCCGCCTGTGGCGGCGAGGCCCGGGTTCCCTTCGAGCCCAAGGCGGACCGCCCCGTCTATTGCAGCGAGTGCTTTGCTCGGATGAGAGAGGCGTAATTGGCCTGAAACATGCCCATCAGAAACGGCGTCAGAGGGATCTGGCGCCGTTTCTTTTCCGCCAAAATCCCCCGCAGACCGCCTGGAGACCGAAAAAACGGGGAAACATGGTAAGAAAACGGTTAAAATCAGGAAAAATTTAATGAAAATAGCGGAAATTCCTTGCAAAACCCGGGAAATTTGGCTACAATGAAACCAAATAGGAAAACAGCGCAGTTTGTGCGGCCAGACCGACCGGGAGGTGAGCTCCATGTTCCAGGTAGGGGACAAGATCGTCCATCCCATGCACGGCGCCGGCGTGGTGGACGAGATCGTGACGCAGAAGGTAGACGGCGTGCTGCGGGATTACTACAGCCTGAAACTGCCCGTAGGGGGCATGCAGGTGATGATCCCCACGGACCACTGCGGGGAGATCGGCGTGCGGGCCATCCTCACCGGGGCGGAGACGGAACAGGTCCTGGGGGAGCTGGCCGCCCTCCAGGTGGACATGGACGACAACTGGAACCACCGCTACCGGACCAACCTGGAGCGGATGAAGAGCGGCAGCCTGCTGGAGGTGGGCAAGGTGGCCAAGGGCCTGCTGGACCGGGAGGCCCGCCGGGGCCTGTCCACCGGGGAGCGGAAGATGCTCCACGCCGCCAAGCAGATCCTGGCCTCCGAGGTGGGCCTGGCCCAGTGCATCAGCTACCAGGAGGCGGAGGACCGCATCCGGCGGGCCTTGCAGGCATAGGATACCCAGAGGGGGCCGTGCCCCCAAACCTTAGAGACGAGAGAGGAGCCGTCAGGCTCCTTTTTTGCAAGGACCAGGAGAGGAGTGGGACCATGGCATTCTGGAGAAAAGACCCGTCCCGGGGAAGGGCCTTCCCCCGGTGCTCGGCGGTGATCGTGGCGGCCGGGACGGCTTCCCGGATGGAGGGGATCGACAAGATCCTCACCCCCCTGGGGGGGGAGCCCCTCCTCCTGCACACCCTGGCCCCCTTCCAGGCCTCGGAGCAGGTGGAGGAGATCGTCATCGTCACCCGGGAGGACCTGCTCCTGCCCATCGGCGAGCTCTGCCGCAGCCGCGGCCTGGACAAGGTCCGCCGGGTGGTGAAGGGCGGGGCGGACCGCACCGCCTCCGTCCTGGCGGGGGTGGGGGAGACCGACCCCCAGGCCGACCTCATCGCCATCCACGACGGGGCCCGGCCCTTCCTGCCCCAGGAAGTCCTGGAGGAGACCCTCCTGGCCGCCGCCCGCCACGGGGCCGCCGCCCCGGCCCTGCCGGTGAAGGACACCATCAAGGTGGCCCGGGCGGGGGTGGTGGAGGGCACCCCGGACCGGGCTCTGCTCTTCGCCGTCCAGACCCCCCAGATCTTCCAGGCCGCCCTCATCCGGGAGGCCCTGGCCCAGGCGGCGGAGGCGGGGGTCTCCCTCACCGACGACTGCGCCGCGGTGGAGCGGCTGGGCCGCCCCGTCCACCTCACCCGGGGCAGCGAGGAGAATCTGAAGATCACCACCCCCCGGGACCTCACCTGGGGCCAGGCCATTTTGGCAGAAAGGATGGGACGATGAGGATCGGACATGGATACGACGTGCACCGGCTGGTGGCCGGCCGGAAGCTGATTTTAGGGGGGGTGGAGATCCCCCACCACCTGGGCCTGCTGGGCCACTCCGACGCCGACGTGGTCACCCACGCCCTGATGGACGCCCTGCTGGGGGCGGCCGCCCTGGGGGACATCGGCCAGCACTTCCCGGACACTGACCCGGCCTATGCCGGCGCCTCCAGCCTGGCCCTGCTGGGCCGGGTGATGGACCTGCTGGCCCGGGAGGGCTGGCGGGTGGAGAACATCGACCTGACCATCCTGGCCCAGCGGCCCAAGCTGAAGGACTACATCCCCCAGATGCGCCAGAACTACGCCCGGGCCATGGGCCTGCCGGTGGGGGCCATCAGCGTCAAGGCCACCACCGAGGAGGGCCTGGGCTTCACCGGCGGGGAGCTGGGCATCGCCGCCCACGGGGTGGTGCTCCTGGAGGCCCTGCCGGGGTAACTTCCCGGCGACAGAAAGCAACCTTTTCCCCTCCCGCACATACACTGGTGCGGGAGGAACTTTTTTATGATGTATCTGATTATGTGCCGGTCCCTGACCTATGCCCAGCGGGTGTCCAACGCCCTGGAGCGGGCAGGGATCCCCGCCCGGGTCCTTCGCTCTCCCGGCGAGATCTCCCCCACCGGATGCAGCTATTCGGTGCGGATCGCCGCCCGGAACCTGGCCCGGGCCCTCACCGTGCTCCACGGGGCACGGCTGCCCTATCTGGGCATCTATGTGAACACCGCCGGGTACGGCTACCGGGAGGTGACCCTGTGATCTATCTGGACAACGCTGCCACCACCCTCCAGAAGCCCCCTGCCGTCCGCCGGGCGGTGGGGCAGGCCATGGCCACCATGACCAGCCCGGGGCGGGGGACCTATGGCCCGGCGGCCCGGGCCTCCCGCACCCTGCTGGCCTGCCGGGAGGCTGCCGCCGCCCTCTTCCAGGCCGGCCCGCCGGAGAATGTGGTCCTCACCTTCAACGCCACCCACGGGCTGAACATCGCCCTGAACTCCCTGGTGAAACCGGGGGACCGGGTGGTCCTGTCGGGGTATGAGCACAACGCCGTCACCCGCCCCCTGGCGGCGGTTCCCGACCTGCGGGTGCGGGTGGTGCGGGCCCCCCTCTTCCGCCCCGACCGTTTCCTGGAGGACTTTGCCCGCCAGCTGGACCGGGGGGCGGAGGTAGCCGTGTGCACCCATGTGTCCAACGTGTACGGCTACGTCCTGCCGGTGGAGGAGGTGGCCGACCTGTGCCGCCGGCGGGGGGTCCCCCTGGTGGTGGACGCCGCCCAGTCGGCGGGGGTGCTGCCGGTGACCCTGTCGGGCTGGGGGGCGGCCTTCGTGGCCATGCCCGGGCACAAGGGGCTCTACGGCCCCCAGGGCACCGGCCTGCTGCTGTGCGGCGGGGAGACCCAGCCCCTGCTCTACGGAGGCACCGGCAGCCAGTCCCGCCAGCGGGAGATGCCCGACTTTCTCCCCGACCGGCTGGAGGCGGGCACCCACAACGTCCCCGGGGCGGCGGGGCTGCTGGAGGGCCTGCGCTTCCTCCGCCGGCGGGGCCTGGGGACCATCCAGCGCCAGGAGACCGCCCTGGTGGCCCAGGCGGCCCAGGGCCTGGCCCGGCTGCCGGGGGTCCAGGTGTTCTCCGGCTGGCAGCGGGGGTGCCAGAGCGGGGTGCTCTCCTTCCGCCTGGCGGGGCGGGACCCCGGCTGGGTGGCCGACGCCCTGGCCCAGGGGGGCATCGCCGTCCGGGCGGGCCTCCACTGCGCCCCCCTGGCCCACGCCACCGGGGGCACCGGGGACACGGGCACCGTGCGGGTGAGCTTCTCCACCTTCAACACCCCGGGGGAGGTGGACCGCTTCCTGAAACGCATGGCCCGGCTGGCATAGAAACGAACAAAAGCGCCTCGGAAATCCGGGGCGCTTTTCTCTGGGGAAAAGGGGAAATTCCCCCCGCTCCGGGGTTGTAAAGGCGCCGAAAATTCGGTATAATGGCTTGATTAAAGAAGTATCGTTTCCCAGGAAGGAGGTGCAGGCGGTGTCATCGTTTCTCTCAGAGTTTGTGAGCACTATGGGCTATCTGCGCCTGGTCACCATTTCCGACCTGGTGGACATCGCCATCCTGACCTTCCTGTTCTACAAGGTCATCGGCCTGTTCCGGCGGACCAACGCCGCCAAGGTGGCCCGGGCGGTGCTGTTCATCGTGGTGGCCATGTGGCTGGCCTATCAGTTCAACCTCCACGCCCTGAACTTCCTCCTCAGCCGGGCGGTGGAGCTGGGCTTCCTGGCCCTGGTGATCATCTTCCAGCCGGAGATCCGCCGCTTCCTGGAGCGGATCGGCAGCAACAACGTCTCCGTCTTCGCCCGCTTCTTCCGGACCCAGACCCCCGCCAGCGACCTGGAGCAGGCCATCGACGAGACGGTGGAGGCCTATGCCGAGATGTCCAAGAACCGGGTGGGGGCCCTGATGGTGTTCGAGCGGGAGACCGACCTGAGCAACATCATCTCCTCGGGCACCCCCTTCCAGTCCACGGTAACCAGCGAGCTGCTGAAGAACATCTTCTACCCCAAGGCCCCCCTCCACGACGGGGCGGTGGTGGTCCGGGGAGGGAAGATCGCCGCGGCAGCCTGCATGCTTCCCATGTCCGAGCGGATGAACCTGAGCAAGGAGCTGGGCATGCGCCACCGGGCGGGCATCGGCATGAGCGAGCGGTCCGACGCGGTGGTGGCCATCGTCTCCGAGGAGACGGGGGCCATCTCCACCGTGGTCAACGGCAACCTGCGCCGGCACCTCTCCCCGGAGACCTTGGGGCGCATCCTGCGCAATGAGCTCCTCCCCCGGGAGGAGACCGGCCAGGACAAGCAGCGCAACCCCCTGCTGTTCTGGAAAGGGAGGGGAGCGAGATCGTGACCAACCCAAAGAAAAACCGAAAGATCCTCAACCTGGTCCTGGCGGTGATCCTGGCGGTGGGGGTGTGGCTGTACGTCATCAACGTGGAAAACCCCACCAGCCCCACCACGGTGCGGGACGTCCCCGTCACCGTCACCGGGGAGGACGTGCTGGCCGAGCGGGACCTCATGGTCACCCACCTCAGCGCCGAGAGCGTGGATCTGCGGATCTCCGGGAGAAAAAAGACCCTGATGAACCTCAACCGCAGCAACGTCTCCCTGGAGCTGGACGTGTCCACCATCACCGCGGCGGGGGACCACACCCTCACCTGCCAGTATGAGTTCCCCCGGAACGTGGGCTCGGACAGCGTCTCCATCTCCGACTGGGAGGATCTGCGCATCACTGTCACCGTGGCCCAGCGGGAGAGCAAAGAGATCCCCGTCCGGGGGGAGTTCATCGGCACCGAGGCGGAGAACTCCCTGGCCGGGTCGGTCACCACAAACCCGGAGACCGTGGAGGTCTCCGGCCCGGCGGAGGCGCTGGAGGACATCGCCTATGCCCTGGCCTCTGTGGGGGGCAAGGAGATCAGCAGCACCCACACCGAGACCGTGGGCCTGGTGCTCATGGCCGCCGACGGCACCCCCGCCGACCGGCAGAACATCACCGTGAGCACTGAGACCGTGGAGGTCACCGTCCCGGTGCGGAAGGTGGTGTCCATCCCCCTGACGGTGTCCCTGAAGGACGGCGGCGGCGCCGCCGCCTCCGACGTGGAGGTGGAGATCACCCCCGCCGCCATCACCGTCACCGCCGCGGAGGAGGGGGCGGAGGTGACCTTCCCCGAATCCATCTCCCTGGGGGAGATCGATCTGAGCGACGTCTTGGGGGACACCTCCTTCGCCCTGCCCATCCACCTGCCGGAAGGGGTCATCCTGTGGGGGGACCAGCCGGACGTGGCCTCGGTGTCCCTCACCTTCCGGAACCTGGCCGTGCGCCAGGTGGCGGTGCAGAACATCGTCCTGGAAAACGTCCCCCAGGGGTACGAGGTAGAACTGGTGAACCAGCAGCTCTCCGTCTGGGTCCGGGGGGCGGCCGACCTGGTGGGGGACCTGGACCCCGGCCAGCTCCAGGTGACCGTAGACCTCTCCGGCGCCGCCACCGGGGCGGGCATCCAGCGTCTGCCCGCCGCGGTCTCCTTCAAGGGGGACAGCCCCCTGGGGGTGGACATCATGGGGACCCAGTACAGCATCGCCCTGGAACTGCACCCAGCGTGACCCGGGGACAAGCCAATGTAAGGAGGTTTGACTTATGGAACAGATCGCAATCGTCAAATCCATTCAGAATAACGGCATGGCCCAGGTGGTGGTCCGGCGGACCACGGCCTGCGCCCATGACTGTGACAAGTGCGCCGGCTGCGAGCAGCTGAACACCCGCATGGAGAACACCGTCACCGCCTTCAACGACATCCACGCCGCCCCCGGGGACCTGGTGCGGATCCAGAGCGAAAACACCACCTTCTTCAAAACGGCGGCCATCGTCTACATCCTGCCCCTGGTGCTGGCCCTGGTGTTTTACGGGGTGGCCTCCGCCATCAACCTGGGCAGCGAGGGGATGCACGCCCTGGCCGCCTTTGTGGGCTTCGTGGTGGGCATTCCCATCATCGTGGCCTGGGACCGGCACATGAAGAAGGTCAACGGCCTGCGCTTCCACATCGTGGAGATCAAGAAGGCATGTTCGGGTACGTAAGGGCGGTGACCTCCGCCCTGCCCCCGGAAGAGGCCCAGCGCTACGAGGCGGTCTACTGCGGCCTGTGCCGCACCCTGGGCAGCCGGTACGGCAAGAGCGCCCAGCTGATCCTCAACTACGATTTCGTCTTTCTGGCCCTCCTCCTGGCCCGGCCGGAGGGGGAGGGGAGCTTCCCCACCTGCCCCTGCCCGGTGCACCCCTGGCGGAAAAAGACCTGCTGGCTGGGCAGCCCCGCCCTGGCGGAGGCAGCGGACGCCACGGTGATCCTCACCTGGTGGAAGCTCCAGGACGCCATCCGGGACGGGGACTGGCGGGAGCGGGGGAAGAGCCGGGCGGCCGCCCTGGCCCTGCGCGGGCATTACCGGGCCGCCGCCGCCCACCGCCCTGCCTTTGACCGGACGGTCCGGACCTGCCTGGAGGAGCTGCACCAGCTGGAGGAGGCCAACGTCCCCTCCCTGGACCGGCCGGCGGATACCTTCGCCCGGATCCTCCAGGCCGCCGGGGCGGACACGGGCCTGGCCGCCCGCACCCGGGCCGTGGAGCAGATCCTCTACCACGTGGGGCGGTGGATCTATCTGGCCGACGCCTGGGACGACCTGGACCAGGACTGGCAGGCGGGGAACTACAACCCCCTTCTGGCCCGGTACGGGGCGGAGGCCTCCCAGGCGGCGGCCTCCCTGCGGGAGACCATGCACGTCTCCCTGGGCCTGGCCAAGACCGCCTTTGCCCTGCTGGACTGGGGCCAGTGGGAACCCCTGCTGGAGCACATCCTCTCCACCGGCCTGCCGGCGGTGGAGGAGGCCGTCTTCACCGGCCAGTGGAAGCAGCGAAAGCGCCCCTTTCACCACAACCCAGGGCCTGCCCTTCCCGCGGGCCCCTATGATAAGGAGAACAGTAAACTATGAACGATCCCTATGCCGTGTTGGGCGTGAGCCCATCTGCCAGCGACGACGAGGTCAAGCGAGCCTACCGGGAACTGGTGAAGAAATACCACCCGGACAACTATGCCAACAACCCCCTGGCTGACCTGGCCGAGGCGAAGATGAAAGAGGTCAACGAGGCCTACGACGCCATCGTGAAAAGCCGCACCCAGGGGGGGTACCAGTCCCAGTCCGCCGGAGGCGGCGGGCGGGCCGGCCAGGGGGGCGGGCAGTACCGCAGCCCCACCCTCCTCCAGGTGCGCCAGCTCATCGCCCAGAACAACCTGGCCGAGGCCGAGCGGATCCTCCGCAGCTCCCCGGCCAACAGCGCGGAGTGGTACTACCTCATGGGGAGCATCGCCTACCGCCGGGGGTGGATGGACGACGCCCGGCAGAACTTCTGGACCGCCTGCAACATGGACCCCACCAACATGGAGTACCGCCAGGCCGTGAACGCCATGGGGATGCAGGCCCAGCGGGGGGCTTACGGCGGAGGGGACGACATCGCCAACCTCTGCACCACCCTGTGCTGCCTCAACTGCCTGTGCAACTCCTGCAGCGGCTGAGGCCATGTGAACGAGGAATGAGGTGTTTGCCATGATACGAAGCATGACGGGCTACGGCCGGGGGGAGGCAGTCCTCCACGACCGGGCCATTACCGTGGAGGTCCGGGCGGTGAACAACCGCTACCTGGACTGCGCCGTGAAGATCCCCCGGGTCTACGTCTTTGCCGAGGAGGCCATCAAGGCCCGGGTGCAGAGCCAGGTGGGCCGGGGAAAGCTGGACGTGTTCGTCACCATCGACGCCAGTGCCGCCGACCAGGTGGCCGTCACCCTCAACCGGCCGGTGGCCGACGGGTACTACGCCGCCTTGACCCAGATGAAGGAGACCTATGGCCTGGCAGAGCCCGTCTCCCTCTCCCTGCTCTCCCGGTTTCCCGACGTGTTCCTGGTGGAAAAGGCCCAGGGGGACGCCGACGTCATCGAGGGGGACATCCTCCAGGTGCTGGACCAGGCCCTGGCCGATTTCAACGCCATGCGGGCCCGGGAAGGGGCCAAGCTGGCCGAGGACATCCGGGCCAAAGGGGAGGCCATCGCCGCCCTGGTGACCCAGGTGGAGGCCCGCTCCCCGGAGACCGTGGCGGCCTACCGGGAAAAGCTCCGCCAGAAGATGCAGGAGGTGCTGGAGAACACCCAGATCGACGAGAGCCGCATTCTCACCGAGGCCGCCCTCTTTGCCGACAAGGTGGCCGTGGACGAGGAGACCGTCCGCCTGCGCAGCCACCTGGCCCAGCTGGGGGAGATGCTCCAGGCCCAGGGCCCCATCGGCCGGAAGCTGGACTTCCTCATCCAGGAGTTCAACCGGGAGGCCAACACCATCGGCTCCAAGTGCAGCGACGTGGACCTGGCCCGGGTGGTGGTGGACCTGAAGGGGGAGATTGAGAAGATCCGCGAGCAGGTCCAGAACATCGAGTAACGAAGGAGGCGACCCCTTGAAACTCATCAACATTGGTTTTGGCAACATGGTGTCCGCCAGCCGGCTCATCGCCATTGTGAGCCCGGAGTCCGCCCCCATCAAGCGGATGGTCCAGGAGGCCCGGGACCGGGGCGTCCTGGTGGACGCCACCTACGGCCGCCGCACCCGGGCGGTTCTCATTACCGACAGTGACCACATTATCCTCTCCGCCCTCCAGCCGGAAACCGTGGCCGGCCGCCTGGGCGGGCGGGACGAGATCGCAGGGGAGGAAGAAGAATGAACAAAGGGACCCTTATGGTCGTCTCCGGGTTTTCCGGCACCGGGAAGGGGACCGTCCTGGCCCAGGTGTTCCAGCGCCGGCCGGACGTGTACTTCTCCGTGTCCTTCACCACCCGGTCCCCCCGGGAGGGGGAGCGGGAAGGGGTGGACTACCACTTCATCACCCGGCAGGCGTTTGAGGAGCGCATCCAGCGGGGAGAATTCCTGGAGTACGCGGAGTACGTGGGCAACTACTACGGCACCTCCCTGAAGGTGATCCAGGAGAAGCTGGCCCAGGGGATCGACGTGATCCTGGAAATCGAGATCCAGGGGGCGGCGAAGGTCCGGGAGAAGATGCCCGAGGCGGTCTCCTTGTTCCTTGTTCCCCCTTCCTTTGAGGAGCTCTCCCGCCGCCTCCACAAGCGGGGCACCGACTCGGAGGAGGTCATCCAGCAGCGGCTGGCCACCGCCCGGCGGGAGGCCAAAGAGATGGTAAACTATGACTACATCGTCGTCAACGACACCGTGGAGCAGGCAGTGGGGGAGATTTTGGCCATCCTCGTTGCCGAGAGCTGCCGCCGGGAGAGACGACGGGATCTGATTGAAGGAGTGAATGGATTATGATGCTGTATCCTGCCATGAGCGAACTGCTCGAACAAGTGCCCAGCCGGTATAAGCTGGTGAACGTGGTAGCCGCCCGGGCCCGGAAGATCGCCGCCAAGGCCGACCGGGAGCACATCATGCTGGAGGACAAGCCGGTGAGCATCGCCATCCAGGAGATCGCCGCCGGCCGCCTGGAGGAGGTCGAGGAGCCCGAAACCCCCGAGACCGCCCAGGCCGAAGAGGCCGCCGAGGCCCTCGACCAGGAGGCGGCCCCCGCCCAGGGGGAAGAAGAGCAGGCCCTCCTCCCGGAGAGCGACCCCGACGCCGAGGACTGAGCCCCCTCCATGACCGTCGCCAAGATCGCCCTGTCCGCGGCCACCTTTGCCATTGACCGGCCCTATTCCTACCGGGTCCCCGCCGACCTGGCGGAGGCTCTGCGGCCGGGGATGCGGGTGCTGGTGCCCTTCGGCACCGGCAACCGGACCAGCGAGGGCCTGGTGCTGGCCCTGGAAGAGGGGGCGGGGGAGAAGCTCAAGGCGGTCTCCCTCCTGCTGGACGAGGCCCCGGTGCTCACCCCCCAGGGGATCCGGCTGGCCCTGTGGATGCGGGAGCGGTTCTTCTGCACCGTCTACGCCGCCGCCCTCACCATGCTGCCAACGGGGCTGTGGTATACCCTGCGGGAGGTCTATGCTCTGGCCCCCGGGGTGGACCGGGCGGCCTGGGAGGACCAGACCCAGGACAACCCCCGGCAGCACCAGGTCCTCACCCTCCTTCACGGGTGCGGGGGCCAGGCGGAGCTGGGGCAGATCCAGGCCCTGGAGGGCCTGCGCAACCCCCGCCAGGTCCTGCGGGAGCTGGAGAAGGCCGGCCTGGTGGTCCGCCGGACCCAGGCCAAGCGAAAGATCCAGGACAAGACCGAGCAGGTGGCCGCTCTGGCCATGGACCCCCAGGAGGCCCTGGACCGCATGGCTCCCCGGAAGTCCACCTCCCCCATGGGGTACGAGGTGACCAAGCTCCTCTGCGGCCTGGGCAGCGCCAGCGTGAAGGAGCTGTGCTACTTCACCGGGGCCTCCCGGCAGACCATCAAGAGCCTGGAAAAGCGGGGGATTTTGTCCCTCCACGCCCGGGAGGTGTTTCGCCACCAGCTGCCGGAGACGGGGACCATCCGCCCCCTGGCCCCCCTCAACCAGGGGCAGCAGGCGGCCTACGACGGCCTGCAGGCCCTGCTGGAGAGCGGCCAGCCCCAGGCGGCCTTGCTCTACGGGGTGACGGGGAGCGGAAAGACCCAGGTCTACCTCCACCTCATCCAGGCCGCCCTGGCCGCGGGGCGGGGCGCCCTGGTGCTGGTGCCGGAGATCGCCCTCACCCCCAGCTTATTGGAGATTTTCCTGTCCCACTTCGGCAGTAAAGTGGCTGTCCTTCACAGCTGCCTGCCCACCGGGGAGCGGTACGACGAGTGGAAGCGGGTGCGGGACGGCCAGGCCCAGGTGGTCATCGGCACCCGGTCGGCGGTGTTCGCCCCCTTGCCAGACCCCGGCCTCATTATCCTGGACGAGGAGCAGGAGAGCAGCTACCAGTCCGAGAGCATGGTCCGCTACCATGCCCGGGAGGTGGCCAAGTTCCGCTGTGCCCAGCACAAGGGGCTGCTGGTCCTGGGCTCGGCCACCCCGGCCATCGAGAGCCGGTACGCCGCGGAGATCGGGCAGTACCACCTGTTCACCCTCCCCCAGCGCTACAACGCCCACCACCTGCCCCAGGTCACCCTGGCGGACATGAAGGCGGAGCTGCGCCAGGGCAACGCCACGGGTCTCTCCGCCCCCCTCCGGGAGGAGCTGGAGGAGAACCTCCGCCGGGGGGAGCAGACCATCCTCTTCCTCAACCGCCGGGGCAACAGCCGCATGGCCCTGTGCAGCGGCTGCGGGGAGGTGCCCACCTGTCCCCGGTGCTCGGTCCACCTGACCTATCACAGCGCCAACGGGCGGCTGATGTGCCATTACTGCGGCCACTCCCAGCCCCTGCCTCCGGTGTGCCCCCACTGCGGCAGCCGGTTCCAGTTCGTGGGCATGGGCACCCAGCGGCTCCAGGAGGAGCTCCAGGCCCGCTACCCCGACACCGAGGTCATGCGCATGGACGCGGACACCGTCTCCGCCACCCACTCCCACGAGGTGCTGCTGGACCGGTTCCGCCGGAAGAACGTGCCCATCCTCCTGGGCACCCAGATGGTGGCCAAGGGGCTGGACTTTCCCAACGTCACCCTGGTGGGGGTGGTGGACGGGGACCTCTCCCTGTACGCCGACAACTACCGGGCGGCGGAGCGGACCTTCTCCCTGCTCACCCAGGTGGTGGGCCGGGCCGGCCGGGGGGACAAGCCCGGCCGGGCGGTGATCCAGACCTGGAGCCCCCAGAGCGACGTGATCAACCTGGCCGCCCGCCAGGATTACGATACCTTTTACGAGGGGGAGCGGGAGATGCGCCGGATGCTGCGCTTCCCGCCCTTCCTGGACCTGTTCCGGATCACCATCTCCGGCCCGGAAGAGAGCCAGGTCCTCCGGGCCTGCGCCGTGGTGCGGCGGAGCCTGGAGCCGTGGATCAAACCCCGCCAACACGGGCCGGA
>DXDK01000036.1 GCA_019115545.1 Candidatus Evtepia faecavium
ATGCGGGATGAATGGGTGGTCAGCCGGCACGGCTATCGGATCTCCTGCCGCAGCAACTGGGAGGGGCAGCGCCAGGTGGTCCTGGTCTGCCACGGCTTTGGCAGCAGCAAGGACAGCCCCATGGTCCAGGCGCTGGACCGGACCCTCCCGGCCCACGGCATGGGGGTATACAGCTTTGACTTTCCCGCCCATGGGAAGAGCCCTGCCGGGCCGGAGAGCCTGCGGGCCCCCTTCTGCATGGACGACCTCCTGGAGGTGGAGGCCCACCTCCGGGCCCGGGACCCGGGGGTGGAGATCGCCTACTTCGCCTCCAGCTTCGGGGCCTATATCACCCTCCTCCGCCTGGCCCGGCAGCCCCGGCCCCGGGCCCGGGCCTTTCTGCGCTCGGCGGCGGTGACCATGCCCGCCCTGGTGGCCGGCTGGCTGGACAGCCGGGCCCAGGCCGACCTGGCCCGCCAGGGGTATTTCGTCCCCCAGCACGACTACGTCCGGGAGATGCGCATCACCCCAGCGTTCCTGGCCGACCTGGCGGAGTACGACCTCTTCGCCCGCTACCGCCAGGGGAGCGCCCGGCTGGCCATGGTCCACGGCGGCCGGGATGACGTGGCCCCCACGGCGGCCGCCCGGCGGTTTGCCACCCGCTTCGGGGCCCGGCTGACGGTGCTTCCCCAGGGGGAGCACAACCTCATGGGCCCGGGGGAGCTGGACCAAGTTTTGGCCCTGGCTCTGGATTTTTTCCGCCTTCCGGGGGAAAATGCCCCCCGATAACCCCCTGGGAGGGCCTTGCAATCGGGAAAAATTCCAGGTATAATAAAGATGAACTCCTGTGCACCCTGGTACACGGCACCACCCGATGTTGTGGGGCCAGGGTCCCTGCCCCACAATAGGGCGGAAAAAAGCCCTTTTCCGCCCTGGGCACCGCCTCCGGAACACAGTCAGGGGGTGGGAACGATCTTGTTACTCTTTTGTTAAACTTTTGTTTTCTTCTTGCAATTTTTGAAGGGGTGTGGTATACTGCACCTGTTAGCATTGGAAACCCACGGAAGAAAACGTAATGAGGTGAGGCTACTATGCAGCATATCCTAAGCTCCAAGGAGCGGGGGAAGCGGCTTGTCGCGTGGCTCATGACGCTGGTCATGCTCCTGTTCGTCATGTCCTCTGCCCTGCCCGCAGCCCAGGCTGTGACCCAGGATGAGATCAACGACCTCAAATCCCAGGCCGCCAGCCTCAAGGAGGAACAGGCAGAGCTCCAGTCCCAGCTGGACAAGCTCTCCAATTCCAAAAACGCTGCCTTGGACCAGAAGTTCGTTCTGGAAGAGAAGATCAACGTGCTCCAGGAACAGATCGCCCTCTCTGAGCAGGCCATCCAGGACTACGGCGAGATGATCGACCAGAAGGAAGTGGAACTGGCGGAAGCCCAAGCGGAAGAAGCCAAGTATCAGGAGGAGTTCAACGAGCGTGTCCGCAACATGGAGGAGCGGGGGAGCGTGTCCTATTGGTCCGTTCTCTTCAACGCCAGCAGCTTTTCTGACCTGCTGGATCAGATCAACGCCATCTCCGAAGTGATGGACTACGACAACGAAGTGATGGACAACCTGGCCGCCGCCCGTCAGGCAGTGGCCGACGCCAAGGCCGACCTGGAGGAGAACAAGGCCGCCGAAGAGGCCGCCAAGTCCGACCTGGAGAGCCAGAAGGCCTCCCTGGCCAGCGAGCAGGCCAAGGTGGAAGCCACCATCTCCGAGATCAACAGCCAGTCTGACGCCTACTCCCAGAAGATGCACGAGCTGGAGGACGACTCCGACAACGTCGCCAACCAGATCGCCCAGGCGGAAAAGACCTACCAGGCTCAGATCGAGGCCCAGAAGAAGGCCGAGGAAGCCAAGCGGCAGCAGCAGCTTGCCCAGCAGCAGGCCCAACAGAACCAGCAGAACCAGTCTAACAGCGGTTCCAGCGACGGCAGCGCCTCCACCCCCAGCGGCGGCGGCAGCGCCAGCTCCAGCGGGTATCTGTGGCCCCTGTCCGGCTACACCCGGGTCTCCTCTCCCTTCGGTTACCGGATCTGCCCCTTCCACGGCAGAGAGCTCCACGGCGGCTGTGACATTCCCGCCCCCGGCGGCACCCCCATCATGGCGGCCAAGAGCGGCGTGGTGGTGATCTCCACCTATGGTTCCTCCTACGGCAACTACGTGGTCATCGCCCACGGCGACGGGTCCCGCACCATGTACGCCCACCAGTCCAAGCGGGCTGTGTCTGTGGGCCAGACGGTGTCCCAGGGCCAGGTCATCGGCTATGTGGGTACCACCGGCAGCTCCACCGGTAACCACCTGCACTTCGAGCTGTGGCTCAACAGCTCCAGCAGCAGCCGGGTGAACCCCGTGGCCTACTGCTTCTAAGCCAGGTACACAAACCCAACCAATTCGGAAAAGAGGACCGTTCCCTCCGGAACGGTCCTCTTTCTGTATGCTGCGGGGGTTATCCCTCCACGGCCACCACGGTGAGCACCCCATCGGCCACGGTAAAGCGGATGTTTTTCCCTCCGAAGGACAGGCCGTACACCCGCTGGGGGTCGGCCTGGTAGGAGGGCCGGGGATCCTGGGCCAGCACCCCCTCCAAGGCGGCCCGGTCCTCCGGGGGCACGGCGGCCAGCAGGTCCGGGGGGAACACCACCTGCAAAAGCGCCCGGGGATGGCCCGCCAAAAACCCCTCCGCCGCCTCGGGGTGGGCGTCGGTGGGGATATAGGGCTTCAGGTCCAGAATGGGGGTGCCGTCCATCAGGTCGGCCCCCAGGACGTGGATCACCGGCCCCAGGCGGGGATCCTGCTGGATCTGGTGGATCTTCACGCAGGACAGGCCGATGGGGTTGGGCCGGAAGGGGGAGCGGGTGGCAAAGACCCCCATCCGGGTGTTCCCCCCCAGCCGGGGCGGGCGGACGGTGGGGGACCACCCCTGCCGGGCGGACTGGGAGAACACCCACACCACCCACAGGTGGGAGAACCCCTCCAGCCCCCGGAGGGCGTCGGGGTTCCGGTAGGCCGGCTGGAAGACGATGGTGGAGCGCAGCTCCTCCACCAGGCCGCTCTGCCGGGGGATGCCAAACTTGTCCGGGAAGGCGCTGCGCATGGTGGCGATGACGTGCATGGGGACGGGGTCTTGCATGGATACACCTGCTCTCTGGGGAGATTTTTTCCCTCTCAGTATAGAAACTGGGGCGGGAAAAAGCAAGAAAATCTTGGCAGCGGGGCAGAAAATGGGGGAGTTTGCCTTGTCCCCCGGGAAAACCATGGTATAATATGCCGTGGAAATTTTGTCCGGGGCCGGTTGCCGGCGCCCGAAGACTGCAATCGAAGGAGACACGATCTACATGGAGAAACGAATCACCGCCGCCCAGGCAGCGGCGCTGGTGAAGGACGGCTGCACCCTGGCCACCACAGGGTTCAACGGCTTCGGCTGCCCGGAGGACCTGATGATGGCCCTGGCGGAGCAGTATGACCAGACCGGCCACCCCCTGGACCTCACCCTGGTGAAGTGCACCAGCCAGGGGGACGGCAAGGGCCGGGGGATCAGCCGCCTGGCGGAGAAGCCCGGCCTGTTCCGGGAGCTCATCGTCTCCCACATGGGCTATGACCCCGGCCTGCGGAAGATCGTCCAGGAGGAGAAGGCCGCCTGCTACATGCTCCCCCTGGGGAACCTGATGAAGCTCTTCCAGGCCATCGCCGGGGGCCTGCCGGGGGCCATCGCCACCACCGGCCTGGGGACCTTCGCCGACCCCCGCAACGGCGGCGGCAAGATCAACCAGAAGGCCAAGGACGCCGGGCGGGAGGTGGTCTCCCTGGTGGAGCTGGGGGGCAAGGAGTGCCTGTTCTACCCCGCCTTTCCCATTGACGTCTGCTTTATCCGGGCCACCTACGGGGACGAGGCAGGCAACCTCTCCATCCGGGACGAGGCCATGAACATCGAGCAGTTCGAGGTGGCCGCCGCCGTCCACAACTCCGGGGGCATCGTCATCGCCCAGGTGGACAAGATCGTCAAAGCCGGGACCATCCCCCCCAAGGAGGTGGTGATCCACGGCTTCATGGTGGATTACGTGGTGGAGGGCCGGCCGGAGTACAGCCGCCAGAGCTTTGCCACCGACGCCTTCCGGCCGGAGATCGCCGGCCTGGCCCAGGTCCCCGTGGAGGAGGTGCCCCCCCTGTCCATGGGTCCCCGGAAGATCTGCTGCCGCCGGGCGGTGATGGAACTGCGGCCGGACTCCCTCATCAACCTGGGCATCGGCATGCCCGGGGGCATCGGCGCCGTGGCCCAGGAGGAGGGCCTGGCCGACCTGTTCACCGTCTCCGTGGAGTGCGGCCCCATCGGGGGCGTGCCCCTGGGGGGCATCGACTTCGGCGCGGCGGTGAACCCCGAGGCCATATACCGTATGTCCGACACCCTCCAGCTCTACGACGGCGGGGCCCTGGACATGGCGGTGCTGGGCTTTGCCGAGGTGGACCGCTACGGCAACGTGAACGCCTCCAGCTTCCACGGGCGGATGGTGGGCCCGGGGGGCTTCATCGACATCACCCAGAACGCCCGGAAGCTCTGCTTCATCGGCACCTTCACCGCCGGCAAGCAGGACGTGGGCCTGCGGGACAACGGCCTGGTGATCCGCACCCAGGGCCCCCAGAAGAAGTTTTTGGCGGAGGTGGAGTCCATCACCTTCTCCGGCCGGGAGGCGGTGCGGAAGGGCCAGGAGGTCCTCTACATCACCGAGCGGGCGGTGTTCCGCCTGGAGAAGGAGGGCATCACCCTGGTGGAGATCGCCCACGGGGTGGACCTGCAGCGGGACATTCTGGACCAGATGGACTTCCAGCCGGTGATCCCCGAGTACATCCGCTACATGGATCCCCGCCTCTTCCGCCCCGGCCCCATGGGCCTCACCCCGGAGCAGATGGAGATGGTGGACCCGGAATACGAGTTCTGGCGGGACCTGCGCCGTCCCAAAGGGGAAGGCGGGGAGAGCCGTGGCTGAACCCCGCCATGCCCCGCTGCCCATGCTCCAGGACATCGCCCCCAGCCTCTACCAGGTGGCCTATGCCCCCCGGCCGCCCCGGGAGGGCAGCCCCTGCTTCCTCTTCCGGGGCCGGGAGATCCTGGAGGGGGAGGCGGAGGGCCAGCTGACCCTCCCCACCTGGGGGGAGCTGGCCCACGCTGTGGAGGCCCCCCAGTGGCTCTTCCGCATCGACGAGACCGACTACTACCTGGCGGCCGAGGGGGGCGCGGCCCCCTTGCCGGCGGGATACGGCTGGGTCAACCTCCGGGAGAGCCGGGGAAAGAAATCCCGCCTGCTCCGGTTTGCCGAGTCCACGGCCTATCACCTGGCCCTGTGGTACCGGGACAACCGCTTCTGCGGCCGGTGCGGCGGGGAGACCCAGCCCGATGACCGGGAGCGGATGCTCCGCTGCCCCCGGTGCGGCAACCTCATCTATCCCAAGATCGCCCCGGCGGTGATCGTGGCGGTGACCCACGGGGACCGGATCCTCATGACCCGCTACCAGGGCCGGGCCTACAAGGGCTACGCCCTCATCGCCGGCTTCACCGAGGTGGGGGAGACCGCCGAGGACACCGTCCGCCGGGAGGTCTTTGAAGAGGTGGGCCTGCGGGTGAAGGACATCCGCTACTACGGCAGCCAGCCCTGGGGGGTGGATTCCAACCTGCTCCTGGGCTTCTTCGCCCACCTGGAGGGCGGGGAGGAGATCCACTTAGACCGCCAGGAGCTCTCCCAGGCCGGCTGGTACCGGCGGGAGGAGATCGACCTGGCCCCCGACGGCTACAGCCTCACCAACCACATGATCCAGGCCTTCCGCCGGGGAGACTGGGACTGAGCACAGCAAAGGAGAGATCGCAATGACTTACGACGAGGCCCTGGCCCTGCTGAAGGAGTACAACCAGGGAGAGTTTCACTTAAAGCACGCCTACATCGTCTCCGACGTCATGGGCTGGTTCGCCGACCAGCTGGGCTACGGGGCGGAGCGGGACTTCTGGTCCATTGTGGGCCTGCTTCACGACCTGGACTTTGAGCAGTACCCCGACCAGCACTGCATCAAGTCCCAGGAGATCATGGGCCAGCACGGGGTGGACGAGACCATCATCCGCGCCACCGCCAGCCATGGCTACGGCATCACCGTGGACATCAAGCCCGAGCATATGATGGAGAAGGTCCTCTTCGCCACCGACGAGCTCACCGGCCTCATTGGGGCGGCCGCCCTGATGCGCCCCTCCAAGAGCGTCTCCGACCTGGAGGTGAAGTCGGTGAAGAAGAAGTTCAAGGACAAGAAGTTCGCCGCCGGCTGCTCCCGGGAGGTCATCCTCCAGGGGGCCGAGATGCTGGGCTGGGATCTGGACCACCTCATCGACCAGACCATCCAGGCCATGCGCTCCAGCAGCCACGTGGATTGAGCCAGGTCCCGGTCCCCGGAGAGGGACCGGGGCCTTTCCTCATCCCAGCCACAGGGTGAACCCCCAGGAAGCCGGCCAGATCAGCACCAGGGCGGGGAGAAGGTTGGCCGCCCGGATGGGTTTGATCTGGGCGATGCTCAGCCCCAGAACGAAGGTCAGCAGGCCGCCGGTGGCTACAAAGTCGTCCAGCATGGTGGGGGTGCTAAGGGGCAGCAGGAACTGGGCGGCATAGAAGCAGGCGCTGAGGATCACAAACTGGGGCAGGACGATGAGGTTCATGGCCCGGCCCAGGGTGGTGGCAAAGAGAGCGGCGGCGAAGATGTCCATCACCGCCTTGGACAGGAGGATGGTCATGTCCCCGGAGAGCCCCTCCTGGAAGGCGCCAAAGAGGTTGGTGCCGCTGGCGCAGAGGGTGACGGTGACCAGAAGGTAAAACCGCATGTAGGCCTCCGTGTCCCCAGGGATGGAGAAATGGAGCTTGCGCAGGACCCGCTGGAACAGCCCCTGGATCCGCTCTTCCAGCCGGGTGACCTCCCCGATGAGGCCCCCCAGCACCAGGGCCAGGATCACTGCCGGCAGGGAGTGGAGCCGGCCCAGGGAGATCATCCCAATGGCCATGGCGGCCACGCCGAAGATGACGTTCATGGGCTCCTTGATGCGGCTGGGGATGTGGTCTTTGATGGCGCTGCCTACGTTGGTGCCCAGCAGCACGTAGGCGCAGTCCAGAATGATGCCTCTTGGGATCATAGCAAAGCCTCCTTGACGGGCAAACCTGCCCTTTGCAAAATGACGGAGCATTTTAACATGCAGATGAGCTCCCGTCAAGAGGGGAACAGGCAAGAAACCTTGCAAAATGAAAAGCCCTCCCGCCCCCTTGCGGGGCAGGGGGTGCTGTGGTAGAATGAAACCCGATCCGCCCCCATGGGTTTGGGGGCCTATCCACGAAGACAGGAGGAATTTCCCATGCGAAAACTCTGCCTCGGGGCGCTGCTGCTGTGCGCCCTGCTCCTCTGCGCCTGCCAGAGTACCGGAAACCAGGAGGACCAGCAGGCCGCCTCCTACCAGGAGGCCATGGCAAAGGCCCAGGCCATCCAGATCCAGGACGCCGCCGGCCAGACGGTGGACACCCTCTCCCAGCAGGAGGAGATCGAAACCTTCCTGGAGGAGCTGGACCTGGGCCACTGGACCTATCAGGAGGCTGCCCCCCAGACACAGCCCCTGGGGGCCTTCGTGCTCATTGAGGAGTCCACCATCAAGCTGGGCCAGACCGAGCCCGACGGCTGGATGGAGATCTGCCGCATCCTCTGCTATCCCGAGGACACCATCACCCTGGAGATCCTGGGCCTCAGCCTTCCTTTCACGTTGGAGGAGGCGGCCTGGGAGACCCTGGCCGCCCGGCTCCCGGCGTAAAGGAAACAGGAAAAACACGCTGCCTCACCGTTCTGCGGTGGGACAGCGCGTTTTTTCATGGGGGGAAAGGGAAAGCCCCTGTTACATATGGAACCGCCGGCGGACCTCCTCCCGGAGAGAGGGGACCCGGCGCACCACGATGAGGGGGATGAGCAGTACGACGCACACCGCCACCACGATGAGGGACCACCCAGGGGACCAGCTCCCCTGGAAATAGACATCCACAAAGGCCTCCACCCCCAGGGTGAACACCCCCAGGGAGCCGATGACCAGGGCCATGGAGGACAGGGTGCTCCGGCGGCGGGGCCCCATGGTGAGCCCCCAGAAGAGGAACAGGGCCCCCAGCCAGAGGATGATGGGCAGGGCCAGGTGGAGGTACCAGTCCCACCCGTCCAGGTCCACGGCGATGAGGGAGACGTACACGGCGATGGCCAGCACGTCGGCCAGCAGCTGGAGGCGGAAGGTGTCCTTCCGATGGTGGAGCAGGGGAGGCACCGTCCAGATCCACAGCATGATGGCCGCCCCGATGACGTACAGGGACCAGGCCCGCTGGGTCAGCAGGAACTGGTTGAGCACCCCGCAGCACACCGCCACCGAGGCCAGCACCGTGGTGATGAGGATGGCGGCAGGGCGTTTGGAGGAGGGGGCCACCTCCTTCCGCTCCGTGGGGAAAGGCTTGGCAGAGGTCTGGTCCACGGGCTGGTTGGGGTTATAGACCGGCGTGTGGCAGAGGGGGCAGAAGGCCGCCGTCTTGTCCAGCTCCACGCCGCAGTTGACGCAGTATGACAAAAAAACACCTCCCGATGGGTCATCGGGTGCGGTTGGACTCCACTTTCACGTGGATGCCAGCCTTCACCAGGTGGGTAAAGAAGCGGCGCTCGGTCTCGCTGGAGACCCCCGTGCCGGCAAAGGTGATGGCCATGGTGTTGCCGTAGCTGATAGAGGCGCAGTGGGGGGAGGGCCGGGTGGCCTGGCCCAGCATCACCTCCATGCGCTGGATGTGGGGTTCCATCTCCGGGGGCACCCGGAAGATGCCGGGGTTGGTATAGGTCCCGGAGTAGGGGCGCACCCCCACCAACTGGTAGGAAAAGGCCATCACGGGGTTTTTCAGGAACAATGGGATCACCTGGAGGAACCGGTTCTTGGTGAACTGGACGTTCCCGGTGAGCTTGGCCTGCATCTCCTGGCGGTTGGCGTGGAGGTGCATGTAGTTGTGGACCTGCTTGACGATCTCCTCCAGGGTGTATTCCCCCAGGGTGGGGTCGATGCAGGGCCGGACGGTGAGGATGAAGTTGCGCAAGGTCTCCGAGGGAAACCAGGGGCGCAGGTTGATGGGAATGGCCAGGGCCACCGGTCGGGGGTGGCGGTACCGCCGGGCGGCCTGGTTCTCCAGCAGGGACTGGAGGAGCACGGCGGTGAGATACTCGGTGACGGAGGCGTGGTAGGCCTGGGCCGCCTTCCGCAGCTGGTCCACCGGGACCAGGCCCATGGTGACGTTGAGGGTGTAAAAGGGCTCGGCGGGGCTGGTGTTGGGGAAGGCGGTCTTTTCCAGCCGGCCCCGGAGGGTGCGGTGGCCGGCGTAGCGGGCGTAGGCGTCCTCCAGCTCCTCCCGCCGGGGGGGCTGGGTGATGTCCAAAATCCCCGGGCCGTTGGGCACGGCGTGGCCCAGCTCCCGGAGATACACTGCCAGCAGGGTACGGAGAAAGACCAGGGTCCCCGCCCCGTCGGAGATGGCGTGAAAGACCTCCAGGGAGATCCGCCTCTGGTAGTAAAAGACCCGGATAAGCCACTCGTTGTCCTCCCGGAAGCGCACCGGCTGGCAGGGGTTGGCCATGTCCTCCTTCACGAAGGGGCCGGGGTTGGGGTTGGGCTCGAAGTAGCACCAGAAGGCCCCCCGGCGGATGCGCACGGCAAAGCCGGGGAAGCGGGGCATGGTCTTGTCCACCGCCCGCTGCAGGGCGGCGGGGTCCACGGGGTCGCGCATCACGGCGGAGAAGCGGTAGACGGCGGAATAGCGGTCCCGCTGGATGGCGGAGTAGAGCACACCGGCGTTGTCCAGGGGGTACCAGGTGGGTTTGGCGGGTTTCCGGGACACGGGCGGCGGCCTCCTTCCATGGGATTTTCTGGGTTCATTGTAGCACAGGCCTTGGGAAACTACAAGGGGAAGGGTGGGGGCTTCCCTTTTTTTCCCCGCCGTGGTATACTAAGCCAACCAATCTTCGCTTTCTTAGGAAAGGAGTGCGCGGCATGGACGGAAAGAAGCTCTCCCTCCGGCGCAAGCCCCGGGGGAATCCCCCGGAAGCCCCCGGGCAGGAGGACCACCGCCTGGCCCCCATGATGCGGGCCCTGAAGGCCATCCACTCGGTGGGGGCCCCGGACTCCATGGCTCCGGAGGACCTGGCCAAGCAGCGGGCCGCCCAGGAAGTGCTGGGCCGCCTGGTGGCCCCCATGATCGTCATGAAGAAGTGGGAGCCCTTCCACCTCAAGGACATGGCCTGCGCCTGGGTCAAGCCGGACTGGCCCCACGTGAAGCACCGGGTCATCCTCTATTGCCACGGCGGGGGATACACCAGCGGCAACCTGGGCTACTCCCGCCCCCTGGCCTCCAAGCTCTCCAACGCCACCGGGTGGGACACCCTGTGCTTCGAATACCGCCTGGCACCGGAGCACCCCTTCCCCGCGGCGGTGGACGACGCCCGCCGGGCCTGGGACTATCTGATGTACCTGGGCTACGGCGCCCGGGACGTGGTGGTGGCGGGGGACTCCGCCGGGGGGAACCTGGCCCTGGTCCTCTGCCACCAGCTGAAGCAGGCCGGGCGGCAGCTCCCCGGGAAGCTGGTGCTCATGTCCCCCTGGACGGACATGACGGCCAGCGGCCGCTCCTATACCCAGCGGGCGGACCTGGACCCCACCATCACCCTGGACTACATCCACGCGGTGCGGGAGGTGTACGCCGGCGGCCAGAGCCTGGACTCCCCCCTTCTCTCCCCCCTCTTCGGGGACTTCCAGGGCTTCCCCTCCACCCTGGTCCAGGTGGGGAGCAACGAGATCCTCTACTCCGATTCCCTCCGTCTCCGGGAGCGGATGGAGGAGGCGGGGACCCACTGCCGCCTGGAGGTGTGGGAGGACATGTGGCACGTCTTCCAGATGTTCCCCATCCGCCGGGCCGCCCAGGCCATGGACCACATCAGCCGCTTCCTTCTGGAGGGGACCTGATTTTTTCTCCCCCTGGTGCAGCTGCAACAGGGAAGGGGAGGCACTCTGCCGTACAATGGTGCCAGCCCCCGGCAGAGGGGGCGGACACCCGAAAGGAGGCGCCAGCGCTATGAAGAAACCAAAGATCCGCATCACCCTGGTGGACCAGAAGGGGACCATGGGCTGCCACCGAGGGCACCGGATCGGGGACTCCTATGACTTTGACACTCAGCGGGGGGAGCTGTGCCCCATGGCCATGCACGTGGCCTTCCCCTATGTGGACATCCTCCGCTACGGCGGCACCCTGCCGGATCGGGCAGGGGAGGGCTTCACCTTCTGCTGCCCCGATGTGGACGTGATCAACGTCTTCCGCCTTACGGTGGAGGAGGACCCCGCCCCGGAGGCGTAAAAAAAACGGACATTCCCCCAAAAACGCGGGCCCGCCTGGGTAAGGCGGGCCCGCGCTGCGTATCCTTATGGGTTGGAGGGGTGCTGCAGGCTCTCCTCCAGCAGGGTGAGGAACCGCCGGAGCACCGGGGTGCGCTCCCCCGGCAGATAGAAGGCCCCGAAGGACAGGGGGGCAAACTCCGGCATGGGGAGGTAGCGCAGGCGGGGGCCTTCGGCCTCCCCCGGCGGGCCGGAGACCACGGCGAAGGCGAGGCCCGCCTCCACCATGGTATAGAGGATCTCCAGGTTGTCGCAGAAGAGGATCCGCTCCGCCCCCAGGCCGGAGATGACCTGGTTCTGGGAATCAAAGAGTTCGGGGGAAAAGATGGGGGGCCGGCAGATGGCGATCCGCCCGGCCTGGCGGAGCTGCTGGACGGAGACCTGCTCCAGGGCGGCCAGGGGGTGGCTGGGGCTGCACACGCACACCACCGGCCGGCGGCACAGCTCCCGGTAGGTGACCTTTTTCAGGGAAGTCTTCTTGTGGGAGATGAGCACCTGGATGTCCCCCTCCTCCAGGAGGTTTTCCAGGGAGTCGAAGGGGGTCATCCGCAGCAGGGGGAGAAGGGAGGGCTCCTCCTGGGAGAGCTGTTGGAGGGCGGGGATCATCAGCCGCTGGTCCACAAAGTTCCGGCACCCCACCCCCAGGCGGACGGAGTGGATCTCCTGGGCGGCCCGGACCCGCTCCTTGGACAGGCCGGACAGGCGGAGGATCTCGTCGGCGTACTGGGTGAACAGGTACCCCGACTGGGTCAGGCGGACGCTCTTGCTGGTGCGGTGGAAGAGCTTCACCCCCAGCTCATTTTCCAAAGTGTTGATCTGGTGGCTCACGGCGGGCTGGGTGATCCGGAGGACCTCCGCGGCCCGGGAGAAGTTGAGAAAGTTGGCCACCGTCAAAAAACATTCCAATTGTGTGGTATTCAAACAAAAGACCTCCTGCTTCCGTCGGGGTGTTTTGAGCAACAAGACAAACTGATAAATAACCTTTATAGATAATAACAGATTTGAATTTCACATGCAAGGATAAGTGTGGTATAAAAAGTAAGGAATGAAACAATTCTCGCCCGAACATTCGAGGGAAACGGGGTGAACACCACATGGAATGGGACCGGAGCAGAATGGCCCGGGACAACCGCCTGATCGGCATCCAGCAGGAGAAGCTGGCCGACCGGGTGATGGGGCGAAAGGGATTGACCGCGGCGCAGGCCTTCATGCTGTGGTACATCCTCCGCCACGCGGAGGAGGGGACCTCCCTGACGGCCATGCATCGGGAGTTCGGCTACTCCAAAGCGGCCATCTCCAGCAGCCTGAAAAACCTGCGGGAGAAGGGCTACGTCCGCATGGAGCGCTGCTTGGAGGACGACCGGCGCAAGCTCCTCTTCGCCACCGAGGCGGGCAGGCAGCTGGAGGGTTTTATCGAAACCTCCGCCGACTGGATCTGCCGCCAGGTGTACGCAGGGTTTTCCCCGGCGGAGCTGCGGGAGTTGGACCGCCTGCAGAAGAAAATGCGCCGCAACCTGGCCGCCGGGGAAGCCGGCGGGCAAGAATTACCAGAAGAACCATAAGGAGGATGCATTCTCGTGCGACAAATTATCCAGCAAATCAAACAGTATAAACGGGACACGTTCCTCTGCATCGGCCTGACCACCTTGGAGGTCTTGATGGAGATCCTGCTCCCGTTCATCACGGCCATGCTCATCGACCAGGGGCTGGAGGCCAGCAGCATGCCGGTGGTCTACCGCTATGGCATTCTGATGATCGTCATGGCCTTCCTCAGCCTGCTCTTCGGCGCCCTGGCCGGGAAGTTCGCCGCCAGCGCCTCCACGGGCCTGGCGGCCAACCTCCGGGAGGCCATCTACGCCAACATTCAGACCTTTTCCTTCTCCAACATCGACAAGTTCAGCGTTCCCGGCCTGGTGACCCGGATGACCACCGACATCACCAACGTCCAGAACGCTTTCATGATGATCATCCGGGTGGCCACCCGCGCCCCCCTGACCCTGGTGTTCAGTTTCATCATGTGCCTGATCATCAACCCTCACCTCAGCGGCATGTTCCTCATCGCCGTGGTCTTTCTGGGCATTGTGCTGGCCATCATCATGAAGGTCACCCTGAAGATCTTCAACGACGTCTTCCACCGGTACGACGATTTGAACGCCAGCGTCCAGGAGAACATCTCCGCCATCCGGGTGGTGAAGGCCTTCGTCCGGGAGGACTATGAGAACCAGAAGTTCTCCAAAGCCTCCGCCATGCTGTACAAGATGTTCGTGAAGGCCGAGAGCATCCTCACCGTGAACGCCCCGGCCATGATGGTGGCGGTGTACTTCTGCATCATCTCCGTGTCCTGGCTGGGGGCCCAGTTCATCGTGGGGGGCACCCTCTCCACCGGCGACCTCACCAGCCTGTTCAGCTACATCATGTCCATGCTCATGAGCCTGATGATGGTCTCCATGGTGGTGGTCATGATCAGCATCTCCCTGGCCTCCATCCGCCGCATCGGCGAGGTCCTGCGGGAGACCCCGGACCTTAAGAACCCCGAAAACCCCGTGGAAGAGGTGAAGGACGGCAGCATCGACTTCAACCACGTGACCTTCTCCTACAAGCATGGCAGCGGCAAGAGCGCCCTGATGGACATCGACCTGCACATCCGCTCCGGGGAGACCATCGGCATCATCGGCGGCACCGGCTCCGGCAAGAGCAGCCTGGCCAACCTCATCTCCCGCCTGTACGACGTGGACGAGGGCTCGGTGTGCGTGGGCGGCCTGGACGTGCGGAAGTACGACATGGAAGCCCTCCGGGAGCAGGTGTCCGTGGTGCTCCAGAAGAACACCCTCTTCTCCGGCAGCATTCTGGAGAACCTCCGCTGGGGCAACCCCAACGCCACCGAGGAGGAATGCATCGAGGCCTGCAAGGCCGCCTGCGCCGACGAGTTCATCGACCGCATGCCCGAGGGCTACCACACCCGCATCGAGCGGGGGGGCAACAACGTCTCCGGCGGCCAGAAGCAGCGCCTGTGCATCGCCCGGGCCCTGCTGAAGAACCCCAAGGTCCTCATCCTGGACGACTCCACCTCCGCCGTGGACACCGCCACCGACGCCAAGATCCGCAAGGCCTTTGCCGAGAAGATCCCCGGCACCACCAAGATCATCATCGCCCAGCGGATCTCCAGCGTGGAGGGGGCCGACCGCATCCTGGTGCTGGACGACGGCCGGATCAACGGCTTTGACACCCACGAAAACCTGTTGAAGACCAACGCCATCTACCAGGACATCTATGAGTCCCAGATCAAGGGCGGCGGCGACTTCGACCAGCCGGCGTGAAAGGAGGCAGATGTCAGATGAAAGAAAGAATGTCGAAATCTGCGGCCACCGGCGTGCTGGGCCGTGTCCTCCGGTACATGCTGCACTACTACAAGGGCCTCTTCGCCCTGGTGGTGGTGTGCATCGTGATCAGCGCGGTGACCACCGTCATCGGCGCCGCCTTCCCCCAGACCCTGGTGGACGACTACATCGTCCCCATGATCTCCAGCGGCTCCCGGGACTTTGGGCCCCTGCTCCAGGCCATTCTCCGCCTGGTGGCCATCCTGGCGGTGGGCGTGGTGACCATCTTCGCCTACAACCGCATCATGGTCAACGTCAGCCAGGGGACCATGCGCCACCTCCGGGACGACCTCTTCCACAAGATGGAGTCCCTGCCCATCAAGTACTTTGACACCCACGCCCACGGGGACATCATGTCGGTCTACACCAACGACGTGGACACCCTGCGGCAGATGATCAGCCAGAGCATCCCCCAGATCATCAACACGGTGATCACCATGGTGGCCACCCTGGTGACCATGCTGGTGCTCAACCCGGTGCTCACCATCATCCCCGTGGCCACGGCCGTCATCATGCTCCTGGTCACCGGGAAGCTGGCCGGCCGTTCCGGGAAATACTACGTCCGCCAGCAGAGAGACCTGGGCGCGGTGGACGGCTTCATCGAGGAGATGCTGGACGGCCAGAAGGTGGTCAAGGTCTTCTGCCACGAGGAGGCCGCCAAGCGGGACTTCCACAAGATCAACGACGCCCTGCGGGACAGCGCCGACAAGGCCAACCGCTACGCCAACCTCCTTATGCCCATCAACGCCAACATCGGCTGGCTGAGCTATGTGGTCATGGCCATCCTGGGCGCGGTGCTGGGGATCCACGGCCTGGCCGGGGTGACCATCGGCACCGTCATCACCTTCCTGGGCCTGAACAAGAGCTTTACCAACCCTGTCATCCAGGTGAGCCAGCAGATCAACTTCGTGGTCACCGCCGCCGCCGGCGCCAAGCGGGTCTTTGACCTGATGGACCAGGAGCCCGAGGCCGACGAGGGCTTCGTGGAGCTGGTGAACGCCAAGGAGGACGCCCATGGCCAGATGGTCCCGGCGGACCACCGCACCAACGTGTGGGCCTGGAAAATCCCCATGGAGGACGGCAGCGTCCACTACGTCCGCCTGGAGGGCGGCGTGGTGCTGGAGGACGTGGACTTCGGCTACGAGCTGAACAAGCTGGTCCTCCACGACATCAGCCTCTGGGCCAAGCCCGGGCAGAAGATCGCCTTTGTCGGGGCCACCGGCGCCGGCAAGACCACCATCACCAACCTCATCAACCGCTTCTACGACATCGCCGACGGCAAGATCCGCTACGATGGCATCGACATCGGCAAGATCAAAAAGCCCGACCTGCGCCGGTCCATGGGCATCGTCCTCCAGGACACCCACCTGTTCACCGGCACGGTGATGGACAACATCCGCTACGGCAACCTGGACGCCCCCGACCGGGAGTGCATCGCGGCGGCCAAGCTGGCCAACGCCGACGGCTTCATCCAGCGTCTTCCCGACGGATACCAGACCATGCTCACCGGCGACGGGGCCAACCTGAGCAACGGCCAGCGGCAGCTGCTGGCCATCGCCCGGGCCGCCGTGGCCGACCCTCCGGTGCTCATCTTGGACGAGGCCACCTCCTCCATCGACACCCGCACCGAGAAGCTGGTCCAGGAGGGCATGGATGCCCTGATGACCGGGCGCACCACCTTCGTCATCGCCCACCGCCTGTCCACCGTGCGCAACTCCGACTGCATCATCGTCATGGACCAGGGCCGCATCATCGAGCGGGGCACCCACGACGAGCTCATCGAGAAGAAGGGCAAGTACTATCAGCTTTACACCGGCAACTTCGCCGAGGAGTGAGCCCTCCCCGGCGGGAAGCCTCCCCCTGCCCCCGGCGGGGTCCTGTCTCCCCAAAGGGACGGGACCCCGCCGGGGTGCTGTTTACAAAATTTCGGTGGACATTTTCCCCGGGGACGGGTAAAATAAAAACGAATCTGCACGAAGAAAAAAGGACGGATGGTATGAAACGAAACGCTTGGCTCTCCTGCTGCCTGCTGCTGGCCCTGCTCCTGGCGGGCTGCGGGGGAGGGGAGGAGACACCCCAGGACAACAGCGCCTATGTGGGCAGCTACCTCTGCACCGGCATCACCCTGGACGGCCTGGCCATGAATACGGAGGGGAAATGGCTCACCCTCAACGCCGACGGCACCGTGGACTTCTTCCTCACCGAGGAGGCCGGCGAGGCCGAGTGGAGCCTGTCCGGGGAGCACCTCACCCTCTCCGTGGCCGGGGAGCGGGTGGCCAGCGGCGACTTTCAGGGGGAGAAACTCACCCTGGAGATGGCGGGAATGACCTACACCTTCCTCCGGGAGGGGGCCCAGGTCAGCCAGGAGGAGAACGCCGCCTATGCCACCTTCACCTGCTACGGGGACCTCTACGCCGTGCGCTACCCCACGGAGCGCTTCCACCCGGACCCGGCGGGGCTGTCCGACCTCTACAGCGACGACGACACCAAGGGCTGGGTCACCCGGCTGGGGTCCCAGGAACAGGTCACCCAGTGGCTGGCCGGCTTTGACGAGAAGGCCGCCGCCGAGGGGGTGACGGACTACCAGTCCCTGGACCTCACCGTGGCGGGCTATCCCGCCCGGGCCATCGTCTACCAGGACGAGACGGGGTGGAACAGCGAGGTGCTGGTGAACTTCGCCCAGGACCTGGGGAGCGACGCCTATCCCATGTACGCCGCCTACCTCTACTTCACCGGCCCCACCTACCTGGCCGTGTGGAGCGAGGACATCCAGACCATCGTGGGCAGCCTGACCCTGCCCCAGTGAAGAGAAGGAGTGTGAGCCCCATGCGTTGGAGACATCCCCTGGCCGCCCTGCTGGCCGCCCTCTGCCTGCTGGCCCTGTCCGCCTGCGGGGAGACCTCCGCCCCGGCGGAGAACCCAGAACAGACCCCACCGGCAGAGACCACGGAGCCGGCCCCGCCGGCGGACACCCCTGAGACCCCCGCCGACCCCGCCCCGGCGGAGGATCCCTCCCTCACCCAGTTCCGGGAGACCCTGGCGGAGGGGGGCTACTTCTGCGGCCTGGCCTTCCTGGGCTACCTGCCGGAGGGGGACCCCGCAGGGCTGGAGGAACTCCTCCAGGCGGGGGGATACGGGGAGGACTATCCCTTCCTGGCCGACCTGTCCCAGGACCAGGTGGTGGACTATGAAGGGGACGAGGTCTATTGCCTGGTCCCCCGGGACCCGGCGGCGTCCCTCACCGTCCAGGCCTGGAATTCCACCCCGGAGAACCAGTACCAGGGGGAGGTGGGGGAGACCCTCTACACCGATGACCAGGGCCAGCCGGTGGTCCTCATCGGCAACGTCAGCGACGTGATCCCCAACCTCCAGGTCACCCTGACCGGGGAGGATGGCACGGAGCTGCTCTGGCACCCCGCCCTGGGCCTGTGCGACAGCACCCTGGCCCTGCCGGCTACCCCCAAGGTCTATGACTTCAGCCGGTACGACACCCTGGAGCTCCCCCAGCAGGCCGCCGATTTCCTGGGCACCTGGGCGGCGGAGGGGGCCAGCCTCACCCTCCGGGAGGACGGGAGCGCCGCCTACACCACCCCGGCGGGGGAGGCCTTCACCGGGACCTACTACGTCATCACCACCTCCAGCCAGTACCCGGAGGGGTCGGTGCTCCTGGAGCTCTCCGCTGAGGGGAACACCCCGGACTTCTGGGGGATCTTTACCTTCACCCCGGAGGGGCGCACCCTCACTGCCGCCAGCGTCACCGGGGACCGGCTCCTGGACCGGGAGACGGTGACCTTCACCGCGGCCGAATAACTCCGAAAAACAGCGCCCCCGGCGCGGCATCTGCCGCGCCGGGGGCGCTTTGCGTCAACGGGAAGGGGTCACCACAGCCCCAGCAGGTGCTGGATCACCAGGCTGGTGACGGTGATCCCCACCCAGCAGCAGGCCCCCAGAGCCAAGGGGGCGCCGCCGGTTTTCACCAGTTTCACGATGTCGGTGTTCAGCCCGATGGCGGCCATGGCCAGGACGATGAAGAACTTGCTCAGGGTCTTGATGGGGGAGAAGACGCTGGCGTCCACCCCCAGGGACACGGCCACGGTGGTGATGAGGCTGGCCAGGATGAAGTAGAGGATGAAGAAGGGGAAGATGGATCGCAGGCGGACCTTTTCCCCCTGTTCCCGCTGGCCCTTTTTGGCCTGGAGGAAGGCCAGCACCAGGACGATGGGGATGATGGCCAGGGTGCGGGTGAGCTTCACAGTGACGGCCTTGTCCAGGGTGGCGCTGCCCAGGCCCCACATGCTGTCCCAGGTGGCGGCGGCAGCGGTGACGGAGGAGGTGTCGTTCACCGCGGTGCCGGCGAAGATGCCAAAGCCCTCCCCGGAGGTGGTGCTGAAGCCCAAAAAGTTGCCCAGAATGGGGAAGAGGATGGCCGCCAGGACGTTGAAGAAGAAGATCACCGAGATGGACTGGGCCACCTCCTCGTCGTCGGCGTGGATCACCGGGGCGGCGGCGGCGATGGCCGACCCGCCGCAGATGGAGGAGCCCACCCCGATGAGGGTGGCGCTCTTGCTGGGGATGGGCAGCACCTTGTACAGCAGGAAGGCGATGAGCAGGGAGACGGTGATGGTGCACACGATGATGGGCAGGGACTGCCGGCCGGTGTGGAGGACCACGGTGAGATCCAGGCCGAAGCCCAGCAGGATCACCGCCCACTGGAGGATCTTCTTGGAGGTGAACTTGATCCCCGGGGCCATCCTGCCCTGGTCCTTCAGGGGGACGGCGATGAGCATCCCCAGGAGGATGGCGATCACCGGCCCGCCCACCACGGGGAAGAGGGTCCCCAGAAACCAGGCGGGGACGGCGATGGCCAGGCACAGCAGCAGTCCCCGGCCGTTTTTCGCAAGAAACGTCATAGGTGTCCTCTCTTTCTGTTCTCGTTGGGCGGAAGGGGCGCGCCGGTCACCGGGCCGGGGAAAGGGGGCCCAGGAGGGTGATCTGCCGGCCCTGGCTCTCCAGCAGGCCGGCCTGGCGGAGCTTGCTCAGCTCGGCGGACATGGCGCTGCGGTCCACCCCCAGGTAGTCGGCCAGGGCCTGGCGGTCATAGTCCAGGGTGAAGGTGGCACTGCCGGCCCGCCGGGCCTCGTCGGTGAAGTAGGCCATGAGCTTCTCCCGGGTGGTCCGCCGGGACAGCAGGGCCAGTTTCCGGGTGAGCACCAGGTTCTTCTCCGCGGAGATGGTCAGCAGGTTGGCCACCAGCCGGGGGTGCACCGGGAGGATCTCCCTGTCAGGGTGGAGCAGCCGCTGGCCGTCCAGCAGCAGGACGGTGCTGTCCTGGGCGGCCTCCACGCTCACCGGCAGGGCGGGAAAGGCCACCCAGGCAAAGGCCTCCCCAAACAGCTGCGGGGGGGCCGCCGAGGCCAGGATGTTCCGGTTGCCGCAGTAGTCCTCGTGGACGATGCGCACCGAGCCGGACAGGACGATTCCCATCCACCGGGCGGGCTCCCCGGCGGCCAGAAGATGCTGGTGCCGGCTGGCCCGGAGGGTGCGCGCCCCCAGGTGGGGGAGCACCTGCTCCAGTTCCCCCTGGGGGATCCCTTGAAACAGAGGGCACTGGGCCAGCAGGGGGTAGAATTCTCTCATGGTTTCCCTCCAGATGTTGGATTTCCAACAGACAATGCTCTCGTATCCTACTAGAATATAGATAAAAAGTCAAGGTATTTCCAGGAGGTTTTTCCTATGTCTACTGCACGCAAAATCATTCAAATCGACGAAGCCCTGTGCAACGGCTGCGGCCTGTGTGCCGGGGCCTGCCACGAGGGGGCCATCGCCATGGTGAACGGAAAGGCCAAGCTGGTCCGGGAGGACCACTGCGACGGCCTGGGGGACTGCCTCCCCGCCTGCCCGGTGGGGGCCATCACTTTTGTGACCCGGCCGGCCCCTGCCTATGACCCCGCCGCCGTGGCCCGGACCCGGGCCGCCCAGGCCGCCCACGCCGGGGGATGTCCCGGCAGCCGCCCCCAGGTCCTGTCCCAGCCGGCGGCAGGGGAGGGGGCGAAGGAGGCCCCCTTCAGCTGCCTGGCCCAGTGGCCGGTGCAGCTCCGCCTGGTCCCGGTAAAAGCCCCCTATTTTGACGGGGCCCACCTGCTGGTGGCGGCGGACTGCGCCGCCTATGCCCGGGGCACCTTCCATCGAGATTACATGCAGGGGCGGGTGACCCTCATCGGCTGCCCCAAGCTGGACGAGGCCGACTACCGGGCAAAGCTCACCCAGATCCTGTCCGGCAACGACATCCGCAGCCTCACCGTGGTGCGGATGCAGGTGCCCTGCTGCGGCGGGCTCCAGCAGGCGGCCCAGATGGCCTGCCTGGCCAGCGGGAAGGCCATTCCCTTCCAGGTGGTGACCCTTTCTGCAGAGGGAAAGGTCCTCTGATGCAAATGGGGGAATTTTGTCGAAATGCATCCCTCCGCCCCCGGGCGGGGAGGGGCCGGCAAGGATTGTGTTAGGACCTTGACAGTTTGCGAGTGGTGTATTTGCACAAAGAAGGTAAAGGGCCATCGTTTTCCTTTGACTTTCCCGGCAGGATAGAAGGATTCCGCAGGTTTTCCTGCAGGAAGTTTGGGTATAACTTTCATTTACAAAGAGAGCTTGCAAATGGTAAGATGATACCATCAGAGGAGAGTGCGGGCCATGGCATCATGGCTCGCCTCTGAATATAAGGAAAACCATCCAGTGAAATGGTTCCCCCCATTTACCCTGGCAGAAGGAGGAGTCAACGTGGCAAGAAAGCGCAAGACAATGGACGGCAACACCGCGGCGGCCCATGTGGCGTATGCTTTTACTGAAGTCGCGGCAATTTATCCCATCACCCCGTCCTCTGTGATGGCAGAGCTTTCGGACAAGTGGTCTGCGGAAGGACGGAACAACATGTTTGGCCAGCCGGTGAAGGTATCGGTGATGCAGTCGGAGGGCGGCGCCGCCGGCGCGGTCCACGGCTCTCTGACCGCCGGCGCCCTGACCACCACGTTCACCGCCTCTCAGGGGCTTCTGCTGATGATCCCCAATATGTACAAGATCGCCGGCAGCCTGCTGCCCGGGGTGATGCACGTCTCCGCCCGGGCCCTGGCCACCCACGCCCTGTCCATCTTCGGCGACCACAGCGACGTGATGTCCTGCCGCTCCACCGGCTACGCCATGCTGTGCAGCGCCAACCCCCAGGAGGTCATGGACCTGGGCGCTGTGGCCCATCTCACCGCCATCGCCGGCCGGGTGCCCTTCCTCCACTTCTTCGACGGCTTCCGCACCTCCCACGAGATCCGGAAGGTGGAGGTCTGGGACTATGACGAGCTGAAGTCCATGGTGGACATGGACGCCCTGAAGGCCTTCCGGGAGCGGGCCCTGAACCCCGACCACCCGGTGCTCCGGGGCTCTGCCCAGAACCCGGACATCTTCTTCCAGGTCAACGAGTCCCGCAACCAGTACTACGATGCCCTCCCCGCCGTGGTGGAGGAGTACATGGACAAGGTCAACCAGCGCATCGGCACCAACTACAAGCTCTTCAACTACTACGGCGCCCCCGACGCCGAGACCGTCATGGTGGCCATGGGCTCCGTGTGCGACGCGGCGGAGGAAGTGGTGGACTACCTCAACGCCAAGGGGGAGAAGGTCGGCCTGGTGAAGGTCCACCTCTACCGCCCCTTTGCCACCGACCGCTTCGTGGCCGCCCTTCCCGCCACGGTGAAGAACGTGGTGGTCATGGACCGCTGTAAGGACCCCTCCGCCATCGGCGAGCCCCTGTATCTGGACGTGGTGGCCGCCCTGGCCCAAAGTCCCCTGGCCGGCACCAAGGTGGTGGGCGGCCGGTACGGCCTGGGTTCCAAGGACACCACCCCCGGCGGCATCCTCTCCGCCTTCCGCAACGGCCAGAGCGACGACCCCGTGCGCAGCTTCACCATCAACATCGAGGACGATGTCACCCACCGCTCCCTGCCCATCCAGGAGGAGCCCGACGTGTCGGAAGAGGGGACCATCGCCTGCAAGTTCTGGGGTCTCGGCGGGGACGGCACCGTGGGCGCCAACAAGAACTCCATCAAGATCATCGGTGACAACACCGACATGCAGGTCCAGGCCTATTTCCAGTACGACTCCAAGAAGTCCGGCGGCGTGACCATCAGCCACCTGCGGTTCGGCAGGAACCAGATCAAGGCCTCCTATTACGTCACCCAGGCCGACTTCGTGGCCTGCCACTCTGCGGCCTACATGGAGAAGTTCGACATCGTCCAGGACATCAAGCCCGGCGGCACCTTCCTGCTCAACTGTTCCTGGAACATGCAGGAGCTGGAGGAGCACCTCCCCGCCGCCGCCAAGCGGTACCTGGCCCAGAACAACATCCACGTCTACACCTGCGACGCCACCCATAAGGCCATCGAGCTGGGCATGGGCAACCGGTCCAACACCATCCTCCAGGCCGCCTTCTTCAAGCTGGCCAAGGTCATCCCTGTGGAGGAGGCCGTCCAGCACATGAAGGACGCCATCGTCAAGAGCTACGGCCACAAGGGCATGGACGTCATCATGCGCAACTACAACGCCGTGGACGCCGGCATCGAAGGGGTCCAGGAAGTGCCCATCCCCAGCGGTTGGGCCGACGCCCAGGACACCCCCGTGGAGCCCGAGATCCGCACCGACCGGCAGGAGCTGGCCCAGTACGTGAAGGACGTCATGATCCCCGCCAACGCCATGCGGGGGGATGTCATCCCCGTCTCCAAGCTCATGGCCGGGGCCGACGGCACCCTGCCCCAGGGCACCGCTGCCTTTGAGAAGCGGGGCATCGCCGTCTCCGTCCCCGAGTGGGATCCCCAGAGCTGCATCCAGTGCAACATCTGCTCCTATGTCTGTCCCCACGCCTGCATCCGGCCCATCGTCATGGACGCCGACGAGGTGGTGGAGGCCCCCAAGCACATCAAGATGCACGACATGCGGGGCAAGGGCTGCGAGATCTACGCCTACACCATGACCGTCTCCGTGCTGGACTGCACCGGCTGCGGCTCCTGCGTGGAGGCCTGCCCCGCCAAGACCAAGGCCCTCACCATGAAGCCCCTGGCCTCCCAGATGGGCGAGCAGGAGATCTTCAACTACGGCCAGGAGCAGGTCACCCAGAAGCACACCCCCTTCGCCAAGGAGACCGTGAAGGGCAGCCAGTTCGAGCAGCCCCTCTTCGAGTTCTCCGGCGCCTGCGCCGGCTGCGGCGAGACCCCCTACGTCAAGCTGGTCACCCAGCTCTTCGGGGACCGGATGTACATCGCCAACGCCACCGGCTGCACCTCCATCTGGGGCGGCAGCGCCCCCTCCACCCCCTACACCGTGAACAAGGAGGGGAGAGGCCCCGCCTGGGAGAACTCCCTCTTCGAGGACGGCGCCGAGTTCGGCTACGGCATGAACCTGGCCGTCCACGCCCGGCAGAAGGCGGCCGCCGACCTGGCCCGTTCCCTGGCCCAGGAGGAGTCCACCCCCGCCGCGGTGACCCTCTGCGCCCAGAAGTGGCTCAACCACCGCAATGAGGTGGAGGGCTCCCGCACCACCGGCCAGGCCCTGACGGAAGCCCTGGCCAAGGCCCTCTCCGAGGGCAAGGGGGACCAGGCCCAGCTCCAGGCCCTGTATGATATGCGGGATATGTTCGGCCAGAAGTCCATCTGGGCCTTCGGCGGCGACGGTTGGGCTTACGACATCGGCTACGGCGGTGTGGACCACGTGCTGGCCTCCGGGGCCAACATCAACATCCTGGTGCTGGACACCGAGGTCTACTCCAACACCGGCGGCCAGGCCTCCAAGGCCACCAACACCGGCGCGGTGGCTCAGTTCGCCGCGGCAGGCAAGGACGTGGCCAAGAAGGACCTGGCGGCCATCGCCATGCAGTACGGCAACGTCTACGTGGCCCAGGTGGCCATGGGCGCCGACTACAGCCAGACCCTCCGGGCCCTGCTGGAGGCCGAGTCCTACCCCGGCACTTCCATCGTCATCGCCTATGCCCCCTGCATCAGCCACGGCATCAAGATCGGCATGCAGAACACCATGCTGGAGATGAGCGCCGCCGTCCAGGCCGGCTACTGGCACCTCTTCCGCTATGACCCCCGCCGCCTGGAGAAGGGCCGCAACCCCTTCCAGCTGGATTCCCCGGAGCCCATCATGGACTACCAGGAGTTCATCACCGGCGAGGTGCGTTACTCCTCCCTCCAGCTCACCTTCCCCGACCGGGCCAAGGACCTCTTCGAGAAGGCAGAGAAGGAGGCCAAGGCCAAGTACCAGCGCCTGGTGGAGCTCAGCAAGCCCTGGGAGCACAAGGACGCCTGAACCTGATTTCCCATTCCCACGTTTCCATCAACCCCCGGCAGAGCCTGTGCGGCTCTGCCGGGGTTTTCTCTGGGAACCATTTGACAACCCGGGGAAACCATGGCACAATAGGGAAAAACACCCTTCCGGCGCCCCAGCCCGCCGGAGGGGTTCCGTGAAAGGGGGAGGAGACATGGTCCACTTGGAACTGACTGGCAGCCTCAGCGACCTGAACGTCCTGTCTGTGGGGCTCCGGCTGCTGCTGGCAATGATTTTTGGCGGGACCATCGGCTTTGAACGAGGGGTCCGCCAGCGGGCCGCCGGCCTGCGGACCCACATGCTGCTGTGCGTGGGGGCGGCCTCCACCATGCTGGTGAGCCAGTTTATGTACGCCAGCTACGGGGTGGGGGACCCCGCCCGCCTCAGCGCCCAGGTGATCAGCGGCATCGGCTTTCTGGGGGCGGGCACCATCATCGTCACCCGGCGCAACCAGGTGAAGGGCCTCACCACCGCGGCCACCCTGTGGACCACCGCCTGCATGGGCCTGGCGGTGGGGGTGGGCTTCTACGTCTGCGCCCTGCTGATGTACGCCGCCCTGATCATCATCCTCCTGCTGGTGAACGTGGTGGACAACCGCTTCCTGAAGGTCCCCACCAGCACTGCCCTCTACCTGGAGGTCCAGCGGGACATCGGCCTGGGCAACGCCATCCACTTCATCCACGAGATCGGCTGGACCGTGCGGGAAGTAAAGGAGTTCCCCTCCGGCCGGCCGGATGTGCTGGCGGTGCGGATGGACCTGGAATCCGACCAGGCCATGCGGGGGGACGTGTCCAGCATGGTCCTGCTGAAGGAGCAGGAAGGGGTCATCCGCTTGGAGATGTGAGCCCCACCCAAGGTAAAAAAACAGCTTCCCTTGTACCAAAACAAGGGAAGCTGTTTTTCTATGCAGGAGTCCGGTTACCGGAACACCTTTCCCGCCCCGTCCAGCACTTCCAGGCGGTGGGCGGCGGTGTACACCGGGGCAAACTGGGGCCAGGCCCCCTGGAAGCCCTGGAGAAGGACGGCGGGGCTCAGCCCCGGGTTCTGGGCCTGGAGGAGGAGGGTGAGCTCCAGCTTGTCCCCCAGGGGCCGGAGGGCCTCCACCTTCTGGATGGCGGGGATGAGGTCCACCTCGGTAAAGCCGGACTTGGCCTTCTTGCTCTTTTTCTGGACCACGAAGTGATCCCGGGCGGTGAGGTCCCGGAAGGCCTCCGCCGCCCCCTGGGCCAGTTCCCCGGCAAACTCCCAGGTGAGGGCGTACCGGACGGAGGCCAGCTCCCGGAAGGGGCGGGCGGCGTCGTAGCAGTCCAGCACCCGGATGCCGGCGGGGAGGACCTGGTTCATCCGCTCCGGCAGGGCCTCCCGGGTGCAGCCGGCCTCCAGGCCGAACTCCATCAGCTCGCACTGGCTGGAAAAGCCCAGGGGCAGGGGGAGGGGAATGGACACGTAGGGGTGGGGATGGAACCCCGCCGTGTGGCGGATGGTGATCCCCCCCCGGAGGAAGGCCCGCTCCATGGTGTGCATCAGGTCCAGGTGGGAGATGTACTTGGCGCTGCCCTCCTTGACGAAGAGGATGCGCTGGTCGATCCGGGGCTCAGACATGGCAGATCCCTCCTTCACACAGGCGGTTGGCCCCGCAGCCGGAACATTTCTCCCGGCAGTCGGGGGTGGTGGTGCCGGCGTAGGCCCGCTCCCGCTCCCGCCAGAGGTAGCTCTCCTTCACCCCGTCGGAGACGGCGGCCCAGGGGAAGACCTCGTCCTTCTCCCGGACCCGGTTGGCGTAGAAGGCGGGATCCAGGCCGTGGGCGGCCAGGGCGTCCAGCCAGGTGTCCAGGGAGAAGAACTCGCTCCAGGCGTCGAACTTGGCCCCCTTTCGCCAGGCGGTCTCCAGCACGTCGGCCAGCCGCCGGTCCCCCCGGGAGAGGACGGCCTCCAGGAAGCTGGTCTCCGGGTCGTGCCAGTTGTAGGTGATGGACTTGTTCCGAAGGTGCTCCCGGAGAAGGGTGACCTTGCGCAGGTACTCCTCCCGGGGGTTCTGCCCCTCCCACTGGAAGGGGGTGTGGGACTTGGGCACGAAGCAGGAGGTGGATACGGTGATCCGCACCCCCCGGGAGCGGTTGGAGGTGTGCTCCCGCCAGACCTGGTAGACTTTGTTGGCCAGCTCGGCGATGCCCAGCACGTCCTCGTCGGTCTCCGTGGGCAGGCCCAGCATGAAGTAGAGCTTCACGCTGCTCCACCCCCCGGCGAAGGCGGTGCGGCAGGAGGCCAGCAGGTCCTCCTCGGTGACGTTCTTGTTGATGGCGTCCCGCAGCCGCTGGGAGCCGGCCTCCGGGGCGAAGGTAAGGCCGCTCTTCCGCCCGCCCCGCTGGAGCTTCTCCATCAGCTGCATGGAGAAGTTGTCCGCCCGGAGGGAGGGGAGGGCCAGGTTCACCTTGTGGGGCTCGCACCACTCCAGCAGGCCGTCGCACAGGGGCAGCAGGTCAGGATAGTCGCTGGAGGAGAGGCTCATCAGGGTCATGTCCTGGTAGCCCGAGTCCTGGCAGGCCCGGATGCCGTACTCCGTCAGCAGTTCCTGGTTCCGCCCCCGCACCGGGCGGTAGACAAACCCCGCCTGGCAGAACCGGCACCCCCGGATGCACCCCCGGAAGAGCTCCAGCATCACCCGGTCCTGGGTGATCTCCATGGAGGGGACGATGGTCTTTACCGGGTAATAGGCGCCGTCCATGTCCCCCACCACCCGCTTGGTCACCTGGGCGGGGGCCCCCTCCCGGGGGGTGACGGCGGCCACCCGGCCGTCGGGGTGATAGGACACGTCGTACAGGGAGGGCACATACAGCCCGGGGATCCGGGCGGCTTTCCGGAGGAAGGCCTCCTTGCTCCACCCCTCGGCCTTGGCCTGGCGATAGAGCTGGATCATCTCCCCAGTGACCTCCTCCCCCTCCCCCAGGGAGACGATGTCCACAAAGGGGGCCAGAGGCTCGGGGTTGTACATGCAGGTCCCGCCGGCCACCACCAGGGGGGTGAGGCCGGGCCGGTCGGCGCTGCGCAGGGGCAGGCCCGCCAGGTCCAGCATGTTCAGCACGTTGGTATAGGCCATCTCGTACCCCAGGGAGAAGCCGACGATGTCAAACTCCGCCACCGGGTCCCCGCTCTCCAGGGCGTAGAGGGGGAGGCCCGCCTGGCGCATCTCGGCCTCCATATCCGCCCAGGGGGCGAAGACCCGCTCGCACCAAACCCCCTCCATCTCGTTCATCACCCCGTAGAGGATGCGCATACCAAGATTGGACATGCCGATCTCATAGGTGTCCGGGAAACAGAAGGCAAAGCGGCAGTCCACCGTGGCCTTGTCCTTCACCACGGCGTTGTACTCGCCGCCGACATAACGGCCCGGTTTCTGCACCCGGGCCAGGATTTTTTCCAATGTATGATCCATAGGGACCTCCCACCCGGCGGGGGAGCCCGCCGATGTTGTATTTTTATATTATACCACACACCAAGGCCCTTTGGCCAGAAAAATTCCGGCGGGGAGAAGCCCCGCCGGCGGCGATGGGGATTCACTTTTCCTCTGGAGGGCGCCCCTTTTCCGCCTCCTGCTGGTCGTGGGCCCGGTTATGGCGCCGGCACAGCCAGCGGTAGCACAGCAGCCCCGCCCCGCTGACGAGGAGGGTCACGGCAAAGACCACGGCGGCCAGGATATAGCTTTCCGTGCCCAGGGCGTCGCCCCCCACCGTGGAGGTCACCAGAGAGGGCAGCCGTCCCAGGGAACAGATGAGCAGGAAGGGGAGGGGCTTGATGTCCGTGAGCCCGGCGAAGTAGCACAGCAGATCCTTGGGGGTGCCGGGGATCATGAAGATCAAAAAGAAGAGGAAGGTCCGCCGGGGGGAGGACTGGAGAAAGCGAAGGCGGCGGAGCTTCTCTCTGGGGAAGAAGATCTCCACCAGCCGGGTGCCGAACCGCCGCACCAGGGCAAAGACCACCACGCTCCCCAGCGTGGCGGCGGCCAGGCAGGCCACCGTCCCCCACAAGGCGCCGAAGGCGTATCCCCCGGCGATCTCCAGGGGCTCCCCGGGGATGATGGCGAACAGCACCTGGAAGAACACCATCCCCCCGTACAGCAGCAGCCCACCGGCCTGGCGCTGGGCGATCCACTGGCGGAAAGCCTCCGGGTCGGCGGCCAGGCGAAGGATGGGCCCTCCCACCTGCCAGCCGATGAGGATCAGCACCCCGACGGCGGCCAGGAGGAGCGCCAGGAACAGGCGTTTCTTCCCTTTCTCGGTCCAGGACGATGGATGTTTCATAGGGATTCCCCCTTGCCCTTCAGGAGGGCTGCAGGCCGGCCAGGGCGGTGGTCTTCTGGAAACAGAAGTGGTTGAACAGGGCGATCACCCGGCCCACCCCCACCATGGAGAGGACCGTCCCCAGGCCGATGCCCACCAGCTGCCCGGCGGCCAGCAGGCCCACGCAGGCGGTGAGGGCCACGTTGCACAAATCAAAGCAGTTCTTGCTGAACCCCACGGACTTCCCGCTGAAGTCCGCCAGGGCCTGGACGATGCCGTCCCCGGGGTTGGGGATCAGGCGCATGTTCAGGGACAGGGCGGCCCCCACCCCGGTGCACAGGATGGCCAGGCACAGGAAGAGAAGCTGCCCCAGCAAGGTCCCCCAAAAGGTCCCGGCGCAGTCGGTGGCCAGGTCGGGGAGGGCGGCGGAAAAGCCGTTCAGGAACCGGGTGAACACCAGGCTCAGGGGGAACTGGAGGGCGTCCAGCACCAGCAGGGAGGTTCCCCGGCCCCCGGGGGCCCGGCCCCGGCGGATCAGGCTGGCGTGGAGGGCCATCTCCACCAGGACGAAGGCGGAGTACAGGGCCAGGGTGGTGTTGCCAAAGTCCCACCCCCAAAGGGTGGAGGTGCTGAAGGACACGGAGATGATGGGGGAGACCCCCAGCCCGGCCTTGGTGTTCATGGTGATGCCCAGGGCCAGAATCCCCAGGCCCAGGAGATAGGCGCCCCCTCGGAACAGGGCGCGGGAGGAGCGGGTGGTGTGCAAAGGATCGTCTTCTTTCTCAGGGGAGAATGGGCCGCCTTACCCCTGGCGGAGAAGGCTCTGCCAGGTGCTCTGGGTGAGGAAGCTGCCATCGGCCTTTTCCTCCAGTTCCCGGAAGCGGCGGTAGGGGAGGGAGAAGGACAGCAGGTCCCGGTCCAGGTGGAGCCGGGCGGAGGGGTCGGTGAGGCCCACATAGCAGGTGTCCTCTCCCGCCTCCTGGGCGCAGAGGGCGTACCGAACGGCCTGGGTGCACCCCGCCCCAAAGAGGAGTTTTACGTTCTCCAAAGGGGCGCGGTCGTAGCTGGCCAGGGTGGCCAGGGCGGAGAGCTGGTGGGGGTTTACCAGAAAGACCACCGCCAGAGGTTCCTCCCCCGGCTGCAGCTGGTCCAAGGGGCGGAACACCAGGCAGGCCGGGGGCTCCGTGGGGGGCAGGTGGTGGAGGTAGGTCTCCATGAGGCAGGGGGCCTCCTTGTACCCCAGACCGGGGCGCCCCCCGCCGCCGGTGGAGAGGAAGCCAGCCAGCCCCTCCGGGGCCTGGGGAACAAGGCCCAGGCCGAACTTCCCCCCGGGGCAGCCCACGCTGTCCGCCGTCAGGGCGGCAGCCTGCCCCTGGGCGGCGGCCGCCAGCAGGGGAATGATGCAGCCGCAGGGCCGGGGGTCGATGCCCTCCGGGGGATGCTGGGCTTTCAGAACGGCCACCGGCTGGGTGGCAAGGCCGATGGCCTGTCTCAGTTTGCTGTGCATGGGAACACCTCCTGCCGCGGTTTTTTTTATTGTATCCCCCCGGGGGAACTTCGTCAAGATAAGCCGCAAGCCCGCGTCGGAACGGGCTCCGGGGCGGGCTTGGCAGAAACCGCAGGGGTCTTATTGGAAGTAGGTGATCAGGCCGATGACGAAGATGGCCAGGAAGAGGAAGGGGAGGACGTAGGTCATATACCCCCGCATCCAGGGCTGGACCTTCAACCCCTTGCCGGCGTTGGCCTCGTCGGTGAACTTCTTCCAGCCCCAGCCCTTCTTGCTCACGGCGAAGAGGAGGAAGATCAGGGAGCCCACCGGCAGGATGATGTTGCTCACCAGGAAGTCCTCCAGGTCCATGAAGGTGGACTCGCCCCCCAGGGGGTGCAGGCCGGAGAGGAGGTTGAAGCCCAGGGCGCAGGGCAGGCAGAGCACCAGCATCAGCAGGCAGTTGATGAGGCAGGCCTTCTTCCGGCTCCAGCCGAACAGGTCCATGCAGCAGGCCAGGATGGTCTCGAACACCGCCAGCACCGTGGTGAGGGCGGCGAAGGTCATGAAGATGAAGAACAGCGCCCCCCACAGGTTCCCCATGGACATGTGGTTGAACACGTTGGGCAGGGTGACGAAGATCAGGTTGGGCCCGGAGCCCGCCTCCACCCCGTAGGTGAAGCAGGCGGGGAAGATGATCAGGCCGGCCACAACGGCCACGAAGGTGTCCAGAATGGCCACGTTCACCGACTCTCCCAGCAGGGCCCGCTCCTTGCCGATGTAGCTGCCAAAAATGGCCATGCTGCCCATGCCCAGGCTCAGGGTGAAGAAGGCCTGGCTCATGGCCCCCACGATGACGTTGCCGATGCCCACCTCCTGCATCTTTTCCAGGTCGGGCTTGAGGTAGAAGGACAGCCCCTCCCGGGCGCCGTCCATGGTGAAGCTGTTGACGGCCAGGACCACCATGATGGCCAGCAGGGCCAGCATCATGTACTTGCTCACCCGCTCCAGCCCCTTCTGCAGGCTGAAGGAGCAGATGAAGAAGCCCAGCACCACCACCAGGAAGGTGAAGCCCACCATCCCCACCGGGTCAGCGCAGATCTCCTGATAGACCTGCTCCACCTGCTGGGTGTCCAGCCCGTCGAACCGGCCGGAGGCGGTGGCGAAGAAGTACTGGATCATCCACCCGGCCACCACGGTGTAGAACATCATGAGCAGATAGTTCCCTGCCAGGGCGGCGTAGCCGTGGAGGAACCATTTGCTGCCCTTGGGGGCCAGGGTCTGGTAGATGCGCACGGGGCTCTTCTGGCTGGCCCGGCCCAGGGAAAACTCGATGGTCATCACCGGGATGCCCATCACCAGCAGGAAGAACAGGTAGAGCAGCACAAAGGCGCCGCCCCCGTTCTGGCCCACCATGTAGGGGAACTTCCACACGTTCCCGATGCCGATGGCGCAGCCGGCGCTGAGGAGGATGAACCCCAGGCGGCTGCTTAACCGTTCTCTCTCCATTGAAGGTCCTCTTTTCTTGTTTGATTTTCCGCTTTTCCGGTTTGCTGCTTTATCCCCGCAAACCGGAGGGACCTTATTTTACTACATTTGTTGAAACAATGCAACGGTTTGTGTAGAATGCGGGAAACTTTTTTCGGGACAAAAAGCCCCCCAGGCCGCAGGGCCCGGGGGGCGAAGGGGAAGGTTCATAGATCCTTGTGGGGGCAGGCCTCACAGCGGCAGCCGGCGCACCCGGCGCAGCCGCGGCCCTTGCCCTTGACCAGGGCCCGGAGGGCCAGGGCGATCCCCAGCCCCACCAGGGCCAGGAGGAGCAGGCTGGGCAGGTTCATGTCCCCACCCCCAGCAGCAGGCCGATGACCCGGACCACCAGGGCCACCACCCAGGCAATGACGCATTGGAAGACCACCACGCCCAGGGCCCACTTGCCCCCCAGCTCCCGCTTGATGGAGGCGATGGCCGCCACGCAGGGGGTGTACAGCAGGCAGAACACCAGCAGGGAGGCCGCCGCCAGGGGGGTGAGGGTGAGCAGCAGGGTCTCCGTCCCGTGGAACAGAACGGAGAGGGTGGACACCACGCTCTCCTTGGCCATGAAGCCGGCGATGAGGGCGGTGGACACCCGCCAGTCCCCAAAGCCCAGGGGGGCCAGCACCGGGGAGAGGAGGCCGGCCACCGTGGCCAGGATGCTCTCCTGGGAGTCGGCCACCACGTTCAGGTGGAAGTCGAAGGTCTGGAGGAACCACACCACGATGGTGGCCAGGAAGATCACGGTGAAGGCCCGCTGGAGGAAGTCCTTGGCCTTGTCCCACAGCAGGTGGGCCACGTTCTTGGCCCCGGGCATGCGGTAGTTGGGCAGCTCCATGACGAAGGGCACGGCCTCCCCCTTAAAGAGGGTCCCCTTGGAGAGCAGGGCCATGAGCACCCCCACCAGGATGCCCAGGAAATAGAGGCCCACCATGATCAGTCCCCCCCGCCCGGGGAAGAACACCGCGGTGAAGAAGGCGTAGATGGGCAGCTTGGCCGAGCAGCTCATGAAGGGGGTGAGGAGAATGGTCATCTTCCGGTCCCGCTCCGAGGGGAGGGTCCGGCTGGCCATCACCCCGGGCACCGTGCAGCCAAAGCCGATGAGCATGGGCACGATGCTCCGGCCGGACAGGCCGATCTTCCGCAGCAGCTTGTCCATCACGAAGGCCACCCGGGCCATGTACCCGCTGTCCTCCAGCAGGGAGAGGAAGAAGAAGAGGACCACGATGATGGGCACGAAGCTGAGCACGGTGCCCACGCCGTTGAAGATCCCGTCGATGATCAGGGAGTGGAGCACATCGTTGATGTGCCAGGCGGTGAGGGCTCCGTCCACCACCTCCGTCAGGGCGCCGATGCCCGTCTCCAGCAGCCCCTGGAGCCAGGCACCGATGACGTTGAAGGTGAGGAAGAACACCAGGGCCATGATCCCCACAAAGGCGGGGATGGCGGTGTATTTCCCGGTGAGGACGGCGTCGATCCTCCGGCTGCGCTCGTGCTCCCGGCTCTCCCGGGGGCGGACCACCGTCTGGGCGCAGAGCTTCTGGATGAAGGCAAAGCGCATGTCGGCGATGGCGGCGGCCCGGTCCAGCCCCCGCTCCTCCTCCATCTGGCAGATGATGTGCTCCAGCATCTCCTTCTCGTTCTGGCTGAGGTGGAGGGCCTCCAGGATCAGGGGGTCCCCCTCCACCAGTTTGCTGGCGGCAAAGCGCAGGGGGATGCCGGCGGCCTTGGCGTGGTCCTCCACCAGGTGCATGATGCCGTGGAGGCACCGGTGGACGGCCCCGTCGTGGTCGTTCTTGTCACAGAAGTCCGCCCGGCCGGGGCGCTCCTGGTACTGGGCCACGTGGAGGGCGTGGTTCACCAGCTCCTCCACCCCCTCGTTTTTCGCGGCGGAGATGGGCACCACGGGGATGCCCAGCAGCTCCTCCATGCGGTTGATGTGGATGGAGCCCCCGTTGCCCCGGACCTCGTCCATCATGTTCAGGGCCAGGACCATGGGCACGTCCAGCTCCATCAGCTGCATGGTGAGGTAGAGGTTGCGCTCGATGTTGGTGGCGTCCACGATGTTGATGATCCCGGTGGGGTGCTCGGTGAGGATGAACTGCCGGGAGACGATCTCCTCGCTGGTGTAGGGGGAGAGGGAGTAGATCCCTGGAAGGTCGGTGACCAGGGTGCCCTCGTGGCCCCGGATGGCGCCGCTCTTTTGATCCACCGTGACCCCGGGGAAGTTGCCCACGTGCTGGTTGGCCCCGGTGAGCTGGTTGAAGAGGGTGGTCTTGCCGCAGTTCTGGTTCCCCGCCAGGGCGAAGGTGAGGGTGGTCCCCGGGGGCAGGGGGTTCTCGTCGGCTTTCACGTGGTACTTGCCCCCCTCCCCCAGGCCGGGGTGGGCGGCGATCTCCGGGGAGAGGGTCTCCTCCGCCGGGGGGGGCGCGGGGGCGCGGTCCTTGGGGAGGGGAGTCACGGTGACCTTCTCCCCATCGGCCCGGCGGAGGGTGAGCTCATAGCCGTGGATCCGCAGCTCCATGGGGTCCCCCATGGGGGCGTACTGGATGAGGGTGACCTCCGCCCCGGGGATGACCCCCATGTCCAGAAAATGCTGGCGGAGGGAGCCCTCTCCCCCCACTGCGGTGATGACGCCGGAGGAACCGACGGGTAAATCCTGTAATGTCATGGGCATGCTTCCTTTGCTTCGATCTTAGGCTTGGAGGGGGTCCTGGCTTCGCACGGCCCAGCGGAGCTTGGCCGAGCGGGCCCGGGGGTTGCGGCCCTGCTCCTGGAGGGAGGGGCGGATGACCTCCCTGGCCACGGCCTCGTACACCCCTGCCCGGGCCAGGGCCTGGAAGGACTTCTTCACCAGCCGGTCCTCCCCGGAGTGGAAGGTGAGGATGGCCGCTTTGCCCCCGGGCTTCAGCACCCCGGGCAGCTTCTCCAGGAACTGGTAGAGGGCCTCGTACTCCCCGTTGACGTCGATGCGCAGGGCCTGGAAGACCCGCTGGCAGGCCTTCCGCACCCCCTCTTTCCTCTCCTTGGGGGGCAGGAAGTCCAGGGCCTGCTCCACCACCTGGGCCAGCTCCTTGGTGGTGCGGATGCCGCCGCCCCGCTTGACCTTGTGGAAGATGGCTTTGGCCAGGGGGTCGGCGTAGGGCTCGTCGGCGTTTTCCCGGAGCAGGGCGGCCAGCTCCTCCTGGCCCATGCCGGCCAGGCGCTGGGCGGCAGGGACGCCCGCCTGCTGGTTCAGCCGCAGGTCCAGCGGGCCGTCCTCCCGGAAGGTGAAGCCCCGGGCGGGGTCGTCGATCTGCATGGAGGACACCCCCAGGTCGGCCAGCACGAAGTCAAAGAGGACCCCGGGGGCCACCTGGTCCAGCTGGGCGAAGTTCATCTGCCGCAGGGTGAAGATCTCCGCCCCATAGCCGGCCTTTTCCAGGCGGAGGCGGGTCTTTTCCGACTCCACCGGGTCCACGTCGGTGGCGTAGAGATGCCCCTGGCCCTGGAGGGCCTCCAGCATCCGCTGGCTGTGGCCCCCGTAGCCCAGGGTGGCGTCCAGCCCCACCTGGCCGGGCTGGATGTCCAGAAAGGCCAAAATCTCCTCCACGCAGATGGGGATGTGCATCCCCGCGGGGGTCTTGCCCTTTTGGAGGTGCTTGGCGATCTCCGCCCCGTACTTCTCCGGGTCCAGCTCCTTGTATTTCTCCCGGAAGGACCGGGGGTGGGTGCCTTTGTAGCGCACCCGGCGCTCGTGTTTCGGTTCCATTTGGTCAGCCCCTTTTCAGACAACAGCTCCATTGTACCTTGGATGGGGCCGGGTTGCAAGGTTTTTCCGGCCCATTCCCGGCCAAATGGGAAAAAGAATCCCCCGAAGGCCGAAGCCTCCGGGGGAGGGATGGAGACGGGGAACCGTCAGGGGTGTTTCTCGGCGTAGGCCTGGTCCTCCCGGGCCTTGTTCTCGGCCAGGCAGCACAGGTCTTCCACCGTCACCCCAAAGACCTGGGCCAGGCGATAGGCCAGCATCAGGGAGGGGCTGTACTGCTCCATCTCGATGGAGATGATGGTGCGGGAGGAGACGTGGACCAGGTCGGCCAGCTTCTGCTGGGTGAGCTTGGCGGCGGTGCGGAGCTCCCGGACGCGGGTTTTCACGGGACAGCCCCCCTTTCCTGTGGTTTGGGTTTATTGTAAGGAAGGCCGGGGGCCTTGTCAAGGGGATGGGGCGAACTTATGCCGCCCCGCCGCCGGAGAGGGAAGAGGGTACCCGCTCCCTCACTCGGCCGAGAACACCTTCCCGGGGTTCAGGATGCCCTTGGGGTCGAAGACCTGCTTGATCCCCCGCATCAGGGCCAGGTTGGTCTCTCCCACCGCCTGGGCCAGGTACTTCACCTTCCCCCGGCCAATGCCGTGCTCCCCGGAGATCTGCCCTCCCAGGGCCATGGTCTTGGCGTAGAGCTGGGTCATGAACGCGTCCACCTGCCGGAGGAATTCCTCCCGGTCCATGTCGTTGGAGCAGGTGTAGATGTGGAGGTTGCCGTCCCCGGCGTGGCCGAAGTACTGCAGGCGGAAGTCATACTGCCCGGCCAGCTGGTGGGCGAAGAGGACGTACTCCGGGATCCGGGTTACGGGGACCACCACGTCGCACTCGTCCAGGAGCTTGGTCTGCTCCTCGATGCCCTCCAGGAAGGAGGAGCGGGCGGCCCAGGCCTCCTTTAACTTGGCGGGGGTGTCCGCCACCAGCACGTCCAGGGCGCCCTGGTCCAGAAGGAGGTCCGCCGCCTTCTCCAGCACCGGTTCCAGGGCGTCCTCGCTCTCCCCGTCGAAGGTGATGAGGAGATAGGCCCCCACCTCCTCCCCGGCGATCTCCCGGGGAAAGACCTGCTTTTCCAGATAGGCCTCGGAGGTGCGGAGGATCTCCTTCTCGAAAAACTCAATGGCTTGAGGATTCAGTCCACTCTGGCGGAGCTTGGGCACCGTGGAGATGCAGGCGGCCAGGTCCCCGAAGGGCACCACCAGGCTCACCACCGCCGCCGGGGCGGGGAGGAGCTTCAGGGTGAGCTCCGTGATCACCCCCAGGGTCCCCTCGGAGCCGATGAGCAGCTGGAGGAGGTTGTACCCCGAGCTGGTCTTGGACACGGCGGAGCCGAAGGTGGTGACCTCCCCCGTGGGCAGGACCACCGTCATGGCCCGGACATAGTCCCGGGTGGCCCCGTACTTCACCCCCCGCATGCCGCTGGCGTTTGTGGAGACGTTGCCCCCCAGGGTGGCCAGCTTCTCCCCCGGGTCGGGGGGATAGAGGCAGCCGTGGGACAGGGCGTCCTCCGCCAGCTGCTGGAGGAGCACCCCGGGCTGCACGGTGACGGTGAAGTTCTCCAGGTCATAGGAGAGGATCCGGTTCATCCGGGTGGTCACCAGCAGCACCCCGCCATAGGCGGGGACGCAGCCCCCCACAAGGCCGGTGCCCGCCCCTCGGGTGGTCACGGGGATGTTGTGTTCATAGCAGAGTTTCACCACGGCGGCAATCTCCTCGGTGGAGAGGACCTCCACCGCCGCCTCGGGCAGGTGGATGCCGTAAATGGGCATCTCGTCCCGGCCATAGTCGGGGTTGACTTCCTCCCCGGCGGTGACCCGGCCGGGGGCGATGGCCTCCAGCTGGGTGAGGATCTCTGGGGTAACGGGTGCATAGGGCGCCATAAGGCAAGACCTCCTTGGTGTGTGTTGGATATCTGTGAAAGGGCAGGGGAGGGGAACCCCTCACACCCGGTCGGCCACCAGCTGGAAGCCCGCCTGGGTGAGTTCGTTCTTGATCTGGTCGATCTGGGCCTGGTCTCGGGTCTCCAGCCCCAGCTTGAGGAAGCAGCTGGTGATGGCCATGTTGGCCTCCCCCCGGTCGTGGTGGACGGAGACCACGTTCCCCCCGCACCGGGCGATGATCTCCGACACCTCCTGGAGCTGGCCGGGCTTGTCCGCCAGGGCGATGGTGAGGGTCACGTTCCGCCCGCTGGTGACCAGGCCCCGGGTGATCACCCGGCTGAGGATGTTCACGTCGATGTTCCCCCCGGAGACGATGCACACCACCTTCTTCCCCCGGACGGGGAGCTTGTCAAAGAGGACGGCGGCCACTCCCACTGCCCCGGCTCCCTCGGCGATGACCTTCTGCTTCTCCAGCAGGGCCAGGATGGCGGCGGCGATCTCGTCCTCGGTGACGGTGACGATCTCGTCCACATATTCCGACACCAGGCGGTAGGTGAGGTCCCCGGGGTGTTTCACGGCGATGCCGTCGGCGAAGGTGTCCGCCCGCTCCAGGGTGATGGGGGCCCCTTCGGCCTGGCTGGCCACCATGCTGGCCGCCCGGGCGGCCTGGACGCCGTAGACCTTCACGTTGGGGTTGAGGTGCTTGACGGCATAGGCCACCCCGGAGATCAGCCCCCCGCCCCCGATGGGGACCACCACGGCGTCGGGGTTTTCCAGCTGGTCCAGGATCTCCAGGCCGATGGTCCCCTGGCCGGCGATGACCTGGTCGTCGTCAAAGGGGTGGATGAAGGTGGCCCCGGTCTCCTCCTGGAGCCGGAGGGCGGTGGCGTAGGCGTCGTCGTAGGCCCCCTTCACCAGGCGGACCTCCGCCCCCAGCTGCTTGGTGGCCTCCACCTTGCTGATGGGGGCCCCGTCGGGCATGCAGATGAGAGAGGGGATGCCGCTCTGGGTAGCGGCCATGGCCACCCCCTGGGCGTGGTTGCCGGCGCTGCAGGCCAGGATGCCGTGGCGCTTCTCCTCGTCGGTGAGCTGGCTGATCTTGTAATAGGCACCCCGGAGCTTGAAGCTGCCGGTCTCCTGGAGGTTCTCGGTTTTCAGGTAGAGCTCGCACTGGTCGGAGAGCTTGGTGGCCTTGATGAGGTCGGTTTTCCGGGCCACCTTTTTCAGCACGAAGGCGGCGTGGTAGATCTTGTCCAGGGTAAGCATGGGGGTCATCCTCTCTCTCTTGGTTTCAGAACCTATAGTATAGCCCAATTTCCCCTGGGGCGCAAGGGTGGGATTACCCCCGGCCTTGCGAAATTAGGAAAACTATGGTAGGATAACTATACCATGTTAGTTTGTATGATTTCCCGCCGCGCCGGCGGCGGGCAGACGGGAAAGGAGGCATGCCTTGCGGCATAATCAGTTGCTTTTGGAAAAAATCAAGGAGTCCCTGGCCTCGGTGCTGCCCATCACGGCCATCGTGATGGTGATCAGCATCACCGTAGCTCCCCTGACCCCGGGCACCATGGTGCTCTTCCTCTTTGGCGCGGTGCTGCTGGTGGTGGGGATGGGCCTGTTCACCCTGGGGGTGGACATGTCCATGATCCCCATGGGGGACGCCATCGGGGTGAAGATCAGCAAGGCCCGCCGGGTGGTGATCCCCCTGGTGGTGTGCTTCATCCTGGGGCTGGTGGTCACCATTGCCGAGCCGGACCTTCAGGTCCTGGCCGAGCAGCTGCCCTCGGTGCCCAACATGACCCTCATCCTGGTGGTGGCCCTGGGGGTGGGCTTCTTTCTGGTGGTGGCCCAGGTGCGGATGCTGCTGAACATCCCCCTGTCCTACATGCTGCTGTTCTTCTATCTCCTTGTCTTTGTCCTCTCCTTCTTCGCCCCGGAGAGCTTCGTGCCCGCCGCCTTTGACTCCGGCGGGGTGACCACGGGGCCCATCACCGTGCCCTTCATCATGGCCCTGGGCATCGGCCTGGCTGCGGTGCGAAGCGATAAGAACTCGGGCAACGACGCCTTTGGCCTGGTGGCCCTGTGCTCCATCGGGCCCATCCTCTCGGTGATGCTCCTGGGCATCGTCATGCCCGACCTGGACGCGGCTTACACCGCCGTGTCCATCCCCGAGGTGGCCACCACCCAGGAGGCCGCCGCCCTCTTCGTCCACGAGCTGCCGGACTACGTAGGGGAGGTGGCCGTGGCCCTGCTGCCCATTGTGGCCATCTTCGCCCTCTTCCAGCTGATCTTCCGCCGCTTCCACCGGCACCAGTTGCTGAAGATGCTGGTGGGTTTGGTCTACACCTACCTGGGCCTGGTCCTCTTCCTCACAGGGGTGAACGTGGGCTTCCTCCCCGCCGGCGCCACCATCGGCGGGGCCATCGCCTCCGGGGGGACCGGCTGGCTGCTGGTGCCCATCGGGGCCCTGGTGGGCTACTTCATCGTCCGGGCCGAGCCCGCCGTGCGGGTGCTGGCCCGGCAGGTGGAGGAGATCACCAACGGCTCCATTACCCAGCGGTCCATCAACCTGGCCCTGTCCATCGGCATCGCCATCTCCGTGGGCCTGGCCATGGTGCGGATCCTTACGGGGATCTCCATCCTGTGGTTCCTGATCCCCGGCTACGTGGTGGCCCTGGGGATGACCTTCCTGGTCCCCCAGATCTTCACCGGCGTGGCCTTCGACTCCGGTGGGGTGGCCTCGGGCCCCATGACCACCACCTTCCTCCTCCCCCTGGCCATGGGGGCCTGCGAGGCGGTGGGGGGCGACGTGCTCACCGACGCCTTCGGCATCGTGGCCCTGGTGGCCATGACGCCCCTGTTTACCATCCAGCTCATGGGCCTTGTGGACCAGCTCCGGGCCCGGGCATCGGCCAAGGCCCTGCGCCAGGCCATCCACCAGGAGGTGGAGAGCCTGGAGTCGGGCGTGATCTACTGGGAGGAGTGAGTATATGGCACCATCGATCCCCCCCATGCAGCTGCTGGTCTCCATCGTGGAGCGGGGCAAGGGCCGGGACCTGCGGGAACACTACCGCCGGTTCGGCCTCATCCACCACAACCAGGCGGCCGGCCACGGCACCGCGGCCTCCCATCTGCTGGACGCCCTGGGCTTTGGAACCAGCGAGCGGGACGTCCTTCTGACCCTGGGCCCCCGGGACACCATGGCCCAGCTGATCTACTACCTGAAAGACGAGGACCGGGCCAAGCTGGATACCCCGGGCATCGCCTTTACCCTGAACCTGTCGGGGATGAGCGCCATCCTGGCGGTGGCCCTGTCCCGGCTGGAGGAAATGAAACCGGAAAGGGGAGAGCTATTCATGGAACAGGGCAACCACCACAGCCTCATTCTGGCCACGGTGAACCCGGGCTACACCGACGAGGTCATGGAGACCGCCCGGGAAGCCGGCGCCCGGGGCGGGACCGTCATCCGCGCCCGCTGGACCGACGCCGACGAGGTGGGGAAGTTCGTGGGCATCTCCCTCCAGGCGGAGAAGGAGGTGCTGGCCATCGTGGCCACCAACCGGGAGCGCAACGCCATCCTGGAGGCCATCAACGACCGCCATGGCCTGCGCACCCCCGCCCAGGCCATGGTGATCTCCCTGCCCATCGACCACACCGCCCGCCTGGATTGAAGGGCGGCAGAGAGACGAGAACGCCCCCGCACGGCAGCCGTGCGGGGGCGTTTTTATATTACAGGTTGCAAAGGATCTCCGTCTTTGTTATAATTGATTAGAACTTAACTGTATATAGCTAAATGAAAGGAGGGTTGCAGGTTATGGCTCCTTGTTCCAAGGAAGAATTGCTCCATGCCCTGTTTTTGCTAAAGAGTATGCTGGGGGCCGAGTTTGGCAAGAATTCCTCCGCCTGTGACCTGAGCATGCAGGAATATGCCCTGATGCGCCAGCTTTCCACAGATGGAGGCGCTGCCAATCTCACCGCAGCTCGGGAGTATCTGGCAGTGACCAAGGCAGCGGTGTCCCAGATGCTTGCGTCTCTCGAAAAGCGCAACCTGCTGGTACGGAAAACCGACCCTGCCAACCGGCGCAACATCATTGTGACACTGACGCCAGAAGGAATGGAACGCCTGCGGCAGAAGGAAACCCAGGTGGAATATCGGCTGAGCGAACTGCTGTCAGAGCTCGGGGAGTCGGATGCTCTGCAGTTCATGGCGCTGATCCATAAGATGAAAGCAGTTTTATCTGCGAAAAAGGAGGAAACCTAAATGACGATGCAAGAAGCGATAAGACAACGCCACATGGTGCGTAAATATCTGAAGCAACCCATTCCGGAGGAGGTGGCGGCCCGGTTGCAGGCGCGACTAGAGGAGGACAATCAAACCAGCGGGTTATGTTTGACCCTGGTCACCGGCAACTCCGATGGGCTGGGGGCAATGGCAAAACTTATCAGCAAGAATGTGAATCATTACATTATCCTTGCCGGGCCGGATGGGCCGGACCTGGACGAGAAACTGGGGTATTGGGGGGCCGACGCTATGCTCTTTGCACAGACCCTGGGGCTGAACAGCTGGTGGGTCGGCGGTATGTTCAATGCAAAAGGCGCGGCGAAACATCTTGCCGGAACAGGGCTTCGAATCAACGGCGTCATCGTTGTGGGATATGGAGCAACCCAGGGTACCCCCCATAAATCCAAAACAGCGGCAGAGATCAGTTCGTATGATGGCGCTGCGCCCCGATGGTTTCAGGATGGCGTGTCGGCTCTGCTGCTGGCGCCCACGGCGCTGAATAAACAGGCATATCGTATCCGCGGAGAGGGCAACAACGTCACGCTCACCTGTGACAGTGGTCACTTCGCCGGGATTGACCTGGGCATTGGGAGATTTCATTTTGAAACAGGTGCGGGGAAAGACAATTTTGAATGGGCAGAACCCTTTTAAGGCGATGGCGATGGAGAAGGAGATTCGAATATTTACTGGATGACAGTGGGCGACAATGGATAGCAAAAGCCCACAGGCCGCTACACCTGTGGGCTCTTCTGAAATAAGCCCGCTCAGACAAAAAGAAAGCACCGCAATCCCGATACCCATGGTATCAAAATTGCGGTGCTTCTTTGGCGGAGAAGGAGGGATTCGAACCCTCGAGACCCTTTTGGGGCCTACACGATTTCCAATCGTGCGCGCTCGACCAAACTACGCGACTTCTCCGTGTTTGCTCAGCTCTTTTGTTGCGAAAGACAACGATAGATATTATAGCAGGTTTTCCTCCGATGTCAAGAGGGAAACGGAAAAAACTTTTCCCGGGCGGAAAAAGAGCCGGCCCGGGAGGTGGAGCCGGGCCGGCTGGAGGGAGAGAAGGGGATCACAGATAGAAGTTGTGGTCCCCGATGGTGCATACATAGGTGCGGCTGCGGTCCGCCCAGGAGACCATGCTGGTGACGTTGAAGTACAGGCATTCCTCGGCTTCCCGGGCGCCGTCCAGGCAGAGCTTGGCGGCGATGACACTGTCCTCATCGGGGGTGAGGTAGATGGTGCCGTTGGCCACAGGAGAGAACTGCCGGGGGGCGAAAATGACTTCCTTGATGGTGTCGGGGAAGGTGGGGTCCTCCACCCGGTTGAGGATCACCGTGCCCACGGCGATCCGCCCGGCCATGGGTTGGTTGCCGGACTCGGAATAGATGGCCCGGGAGAGCCAGTATAGGTCCTCCTCGGGATAGGTGGGAGGCGTGGGGAACTCCCCGGTCTTCTGAAGGGTGAGGGTGTCTTCCCCCTCCTGGGTTAGGGAGCAGCCCAGGCTCTGGGCCAGGGTCTCGGCGGGGAGGAAGAGTGCGCCCGCCTGCTCCACCACCAGGGTGGGGACGTAGTAGTACTGCTGGTTCACGGAGAAGTAGGCCTTCCCCACGGTGGCCTGAAACTGAAGGTTCTCTCCCGTTGCGGTGAAGACCCCGTCCTGGAAGGAGAGGGTGGCCTCCGGGAAGAAGGCCCCCAGCACCTGGGCGGCGGAGAGATAGGGCACGTCCTCCATGGGCACCACATCCGCGGTGGACTGGACGGCGGGGGCACGGGTCACCCGGCCGGCCTCGTCGGCGGCGGAGAGGGGGACCAGCATGACCTGGTCCTGGGCGAAGGCCACGGCAGGGCCCTCCGTGGTGGAACGGGTGAAAGAGAATTGGCTGTCTGCTGCGAATGCGTGGACGCAAAACAGGACTAAGGCGGCGCACAGGATGACGGCGCTGGTAATGTGGGTTTTCGTCATAAAATCCACTCCCTGTTTCTCAAATGTTTTACTTTGTTACCAGATTGTAACATATTCGCAAAGAAAAAGCAAGAAAAAGGGAAAAATAGGCTGGAAATGCGAAAAAAAGCCGGCAAACCACCAAATCTTGTGGTTTGCCGGCGGGTTGGGGCGTGCCCTGTCCGGGGAAAAGGGGGAAAATGACAGGTCAGCTCAAAGGTCCTGCATTTTTTTCTGGGCCTTGTCCAGGAAGCGGCCGCTCTGGATCACGGCCCGGGCGTGGGTGCCTTTCCCCACGGGGCCCTTGGCGTCCCAGGCGGTGACCTGGAAGACCAGCCGCCGGCCGTCCACCTGGGTGAGCTCGGCCCGGCAGGTGACGTCCATCCCCACCGGGGTGGGGGAGAGGTGCTCCACGTCCATGTGGATGCCCACGGTGCTCTCCTCCGGGGAGAGGTGGGGGGCCACGGCCTGCCAGGCGGCCTGCTCCATCCGGGCGATCATCACCGGGGTGGCCAGGACGGGCAGGGTCCCGCTGCCCACCGCCTGGGCGGAGAGGGGCTGGGTGACGGAAAAGGTGATTTCTTGGGCGATTCCGGGCTGCAACATGGTTGTGCCTCCTTATGCAAAATGATGGGTCCCCTGGCAGAGAGGGGAAAAAGAAACCAAAAGATTTCTGGATACAACGACGAAATTGTAGCAGAAAACCTTCGAAAGGGGAAGAAAAAACCGACAAAAAACAGGGTTTTGCAGGGAAATCCGGAAAAACGTGTCAAAAGCGCCAAAGGGGGAAGAATAAATTTGTTCAATCTACTGCATCATGACTGTCTTGACTTTTCATATCAGGTAGGGTAGCATAAGGAAGGAAACTTGTGCGCACCAGTGAGGGATAGTGGTACATATTACTTCATCTGCATGCGTCGCACAGACAGGTACATATCTTGAAGACAGGAGGACACATCCAATGTTCGAACATTACGAAAATTATGATCGTTACATCCCCGATGTAATGCTCAAGAAGCACAAGAAGCACGAGGAGTATCTCCAGGATAAGTACGCGGGCATGACCCACGAGGAGATCTACAAGAGCAAGCTGGGCACTGTGGACGACGCCCTGGCCCTCATCGAGAGCGGCGACGTCATCGTCAACTCCATCCACGGCTCCGAGCCCCGTCTGTTCTATCGCAACCTCCACCGGATCGCCGATCGCATCGATCCCAACAACCCCGTGGAGCTGTGGTCCTGCGTCCACCGCTGGGGCCCTGAGTATCCTGTCCACACCGATCCCTCCTACAAGGACAAGTTCCATCACCAGACCTTCTTCTATGATGGCAACTTCCGGAAGATCCATCCCTCCGGCATGTCCACCTATTTCCCCGTGAACCTGCACAACTATGGCCAGGAGCTCCACCGCTGCAAGCGGCCCAACGTGGTCGTGGTGGGTGTGTCCCCCATGGACGAGCACGGCTACTGCTGCGTCTCCTGCGACCTGCAGTGGGAGATGGAGTCCTTCTACTCCGCCGATAAGATCATCTACGAGGTCAACCCCCGCATCCCCCACCTGCCCGGCGACTGCGCCCTGCCCGTGGCTATGGCCGATGTGATCATCGAGTCCGACCTGACCCTGTACGAGCTGCAGGATCCCCCCATCGGCGAGGCTGAGAAGACCATCGCTGGCCTGGCCGCTGAGATGGTCCACGACGGCGACTGCATCCAGCTGGGCTTCGGCGGCATCCCCAACGCCATCGGCTTCGAGCTGATGAACCGCCACGACCTGGGCATCCACACCGAGCAGATCGGCGCCTCCATGGCTCACATGATCCAGCAGGGCGTGGTCACCAACCGGTATAAGAACCTGGATCGTGGTTGGTCCGTTGGTGCATTCATCATCGCCGACAACTTCACCTATAACTACCTGAACAACCACCCCCGTGTCATGATGCGCCGCGGCCGTTACACCAACGACCCCATGATCATTGCCCAGCAGGACAACATGGTGTCCATCAACGCCGCTCTGCAGATCGACCTGACCGGCCAGGTGGCTGCTGAGGCCATTGCCAACATCCAGTGGTCCGGCACCGGCGGCGCTACCGACTATGCCTATGGTGCTTATCACTCCAAGGGCGGCCGCGCCATGCTGTGCCAGATCTCCACTGCCAAGAAGGGCACCGTGTCCCGTATCGCCCCCATCCTGGATCCCGGCTCCATCGTGTCCGTGTCCCGTAACCTCACCGACATGGTCATCACCGAGTACGGCGTTGCCAAGCTGCGTGCCCGCACCGTCAAGCAGCGCGTGGAGAACCTCATCGCCGTCGCCCACCCCGACTTCCGTGCCGAGCTGCGGAAGGAAGCCAACAAGCTCATGTACTTCTAATTCGGCTTCGGGTCCGGCAAACTGTAAACGTAAAACAGCCACCGCACAAAAGTGCGGTGGCTGTTTTTTGCCCTCTGGCGGCCCCTGCGGGCCCCAGAGGGCGTCGAAGCAGCTGGGGGAGAGGGGGCCCGAGCCAACAGAAGCGCCGGGGAGAGGACCACAGGGCCCTCTCCCCGGCGCTTGCAGGAAAGGCGGTTCTCAGACGGGGCTGGGGGTGGCCTGCTGGGCGGCGGGGACGGCCTCCTCCTTCCGGGGAGAGGTGCCCAGGCTGTCGATGATGGTGATGACCAGGCCCCGGATGCTGTTCTCCGTGGTGCGGTAGGGGGCGATGCGCAGGGTGTAGCACCGCCCGTTCATGGCGGTGACCTCCCGGTCGATGGAGATCAGGTCCTTCAGCACGGTGCGGCAGTCGCTCTCGATGGCTTCCTCCGGGAAGCTGTGGGCGAAGATCTGGATGGGCCGGCCCACGTCGTGTTCCATGAGCTGGAACTCCCGGCCCACGTACTCGGTGAACTTGCGGATGTTCAGGTTGCTGTCCACAAAGAGGATGCCGATCATGGTGGAAGAGAGGAAGTTGGACAGGTCGTTGGTCATCATGGTCAGCTCGTCCAGCTTCAGCTGGTGCTCGGTGTTCACAGTGTAGAGCTCCTCGTTCACCGACTGCAGCTCCTCGGTGGAGCTCTGGAGCTCCTCGTTGGCGGTGAGCAGTTCCTCGTTGGCCGCCTGGAGCTCCCCGTTCACCGTCTCCAGGCGCTGGATGGTGGCACGGAGGTCGCTCTGGGACACCTGGAACTCCCGTTCTAGGTCGGCGATGCGCCGGGCGGCGGTGGCGTCCAGGTCGTACTTCTCCGTGACGCCGGTCTCCTCAGCGGGTTTGTTCTCCTGGAAGAGGACGGCGATGAGGTCGCTCTTCTCCCCCGAAACCCCGGAGATGGGTTGCACGCTCAGGTCGATGACCCTCCGGCCGGAGGGGACGTCCACGGCGATGTTGGTGTAGGTAACGGCGGTGTTCTCCGCCCGGCAGCGGCTCAGGGCGGTGGCGGCCACCAGGCTCAGGTCCTGGTTGAGCATGCTGAAGAAGTTCAGGGTGGCCTTCCCCGGGGCCAGGGTGAGGTAGTCGGTGTAGCTGCCGAAGAAGTGGAGCACCGTGTCCTCCCCGTTGAGGATCACCGAGGCCGGCAGGAAGCGCTCCAGGAACTTGGTGTACAGCCCTTCCGCCACGCCGTCCTCCGTCTGGGTGCTCCCCGCCCGGATGCTCCGGGGGGAGATGGCCTGGATGTTGGGGATGGTGAAGGCGGGGGGCGTCAGGTCCTCCACCTTACCCTCTCCCTTGTGGAGATAGATCTTCTCCGCGCTGCACACGGGCTTGAAGAGGCTCACGTATTCTCCGGCGGTTTCGCTCTTGCCCAGGAAGAGGAAGCCGTTGTTCTTCAGGGCGGAGTGGAAAATGGCGAACAGCCCCCGGCGGAGCACTGGCTGGAAATAGATCATCACGTTGCGGCAGCTGATGAGGTCCAGCTTGCCGAAGGGGGGATCGGAGAACATATTGTGGGTGGCAAAGACGATCATACGGCGGATCTCCTTAGAGATCTGGTACTGGTCGTTCACCTTCAGGAAGAACTTGGCCAGCCGGTCGGGGGTGACGTCGTCGATGATGTTCTCGGAAAAGATCCCCTTGCCCGCCTGCTCGATGGCCCGGCTGTCCACGTCAGTGGCGAAGATTTTCACATCCCGCTTCACGTTCAGCTCCTCCATCACCTCCCGGAAGAGGATGGCGATGGAGTAGGCCTCCTCCCCGGTGGAGCAGCCGGCGGACCAGACGCGGATGGGTTCATCCTCCCTGGCCCGTTCCACGATCTTGTAGATGGCATTGTACTTGAGCTTTTCAAAAAAGGCCGGATCGCGGAAGAAATTCGTGACACCGATGAGAATTTCCTTGACCAGGATATGAACCTCCTCCGGACTGTCTCCCAGCAGATGGGCGAACTCCGCCAGGCTGGACGTATGTGTGACCAGCATCCGACGCTCGATGCGTCTCAGAATGGTGGATCGCTTATAATAGGTAAAGTCGATGCCGCTGGCGTTTTTCAGGATGGCGTAGATATGGGAAAGAGTCTCCTCCTCGGAGAAAAGCGTTTCGTCCTCTGAGATGGGGCTGTCCCCTCTGAGGGGGCGCAGCAGCGTGGGATTATTGGA
>DXDK01000037.1 GCA_019115545.1 Candidatus Evtepia faecavium
CGCAAAGAGTCGCAGGGGGTTCCCCCCTGCACCCCTGGAATCAAACCGCTCGCTGGGGCTCGCTCTATCTTTTGGGATAGAGGCGCAGCAGAACGATAGAGGGTCTTTTTCGAGACCCATGTACGGGCCCTGATTTGGAAACTTTCTTTTGGGAGAATATTTTTGGCTGGATTTTTCCTGGCCCTCTCCCTCCATCCATCCACCCACGCTTCCCAGCCCGCCCAGCCGGGGGGCGGGCCGTTACGGGCGTTGGTTCTCAGTTTGTAGGAAAAAGAAGAACCCACCTTTCCCGGTTTCAGAAACCAGAGAAGGTGGGTCCAGGGAGGAGGAAACTCCTCCTCCCTGGTGTTCTTTCCTCCATTTCTCACAGGAGAAATGGAGGCCGCCGGCAGGCACCCCTCCGGGGCGCTGCGCCCCGAGGTGGGTAAGAGCCCCCACCACCTGTAGGGTACCTACGACCGGGGGCCCGGCCCCACGCGGCAGGCTCCCCCTGCGGCAGGGAACGCAAAAAACGGCAGGACCGCCTCGGTCCTGCCGTTTCGTGTTTGGTTGGGTGGGCTCACACCCGGAAGACGCGCCCCTCCTGGCGGGGCTTGGGGGCGGGCAGCGCCCCGGCGGGGTAGCCCAGGATGCAGTGGCCCACGCCGCCGCAGGTCTCCGGGACCCCCCACTGGCGGAGGAGGGCCTTGCCCTCCGGCCCGTCAAAGACCTCCCGGGCCCGGTGGATCCAGCAGGAGCCCAGGCCCAGGGCGTGGGCGGCGTTCATCAGGTTGCCCATGGCCAGGCTGCCGTCCTCCACCCAGGTGGGGCGGGTGCGGTCGGCCAGCACCACGATCACCGTGGGGGCGCCGTAGAAGGGGTCGGTGTCCGCCCCCATGACGGCGGCGTTGAGCCGGGAGAGCCGGGCGATGGTGGCCTTGTCCTGGACCACCACGAAGCGCACGCTCTGGGCCCCCATGCCGCTGGGGGCATACTGCCCGGCCTGCAAAATCTGGGCCAGGTCCTCCTCCGCCACCTGGCGGGGAGCGTAGGCCCGGACGCTGCGGCGGGTGGTCAAAGCCTGAATGATCTCGTTCACAGAAATCGCCTCCAGAGAAATCAGGGGTTTACGGGGCAGGGATTACCAGATGCACCGGACCTCGCACTTGAGGGTCTGCTCCCCCACGGTGGCGGTGACGGTGGTCCGCCCGGGGGCCACGGCGGTGACGTTGCCCTGGTCGTCCACGGTGGCCACGGCCTTGTCCCCGCTGGCCCAGGTGACCTCCCCCTCCCCACCGGTGAGGGTAAGCTGCTGGCTGTCCCCGGCGGCGTCCAGTGTGATGTCGTTGGAGCTGAGGGCGGGGCCGGCGGGGGCCTCCTCAGCGGGAGCTTCCTCTGCCGGGGCCTCCTCGGCGGGGGCCTCCTCCGTGCCCTGGGAGTCCCAGGTGCAGGTGACGTTGCAGGTGGCCGACTGGCCATTCTCCAAAGTGGCGGTGATGGTGGCGTTGCCCGGGGCCACGGCGGTGACGTTGCCCTGGTCGTCCACGGTGGCCACGGCCTCGTCACTGCTGGTCCAGGTCAGGGTGCCGGTGGAGCCTTCCGGGGAGAAGGTGGGCACCAGGTTCATGGTGGTGCCGGCCTCGGCCAGGTCCAGCTGGGGTCTGTCCAGGGTGAGGCTCTCTGCCGGCTCGCCGCTGCTGAAGATCCCCGTCTGGAAGGCGGGCACCACGACACGCATAACGATGAAGATGGCCGCCACCACGATGGCCAGGGACACCACAATCAAAACGGGATTGGGCCCGCTCTTCTTTTTCTTCCGGCTGGACCGGCGGGCTTCGGGTTTCTTCTCTGCCGGGGCCTTGGGGGGCCGGACGGCCGCCAGGAGCTCCTCCTCCTGGGCGGGCGCCTTCTCCGGGGCCTCGGCCCCTTCCTCCAGGCTGGCCTCAGCCTCCTGGGCGGACGCCTCCTGGGCCGCCTGCTGGGCCTGGACGGCCTGGGAGATCTCCTCGATGGGAATCTCCTGGGTGGGCCGGTCGTCCACCAGGTCGGCGGCATAGTTCTCCGCGGCGGGTTTGTCCCCCCCGTCCCCCAGCCAGAGGGTGTCGGTGGGGATCTCCCCGATGTGGATGGTGGGTTCCTCTACGTCAAATTCCGCCCGGGCTGCCTGGGCAGGAGCTGCCTCCTGGGCGGGCTCTGCTTCCGGAACAGGCGCTGTCCCTTCCACAGGGACGGTCCCCTGGGGGGTCTCCACCGCTGCCTCCACCTCCGGGATGGATGCCATCTCCGGGACGGGGGCCTCGGCCGGGGCGGCTTCCGTCTCCTGGGCGGGAGCCGCCTCCTGGGCGGGAGCCGTCTCCTGGATGGCCACCTCCTCCACGGGGGCGGCGGGCTTCTCCATCTGCTCCTTGGTGAGCAGGGGGACGGGGCTGTCTGCCAGCAGGCCCCGGACCTCCCGGAGGAGGGCGTCCAGGTCATCTGCCGGGGGGGCCTCCTGGGCCCCTTGGGCGCCGCCCTCCACGGTCTGGCCGTTCACCTGGACCTCCGCCGCGGGGGCGGGGATGGGGTCGGGGGTCTCCGGCGCGCCGGAGACGCCAGCCAGGGCGCCCAGGTCCTTCAAGGTGTCCCACTCGGTGGGCTGGGCAGGCTTGGCGGGAGCCGCCTTCTGGGCGGGCGCTTCCTTCTGGGCAGGCGCGGCGGCCTGGGGTTCCGGGGAGAAGGCCCGGGTCTCGGGGGGCATGGTCCCCTCCACCACGGTGCCGTCCACCACCACCTGGGTGGCAACGGCGGGGTCTGCCTCCACCTGAGGGGCCTCGTCATAGCCGAAGGACTCCGGCACGGTGACCTCGTCGAAGACGGGGCCGCTCCCCCCGGGGGCCATCTCCACCTGGACGGGGGCCTTCTCCTGGGCGGGTGTCTCCCCCGCCTCCACGGTTTCGGCGGCGGCCAGGGCGGCCTCCCGGGCTTTCCGGTCCCGCTCCCGCTTCCGGGCGGCGGCACGGGCCTCCCGCTCGGCGCGGTCGGCGGCCTTCTCCTCCTCGGTCATCTCGCTGGTCTTTTTCCGGCGGCGGGAAGGCTCCTTGGTGTGGGCGGCCTCCCGGGTGGTGTGGCTCTTGGCTTTGGCCTTGCCCTTCCGCTGGTGGGGGGTGGGCTTGGGGGCCCGCTTCTTGGGCAGGACGGCGTCCAGCAGCTCAGGGCCCAGGTCCTCCTCAGAGGCGGGCTCGGCTTCTCCCTCGGGTTTCTCCGAGGCGTGGCTGCCGAAGAGGTTGCCGAAGAAGTCCTTGGTCTTCTGGCGCTTGGCCGCCTGGCGGCGCTCCTCCTCCTTGCGGCCGGCGTCGCAGAAGGGGCAGTATTTATAGGTCACGGAATAGTACTCTCCGCAATGGGGGCACTGGACCGTCTGGCTGCGCAGGGTGATCTTTTTGGTTTCCATTCAGATTTCCTCCTTCCAAGTTTCTGGTCGCGGGCGGCCGGGGGAAAACAGGGGGGCCGGACCGCGGGAAATCCCCATAATTCAATGTATTGTACCACACGGGGGGGAATATCGTCAACTGGCAACTCTTTCCGGGGGGACGGGGCGCGGGGCCCCACTTGTGCCCGGGCAGGGCGGCGACCACTATCCCTGTCCCCTCTCCCCCTGTCTCCCGGGGAAGGACAAGGGAAGGCTTGGGTAACTTTTCCAAAAAACGGAGGAAAATTTTGTCGGTTTTCTGCGGTGGGGCGCACCCTTTCGGTGGAAACCTGCCGGGTGGGGCCGGGGGCCTCCGGTAGTAGGTACCCTATAGGTGGTCAGGGCTCTTACCCACCTCGGGGCGCAGCGCCCCGGGGGGGGGTGCCTGCCGGCGGCCTCCATTTCTCATGTGAGAAATGGAGGAAAGAACACCAGAGGGGAGAGTTTCTCCCCTCTGGACTCCCCACTCTGGTGGGCAGTGCCCTGGGGGTTGCAGTTCTTGTGGATTGACTGGCCTGCGGCCCTGCATCCCACGCTGGCATCGGCCCGCCCCCCGGCTGGACGGGCTGGGAGACGTGGGTGGGAGAACCGCCTCTATAGAGGCTGAAGGAAACTTCCGCCTGTATAGAGGCTGAAAGGAACTTCAGCCTGTATAAAGGCGGTACCACCCCAAAAATCCAGTCTGAAAAAAATCTCAAAAAAGAAAGTGCCCAAATCAGGGCCCGTACATGGGTTGCGAAAAAGACCCTCTATCGTTTCGCTGTGTCTCCCAACCCAAAAGATGGAGCGAGCGAGCAGCGAGCGGTCTTAAAATATCCGGGTGCAGGGCGGAGCCCTGCGATTCTTTCCCCCTGCTTTCTTATAAAGAAAGCAGGGCCCCCGCCGGGTAGGCGGGCCCCCCGGGGCGCTGCGCCCCGAGGCCGCTTCCGAGGACGGCCCCAAAGGGTCCGTACCCACGCCCAACGTCGCAGGGTTCAACCTGCGCTGCATATCAACGGTACGGCGCCCCGACGCCCGATCCCCCCGCCCCCCTTTGGGGGCGGAAAATTTCCCCCACCCCCTTGACAAGGGGGGCTTCTCTGGGTATACTGTATATATCGTACATGTACAGAATAGGTGGTCACTATGAACATCCTCATCAGCAACGCCAACAACCAACCCATTTACGAACAGATCTTCACCCAGATCCGCAACCAGATCCTCTCCGGGGCCCTGGCGCCGGGGGAGGCTTTGCCCTCCATCCGGGCCCTGGCCAAGGACCTCCGGGTGAGCGTCATCACCACCAAGCGGGCCTATGAGGAGCTGGAAAAGGCGGGGTATGTGTACACCGTCCCCGCCAAGGGCTCCTACGTGGCGGAGAAAAACACCCAGCTGGTGCGGGAGGCCTACCTCACCCAGATCGAGGACCACCTGCAAAAGATCTTTCCCCTGGCCGACGGCTGCGGCCTGGGGGAGGAGGGGCTGGTGGAGATGCTCCGCCTGCTCTGGGCCCAGCATGAATCTGAGAAGGGAGACACACTATGAACGCCATCGAATGCCGGGACCTCACCAAGTCCTACCGGGGGTTCACCCTGGACCACGTTTCCTTCACCCTCCCCACCGGGTGCATCCTGGGCCTGGTGGGGGAGAACGGGGCGGGCAAGTCCACCACCCTGAAACTCCTCATGAACGCCATTTCCCGGGACGAGGGGCAGGTCTCCCTGCTGGGGGTGGACAACCAGAGCCCAGAGTTTCTCCAGACCAAGCAGGACATCGGGGTGGTGCTGGACGAGGCCTGCCTGCCGGAGGTCATCACCCCCCGGGAGCTGGGCAAGCTCATGGCCCTCACCTATACCCGGTGGGACCAGGGGGCCTATGAGAACTACCTGGCCCGGTTCGCCATGCCCCGAGACAAGAAGTTCAAGGAGCTCTCCCGGGGCATGAAGATGAAGCTGGCCATCGCCGCCGCCCTGTCCCACAACGCCAAGCTCCTGCTGCTGGACGAGGCCACCAGCGGCCTGGACCCCATGGTCCGGGACGAGGTGCTGGACGTGTTCAACGACTTCACCCGGGAGGAGGACCACACCGTGGTGCTCTCCTCCCACATCGTCAGCGACCTGGAGAAAATCTGCGACTACATCGCCTTCCTCCACCGGGGCAAGCTGGTCCTCTTCGAGGAGAAGGACCGGCTGCTGGAGGAGTACGCCATTGTGAAGCTCTCCCCCCAGCAGCTCCAGGAGCTGGACCCCGCCGCCGTGGCCGGGGTGAAGGAGGGGCCCTACGGGGCCGAGGCCCTGGTCCGCCGGGGGAGGATCCCCGCCCAGTTCGTCACCGAGCACACCAACCTGGAGGACATCATCCTCTTCCTGGCCAAGGGCGGGGAGGGGGCGTAAGGGCCCCCGGGGCCGGAAAGGAGGCGGTTTCCATGCGTGCACTGCTGTATAAGGATTTGGTGGTGAACTGGAGCAACACCCTGCTTCTGTGGGCCGTGGCCGGGCTGGCCTGCCTGCTGCCCCCCTGGCTGGGGCTGGAGGGGCTCCTCCTCCCCCTGGTTTTCGGCCTGACCCTTCCCCTCCTGCTCTTTTCCCAGGAGGCCAAGGAGGGGTGGTACCAACTGCTCCTCCAGCTCCCCCTCGCCCCCCGGGCGGTGGTGGGGGCGCGGTACCTGGAGGCCGCCCTGCTCTGCCTGTGGATGGGGGCCTGCTATGGCCTGGGGCAGGCTCTCTCCCGCCCCCGCCCGGGGCTGGGGGCCTGCCTGGCCGCGGGGGCGCTGGCGGTGGCCATTCTGCTGGCCCTGCACGCCGTGGCCCTTCCTCTCCTGTATGCCTTCGGGCCGGGGGAGATCCTCCCCGCCCTGCTGGCCACCCTGGGGCTGGCCGCGGTGGTGTCGTGGCTGGCCCTTTCCATCGACGAGGCCGCCTTCTTTGGGCTGGCCGGGCACCCGCTGCCCCTTTTGGGGGCAGGGGCGGCCCTGTTCCTGGTTTCGCTGCCCGTCGCGGTGGGGCGGTATGCCCGCCGGGGGTGGGGATGATCGTTCGGAAAGGAGGTCGTTTCCATGCGCGCACTGCTGTATAAGGATTTGGTGGTGAACCGGAGCACCATCCTGAGCTATTTGGTTCTGGCGGTGGTGGTTTTGCTGCTTCCCTATGTGGGGGGGCACTGGGTTTTTCCCCTGGCCATTACCCTAGTCTTCCCTGTGGCCTACCTGCAACAGGAGCACAAGGAGAAGTGGCTCCAGCTGGCCGCCGTGCTTCCCTATTCCCCCTGGGCGGTGGTGGGAGCGCGGTATGTGGTGACCGCCCTGGCCGGGGCAGTCACGGCGGGATGCACCTTGTTGAAGCAGCTTGGCCTCTACGGCCCGGCGGAACTGCCATCGTCCCTTTCCCAGGTGGCCGTGGCGCTGGCCCTGTTCCTGCTGCTCCAAGGGATGTTCCTGCCGGCCATCTACGCTCTGGGACCGGACCGGATTGTGGAAATCTATTTCGTCTATTTCGGGCTGATCCTGGTGGTGGTGGTCCTGATCCTCAGCAACATCAAGTTCATAATCCTCTGGTTTTCGGCCCACCCGGGGGTGGTGCTTGCCCTGGGGTTGGCCCTGTTCCTGGTTTCGCTGCCCATCGCGGTGGGGCGGTATGCCCGCCGGGGGTGGTGAGGCGTCAATCCATCTCTCTCCAAGAAAGGACTCTTCCCTATGAAAGCTCTCCTGTACAAGGACGCCTGCGTCCTGTGGAAACAAATGAAGTTCATGCTGCTCCTGGTGGCCATCTTCTGCCTGCTGCCCAACGGTTTTGGCCTGAACGCCTTTTTCGTGGCCTACGCGGGGCTGATGCTCCCCATGTCTCTGCTGGCCTATGACGAGCGGGCCCGGTGGGACAGCTTCGCCGCCATGCTCCCCTATTCCCCCCGGGCGGTGGTGGTGAGCCGGTACGCCGCCGGGTGGCTGCTGACCCTCTTCGCCGGCGGGCTGTACTGCCTGGGGGTCCTGGTCCGGGGGGAGGGCCTGGCCGCCCTGGCGGTGCTGGGCTGGGTGGTGGCGGTGGTGCTGGTGTGCCAGGCCGTCCTCTTCCCCTACTTCTTCCGGGTGGGGGTGGAGAAGGCACGGATGTACCTCATCGTCTTCTTCGTCCTGCTGCTGGTGGTGGGGGCCGGCCTGGCCGGGCTGCTGGACGCCGCCGTGCCCACCCTGCCGACCCTGCTGGCTCTGGCCCCGGTGGGGGTGGTTGTTGGGGCCGTGGTGTGCCTGGCCTCGGTGCCGGCGGCGGTGGGGCAGTACCTGCGCCGGAACTGGTGAGGAAAAAATGTCTTGACAAGCCCCCCGTTTTGGTGTAGATTGAAAGACAACAATCGAACACCACAAAGGCAATGAAGAGAAGAGTACACCCCGCGCAAAGCAGCAGAGAGCCCCGGCCGGTGAAAAAGGGCGCGGCGGGCGAGGTGGAAGATGGTCTCGGAGCCGCGCACCGAGCGGAAGATTCTCCGTTAGGCTGCGACGGGAGCGCCCGTCATCGCGCCAGGGTGTGTTGGCACCCGCTGAGGCCGGTCCCGCGAGGGGCCGCGCGAACCAAGGTGGTACCACGGCAGACTTTCCGCCGTCCTTGACGAGAAGGCAAGGACGGCGTTTTTCTTTGCCCGGCCCGCCCTGGGGCCGGCCAAGGTTTCATCATTTTTAGAGAAAAGAGGGAAACCCCGTGAGCGAACCCATCATTCAGATCCAGCATCTGAACAAGACCTTCGGGGCCGGGCCCACGGCAGTCCACGCCCTGGAGGACATCAACCTGGCCATCCAGCCGGGGGAGATCTTTGGCATCATCGGCCTGTCCGGGGCGGGCAAGTCCACCCTGGTGCGGTGCATGAACCTGCTGGAGCGGCCCACCTCCGGCTCCGTGGTGGTGGACGGGCAGGAGATGACCAAGCTCTCCACCAGGCAGCTCAACCGCGCCCGGCAGAACATCGGCATGATCTTCCAGAGCTTCAACCTGCTCATGCAGCGCACCGCCCTGGACAACATCTGCTTCCCCCTGGAGCTCATCGGCACCAAGCGGCCCCAGGCCCGGAAACGGGCCCAGGAACTGCTGGACCTGGTGGGCCTGGGGGACCGGGCGGGGGCCTATCCCGCCCAGCTCTCCGGCGGGCAGAAGCAGCGGGTGGCCATCGCCCGGGCCCTGGCCACCAGCCCCAAGGTCCTGCTGTGCGACGAGGCCACCTCCGCCCTGGACCCCACCACCACCCTGTCCATCCTGGAGCTGCTGAAGGAGCTCAACGAGAAGCTGGGGGTCACCGTGGTGGTCATCACCCACCAGATGAACGTCATCGAGGAGATCTGCCACCGGGTGGCCATCCTGGACCACGGCGTCATCGCCGAGCAGGGCACGGTGGAGGAGATCTTCTCCCACCCCCAGACGGAGATCGGGCGGAGCCTGGTCTATCCCAACGGGGTGCAGATCGACCGCCTGCCCCCGGCCAACGTCATCCGCATCGCCTTCAACGGCGGCTCGTCCTATGAGCCCCTCATCGCCTCCCTGGCCATCGACTGCGGGGTGAAGGTGAACATCCTGGGGGCGGACACCCGGAACATCGACGGCAAGGCCTTCGGCACCATGCTCCTGGGCCTGCCCCAGGACCCCGCCGAGGCGGGCAAGGCCCTGCGGTACATCCAGAACCAACCCGACATCACCGTAGAGGAGGTGAGCGGCCATGTTTGAAGCCCTGTCCGCCTTCTGGGCCGAGTACGGCCAGCTGCTCTTGGAGGGCACCCGAGACACCCTGATCATGGTGGGCGTGTCCACAGTGTTCGCCTATCTCATCGGCCTGCCCCTGGGGGTGCTGCTGAGCATCAGCCAGCCCCACGGCATCTGGCCCCACAAGTGGTTCAACCGCATTCTGGGCTGGATCATCAACGTGGGCCGGTCCCTCCCCTTCATCATCCTGATGATCGCCATCATGGACTTCACCAAGCTCATCGTGGGCACCAAGCTGGGGGTCCCCGGGGCCATCGTGCCCCTGGTGGTCTCCGCCGCCCCCTTCATCGCCCGGATGGTGGAGACCTCCCTGGCCGAGGTGGACGCCGGCGTGGTGGAGGCCGCCCAGTCCATGGGGGCCTCCCGGCTGCAGATCGTGTGGAAGGTCTACCTCCCTGAAGCAGTCCCCTCCCTGATCCTGGGGGCCTCCATCTCCATCATCACCCTGCTGGGCTACACCGCCATCGCCGGGGCCGTGGGCGCCGGGGGCCTGGGCGACCTGGCCATCCGGTACGGCTACCAGCGCAGCGTCCCCTCCATGATGCTGGCCACGGTGATCCTCATCATCATCCTGGTCCAGGTCATCCAATCCCTGTTCAGTTGGCTGTCCACCAAGATGGACAAGCGTCTGAGATAACCCACACCCTACATTACTTAAAGGAGGAAATCCCAACATGAAGAAGCTTCTTGCACTGGCCATGGCCCTCACCCTGTGCCTGGGTCTGGCCGCCTGCGGCGGTGACACCACCGACGCCAGCACCGACACCACCGACGACACCGCCCAGACCGGCGAGACCGTCACCCTCACCGTGGGCGCCACCCCCGCCCCCCACCAGGAGATCCTGGAGCAGGTGGTGGACGACCTGGCTGAGCAGGGCATCACCCTGGAGATCCGCCCCTACAACGACTATGTCATGCCCAACACCGCCGTGGAGGAAGGGGAGGATGACGCCAACTTCTTCCAGCACATCACCTACATGGAAAACTTCAACGCTGAGAGAGGCACCCACCTGGTGAACGCCGGCGCCATCCACTATGAGCCCATGGGCATCTATGCCGGCCAGAGCGACTCCCTGGAGAACATCCCCGACGGGGCTGTTATCGCCGTGCCCAACGACGCCACCAACGAGGGCCGCGCCCTGCTGCT
>DXDK01000006.1 GCA_019115545.1 Candidatus Evtepia faecavium
GTCGTTGATGCCGTCCCCGACCATGGCGACCTTCCCCTGCTCCTTGAGCTGGCGGATCACCCGCTCCTTCCCGTCGGGAAGGACCCCGGCGATCACCTGGTCCACCCCGGCCTGGCGGCCGATGGCCTGGGCGGTGCGGGGATTGTCCCCGGTGAGCATGACCACCTGGATGCCCATGGCCTGGAGCTCCCGGATGGCCTGGGGACTGTCCTCCTTCATCACGTCGGCCACGGCGATGATGCCCATGAGCCGGCCGTCCCGGCTGAAAAAGAGAGGTGTCTTGCCGGCCTCCGCCAGTTCCTCTGCCTGAGCCTCCATCTCCGGGGGAAGGGCAGCCTGGAGGCGGATGAAGCTGGCGTTGCCCCCCCGGAGAGCCGCCCCCTGCCAGGTGGCGGTGAGGCCGTTGCCCGGCAGGGCCTGAAAACCGGTCACCGGCTCCGGAGGGAGGCCGGCTTCCTGGGCCCGCTCCAGGATGGCCCGGGCCAGGGGGTGCTCGCTTTTCTGCTCCAGGGCATAGGCCAGGCGGAGCAGTTCCCCCTCCGTGACCCCGGGGGCGGGCAGCAGGTCCGTGACCTTGGGCTGGCCCTGGGTGATGGTGCCGGTCTTGTCCAGCACCACGATCTGGGTGCGGCCGGCGTTCTCCAGGGAGACGGCGTTTTTGAACAGGATGCCGTGCTTGGCCCCCATGCCGTTGCCCACCATGATGGCCACCGGCGTGGCCAACCCCAGGGCGCAGGGGCAGGAGATCACCAGCACGGAGATCCCCCGGGCCAGGGCAAAGCCCACATCATACCCCAGCAGCAGCCAGATGAGGGTGACCACCACGGCGATGGAGATCACCGCGGGGACGAAGATGCCGGAGACCTTGTCGGCCACCTTGGCGATGGGGGCCTTGGTGGCCGCCGCGTCGCTGACCATCTGGATGATCTGGGAGAGGGTGGTGTCCTCCCCCACCCGGGTGGCCCGGCAGGTGAGAAAGCCAGACTGGTTCAGGGTGGCGGCAGAGACCGGGTCCCCCGCCCCCTTGTCCACGGGGATGCTCTCCCCGGTGAGGGCGGATTCATTCACAGCGCTGGTGCCCTCCACCACCACCCCATCCACGGGGATGGTCTCCCCGGGGCGGACCACGAAGAGGGCCTCTTTCTCCACCTGGTCGATGGGCACCGTGACCTCCTTCCCCGCCCGGAGAAGGGTGGCCGTCTTGGGGGCCAGCTGCATGAGACCCTTGAGGGCGTCGGTGGTCTTTCCCTTGGAGTGGGCCTCCAGGAGCTTCCCCACGGTGATCAGAGTGAGGATCATGGCGGCGGACTCAAAGTAAAACTCGTGGAGGTAGCCCATGGCGGCAGCGGCGTCCCCCGCCGCCTGGGCCCCGGTCATGGCAAAGAGGGCATAGGTGCTGTAGACGAAAGCGGCCGCCGCCCCCAGCGCCACCAGGGTGTCCATGTTGGGGGCCCCGTGGAGCAGACCCTTAAAGCCGCTGACGAAGAATTTCTGGTTGATCACCATCACCGCCCCGGTGAGCAGCAGCTGCAGCAGCCCCAGGGCCGCCGGGTTCCCCTGGAAAAAGGCCGGCACCGGCCAGCCGCCCATGGTGTGGCCCATGGAGAAGTACATCAGCACCGCCAGGAAGACCAGGGAGCTGATGAGGCGCTTTTTCAGCACCGGGGTGTCGTGGTCGGCCAGGGCTTCCTCCCCCTGGGCGGCCCGAGCAGAAGGGGCGGCGCCTTTGGCGGAGGCGCCGTAGCCGGCGTTCTCCACCGCCTGGATGATCTCCTGGGGATCGGCCCTCCCCTCCACCCCCATGGAATTGGTGAGCAAACTGACCGAGCAGGCCGTGACCCCGGGGACTTTGGAGACGGCTTTCTCCACCCGGGCGCTGCAGGCGGCGCAGCTCATGCCGGTGACGTTGTACTGTTCCATAAGGTTCCCCTCCTTCCCGTTGGGATGCGCAAAATGGGGCTCGTCATTTCATCAGTTTCTGCAGGGTGAGGACCAGCTCGTCGATGACCTCGTCCTTCCCCGCCCGGATGTCGTTGACCACGCAGGTGCGGATGTGGCTGGCCAGCAGATCCCGGTTGAAGGCATTCATGGCCGCGGTGACCGCGGCGGACTGGATGAGGATGTCCGGGCAATAGGCGTCCTTCTCCACCATGCCCCGGATGCCCCGGATCTGCCCCTCGATCCGGCTGAGGCGGTTGAGGAGTTTTTTGACCTCCTCCGGCGCGCGCTCCTTGGTCTTGTGACAGGTGCAGATGGGTTCGTCCATGGTGTCATCTCCTTTCCAGATACCCCCTCGGGGTATTTTCTATAGTATACCCCCATAGGGTATTTGTCAACCCCTTTCCCCACAGTTTTCTCCAGAAGGGGCCCCGGCGCCGGCGGAAAATTTTAGTTGACGCCAGGCAGATTTGCGGGTATACTATTTTGGAATGAAATAGGGAGCGGTATCGAAGTGGTCATAACGGGGCTGACTCGAAATCAGTTTGCCGGTCACTCCGGCACGTGGGTTCGAATCCCACCCGCTCCGCCAGAGAAGCACCGCGATTTTGATACAAAGCGTATCAGAATTGCGGTGCTTTCTTTTTGCCCGAAAGCCCTGATTTCAAGAGCTTTCGGGCTTTTGAGATGTTTGCTGCTCCCCAGTAGAACGATAGCTCACCGCCAATCCAGTCCGCAAAGGTACTGGATGGCAGTAGGCTATCGTTTGTTTTTTAGGGCTACCGTTTCATTTGCGGGCTATCGTTTTATGATAAGGCCGAGGACATCGGCGGCTTTATGTTCGAGTTGGCGGAGTACGGAGAACCCATCACGGAGTTCGATGACCGGCTCTGGCTCACGGTCATCGACACTGTGACCGTCCACCGGGACGGGCGGATGACCTTTAAGTTCCAGACGGGGCATGAAATACTTGAATAAGAATCAATTTTATTAATAAATATCCCCCGGCAAAGCCGGGGGTATTTCTTATGCGGGCAAAGCCCTATGTTACTAGCCCGCGCGTCTCGTCGCGCAAGTACGGTCTGCCAGCCGCGAGAGTTTCGCTACCTGCTACCCGTAAACG
>DXDK01000038.1 GCA_019115545.1 Candidatus Evtepia faecavium
ATGGACAGAACCCCCAAGCAGACCCAGGACCTCACCCTGGCCCTGCTCTACCTCACCTCCCTGGCCGACCACGACGACCCCGCCGCCCGCCGCTGCTGGAAGGGGTACGACTTCCAGGTCCTGGCCGACCTTCAGGCCCAGGGGTTGGTGGAGGACACCCAGGGCCGCGTCCCCCTCCGCCTGCCCCCGGCGGGCATCGCCCAGGCCAAGGCGGTGCTCCAGGCTTTGGGTTTGGAGGATCCCCGGGGATAACGGGCCCGCCATCCCCACAACAGACAAACCCGGTCCCCCAGCTGTACAGCTGGGGGACCGGGTTTTTTCCAACAGGGCCGAAAATCACCGATAGGACTCGGTATAGATCTTCACCAGATCCTCGTCGCTGAGCTGGAGGCGGTCCAGCTTGAAGAGGATGCCCATGGTGCTCCGGGCGTTGGAGACGAACTTGGGGAACTCCTCGGGGGTGATGCCGTAGTCGGACATCTTCAGGTTATCCACCCCGCAGGCCTTCTGCAGCTCCACCAGGGCGGTGACGAAGTCCATGGGGTCCTTGGCGTCCTCCTTGCCCATGGCCTTGGCCATGTCGATGAAGCGGTCGTGGAGCTCCGGGCAGTGCTCCACGAAGTGGGTGTAGTAGGCCTTGCTCACCATGATCAGGCCCTCCCCGTGGGCGATGGCGGGGTGATAGGCGGACAGGGGGTGCTCCAGGGAGTGCTCGGAGCAGAGGTTGTCCACGCTCATCACCATGCCGGACAGGGAGCTGCCAAAGGCCACCAGCTCCCGGGCCTGCTTGTCCTGGCCGTTGGCGCAGGCGGCGGCCAGGTTCCGGCCCACGGACTCGATGGCCTTCAGGGCCAGCATGTCCCGCATGAGGTTGTTGTTCTTGTTGATGTAGGACTCGGTGGAGTGGAAGAGGGCGTCAAACCCCTGGAAGGCGGTGAACTTGGGGGGCACGGAGAGCATGAAGTCCGGGTCCACGATGGACAGCACCGGGAAGGTGGTCTTGTTGCCGCCGCTCATCTTCTCGTTGGTGGCCTCGTTGGTGACCACGGTCCAGGCGTCCACCTCGGTGCCGGTGCCGGCGGTGGTGGGGATGGCCACGATGGGCAGGGGCTTGTTCTTCATCTTCTGCCCGCCGCCGGTGCCGCCGTAGACATAGTCCCAGTAGTTGCCCTCGTTGGGGGTCACCATGGCGATGGCCTTGGCCGCGTCGATGCTGCTGCCGCCTCCCAGGCCCAGGACGAAGTCACAGCCATTCTCCCGGGCAAAGGCCGCCCCGGCCATGACGGTGTCCACCACCGGGTTGGCGGAGACCTTGTCAAACACAGCGTACTCCACCCCGGCCTGGGTCAGCTGGTCCTGGACGGCGTCCAGGTACCCGTTGGCCCGGGTGGACTTGCCGCTGGAGATCACGATGAGGGCTTTCTTGCCCGGCAGGCGCTGCTTGTGCAGCTTCTGAATGGCCCCCTGGCCAAAGACCAGATTGGTGGGGACAGAGAAGGAAAAACTCACGATACATACTCCTTTCGGTTGCTTCTGGGACGGCGCGGCGTCCAATTTCACGCCTACCACTCTACCATGGAACCCCGCCGGGGGCAAGCCTTTCCCCCTCCCTTTTCCCCACAGTTCTCCCGAAAAAAAGCGGGGAAAATTCGTGAAAATTCCCCTTTACATTCCCCCGCCCCTTTGCTATAATAATTTGGCAATCGAAAAGCACACGCGCCAGTAGCGTAATGGATAGCGCATCAGATTCCGGTTCTGAGGGTTGGGGGTTCGAGTCCCTTCTGGCGTGCCAAAAAGAAAGACACGACGTACGTCGTGTCTTTCTTTTTGGTAACCGTGAGAGATTGAACTGCTCGGGGTCGGCAAAGCCGCCCCTTCGCCAAGGTTTTGGCCTTTGGCCAAAACCCTTGCACGGCGCAAACGCGCCGCCGGCCAGAAGGCCGGTGGGGGCAGTCCTTTCGGCGCGTTGTCACACGTCGGAACGACCGCTTTTCCCCGTCCCTTTCAAAAAGGACATCCGAAACGGATGTCCTTTTTTGCTGTCTCTATCTGTTCTGTCACCGATCCCCGGTGAGGGCCTCCTGGCCCAGGACGTACCGGTCCCGCCCCGCCTCCTTGGCCTGGTAGAGCATCTGGTCGGCCTGCTGGTAGAGGCTCTCGATCCGCTGGCCGGGGACGGCCCGCCACCCCCCGATGCTGCAGGTGAGGCGGGTCTCCCCCCACTCCACCGACCGGATCCGGGTCTGGAAGGCCTGGAGCTCCTCCTCCAACGCCTCCCGGGTCCGGGGGGTGGGGAGAAGGACGGCGAACTCGTCCCCGCCGATGCGGCCCACCAGGCCGCTGCGGCCAAAGCTGTCCCGCAGGGCCCGGGCGGTCTCCCGCAGGGCCCGGTCCCCGGCGGGGTGGCCGTGGCGGTCGTTGATCTCCTTGAACTGGTCCAGGTCCACCATGAGGAAGTAGATCCCCTCCGTCCCCTGGGCCCCGGCCTTTTCCAGGGCCCGGACGCAGGCGTGGTAGAAGGTCCTGCGGGTCATCACCCCGGTGAGGGCGTCCCGCTTGGCCTCGGCGTTTTTATAGGTGGCATACCGCCGGTTGAAGATGAGAAAGACGATCACCAGGGCCATCATGGACAGGATGCCGATGAGGAACTGGATCTGCAGGTGGAGCAGGTCCTCGTAGTGGGTCTCCGACAGCTGGATGCCCTCCTGGGAGAGGACCTTGTTCATCCGCTGGACGAAGTAGATGGCCACCGCCACCGCCGAGCAGGTGGTGACGATGAGCACCAGCACCATGGACAGGCGGTGGTACCGCTCCCCCGCGGAGAACTTCCGGGCCGCCTCCACCTGGAAGAGGAACTGGTTCCACCTTTGGGACCGGTCCAGCCGCCAGACCACCAGGACGATGGCCATGGTGACCAGCTTGGTGACCACGTCGCTGGGGGTGCCCAGGTCCTCCACCGCCACCGCCGGGCCATACCCCGCCTCCGGGAAGCAGAGGGCCATGGCCCCGTACACCAGCAGGGCGTGGAGGAAGGGCCCCAGGAAGGCCACCAGGGCCACCCATCCCCCCGCCAGCCGGGCGTTGCGGAAGCACTGCAGCAGCAGCCCCACCAGCAGCCCGAAGAGCATCCGGCTCACCACGCTGAGCACGAAGCTCCCAAAGGGGTTGCCGCTGGTGGTGGGGGAGAAGAGCTGGTCGGTGTTCACCACATAGTGGGCGGTGGCCTTCCACATGCTGGCCAGGCCAAAGACGCCCCCCAGCGCCATGGCCTCCCAGGGCCCCAGCAGGACCCCCGCCAGCAGCACGGGGATATAGGCGGTGGTGATGGAGATGGGCTCCACATGGATATAGCCCAGGAAGGAGAAGGACATCAGCAGCTCCAGGGCCACCAGGGTGCCCAGGATGTACCAGCGCACCTGGCCCTGCCGGTTGTTCTGTTGCAGCATGGCGATCCCTCCCCTCCCGGCCTTATGGCCAACGCCGTTACGCATTCCTTGCGAAACGATATAATTAGTGTGAGTATACCAGATTTGCCGGGAAAATTCAATCGTTTCCCCGGCAGCGCCAGGAAATTCCGGGGCAACGCGGCCGCCGGCAAAGGGGGAAACGCCCCGGCCCATGGTTTGAGCCGGAGCGTTTCCCGTAAGAAAGGAGAAGAAAAGGGATTAGTAGTACATATATTTCGCCGCCTGCTTCCGCAGCTCGGCCCGGAAGTCGGGGTGGGCCACGGCGATGAGGTTTTCCACCCGCTGGCCCACGGTGCGCTGGCGGAGCTTGGCCACGCCGTACTCGGTGACCACCATGTCCGTCAGGTTCCGGGAGACCGACACAATGGCCCCCGGGTCCAGGATGGGCACGATGCGGGAGAGGGTCCCCTTTTTCGTGGTGGACGTCTGGGCCAGGATGGCCCGCCCCCCCTTGGAGTGGTAGGCCCCCCAGGCAAAGTCGGTGGCGCCCCCGGTGCCGGAGTGCTGATAGGGGCCGATGGACTCGGCGCACACCTGGCCGGTGAGGTCGATCTGGAGGGAGGCGTTCACGGAAACCACGTTGTCGTTCCGGGCGATGACGTAGGGGTCGTTGGTGTACCGGCTGCGCCGGACGGTGAGCCGGGGGTGCTGGTCCACGAAGTCATACAGGAAGTTATCCCCGGAGATGAAGGACCCCACGGTGATCCCCCGGTCGATGGTCTTGTACCGGTTGGTCACCGCCCCGCAGGCCATGAGGTGGGCCATGGAGGTGCCGATCTGCTCGGTGTGGATGCCCAGGTCGTGCTTTTCCATCAGGTGGAAGCCAATGGCGTTGGGGATGCCCCCAAAACCCAGCTGGATGCAGTCCCCGTCCCCCATCATCTCGGTGACGTAGCCGGCGATGGTCTCCTCCTTCTCCCCGATGGGGGGATCTTGGAGTTGGTAGATGGGCTCATCCACCTCGTAGAGCACGTCGGCCATGGACACGGGCAGGGCGTTCTCCCCCCACACCATGGGGGTGCGGGCGTTGACCTCGAAGATGATCTTGTCCGCCCGGTAGAGGTTCTCCAGGGTCATGATGAGGTCGCAGCTCAGATGGACGTAGCCGTGCTTGTCCATGGGGGACACCTGGGCCACAAAGACGTTGGGGGCCTTGCAGGCCTGGATGCCCTTGGCGTACAGGTGCTGGTCCACCGGGAAATGGGAGTACAGCCCGCTCCCCCGGGCCCCCACCGACCACTTGTCAAAGAAGAAGGTGTGGTGGCGGAACTTCCCTGCCAGGGCGGGGTCGCTGGTGACGGGATAGGTGTAGCGGGTGATGGTGTTCCAGCAGTCCACCCCCTTGTCCAGCCGGGGGGCGATGGTGTGCAGGTGCTCCAGGAACACCTTGGGCTCGCTGCCGTGGGTGGACCAGGTGAGGCAGTCCCCGTCCGCAATGAGGTCCAGCGCCTCCTGGACGGTGGCCAGGCGCTCCCGGTAGAGGTCCCGGGGGTCCCGGTCCCGGTAGGCGTCCCGGAGATAGTTCTGGTGCCAGCGGTTCATGCCTTCCCCTCCTCTGCCGGTTGGATGACCTTCATGTAGTGCAGGCAGGTGAGGACGGTCTCCCCCTTCTGGTTGGTCATGACGCACTGGCCGGTGGTCTTGCCCTTGGCCTCGTCCACCTCGGTGATCCAGTAGGTGGCGGTGATGGTGTCCCCGAAGTACACCGGCTTGCGGAAGCGCAGCTGGTCATATCCCATGGCCAGGATGTGGCTGCCGCTCTCCACCCCCGCCATGCCGCTCACCGTGGAGCAGAGGCTGAAGGTCAGGCAGCCGTGGACCAGCCGGGTGCCATAGGGCATTGTTTTGCAGTACTCCTCGTTCACATGGGCGGGAAAGAAGTCCCCGATGATCCCGGCGAAGAGGTAGACGTCGCTCTCGGCGAAGGTCTTGGTAAAGGTGAATTTCCTTCCGATTTCAAAGCCCAGGGTTTTCATGGGGCCCCCTCCTCTCCCCTCCCCTTGCGCGGGAGGTGGTTCTGTGCTAGTATAGTATCACCTTTTTGCGCAAAATACATCGGACGATCTCCCAATCCTTTGGTCTGATTTCACAAAGGAGGTCCCCCATGCAAGTCACCGAGATCCTCACCGACCACACCCTCATGGCCCTGGACCTCCAGGGGGCGGAGGACTACCCCATCCGCTTCTACCTGGACATTATGGACCAGTTTGACCGGGCAGGCATCCACTGGCACTGGCACCCCGCCCTGGAGTTCAATGTCATCACCAAGGGCACCATGGAGTACTTCGTGGAGAACGAGCACTACACCCTCACCGCCGGCCAGGGCATCGTGAAGAACGCCCACCTCCTCCACATGGCCCAGCCCGCCAGCCACACCCCTGACGCGGCCATGTTCTCCGTCATCATGGACCCGGCCTTTCTGGCCCCGGCGGGGAGCGTCATCTACCGCAAGTACATCGCCCCTCTCTTGGGGAGCCAGGGGCTGGGGAGCCTGGTCCTCTCCCCGGAAATCCCCTGGCAGCGGGAGATGCTGGACGCCCTCCGCCAGGCCTATGCCCTGAGCCAGACCGAGACGGGGGCCTATGAGCTGCACATCCACCGCCT
>DXDK01000039.1 GCA_019115545.1 Candidatus Evtepia faecavium
CGGGGCATCGGCGCCCGGGGCCTGCGGGCCGTGCTGGAGGAGATCATGTCCCCCATCATGTATGACATCCCGTCGGACAACTCCATCGAGGAGGTGGACATCACCCCCGAGAGCGTGAAGGACGGGGCAGAGCCCGTCCTGATTCGGGACCCCAACCGGCCTCCCCGGCCCCATCTGGGGGCGGCGGCCCTGCGGGCCCAGGCCGGCGGTTTGGCCCGGCAGGACGGCACCGCCTGAACCACCGGCGGCGCCACGACCCAGCAACACCACAGGGCGGAGGGGGAAACTTCTCCGCCCTTTCCGTCCATTCCGCCCGGCAGGCGGGATGGGTTTCCGCGGCTTACTGGAAAGGAAGTGAATCCACATGCCTGAGGAAGAAAAGATCGTGACCAACGAAAAGCAGACCATGCCCGCCCTGGCCCTGCGGGGGCTGACCATCTATCCCCAAATGATGGTCCACTTCGACGTGGGCCGGGAGGCCTCGGTGAAGGCCATCGAGGAGGCCATGTCCTCCAACTCCCCCATCTTCCTGGTGGCCCAGAAGGACCTCCGGGTGGAGACCCCCGACCGGGGCCAGCTCTTTGACATCGGCACGGTGTCCACCGTGCGCCAGATCCTCCGCCTGCCGGGGAAGACCATCCGGGTCATGGTGGAGGGGGAATACCGGGCCCGCCTTCTGGACCTGGTGCAGAGCGAGCCCTACCTGGCCGCCCAGGTGGAGCGGGTGGAGCACCCCCACGCCTACGAGGGGAAGACCAACTCCCTCCGGGCCGAGGCGGCCATCCGCCAGGCCTATGAGCTCTTTGACCGCTACTGTGAGCTCTCTCCCAAGAGCGCCTCGGCGGAGATGCTCATGAACATCATGGCCAGCGAGGACCCGGGGTATATCGCCGACTTCATCGCCCAGAACGTCTCCATGCGGGTGCTGGACAAGCAGGCCATCCTGGACGAGCTGCGCCCGGTGCAGCGGCTGAACAAGATCAACCGCCTGCTCCACCGGGAGGTGGAGGTGCTGGAGATGGAGCAGAACATCCAGCGCCGGGTCCAGGAGAACATGACCCAGAACCAGAAGGACGCCTTCCTCCGGGAGCAGGTGCGGGTGATCCAGGAGGAACTGGGGGAGGACGGGGACAACGAGATCACCGCCTACCGCCGCCAGATCATGGAGGCCAAGCTGCCGGAAGAGGTGACCAATAAGCTCCTCAAAGAGGTGACCCACCTGGAGAAGCAGCCCTTCGGCTCTGCCGAGTCCTCGGTGCTGCGCAATTACCTGGACGTGTGCCTGGAGCTGCCTTGGACCAAGACCTCCAAGGAGCGGGCCAGCGTCTCCGCCGCCCGGAAGGTCCTGGACGCCGACCACTACGGCCTGGAGAAGGTGAAGGAGCGCATCCTGGAGTTCGTGGCCGTCAAGCAGCTGGCCCCCGACCTGAAGGGGCAGATCCTCTGCCTGGTGGGCCCTCCCGGGGTGGGCAAGACCTCCATCGCCATGTCCGTGGCCCGGGCCCTGAACCGGAAGCTGGCCCGGATCTCCCTGGGCGGCGTCCACGACGAGGCCGACATCCGGGGCCACCGGAAGACCTACGTGGGGGCCATGCCCGGGCGGATCATCAACGCCGTGCGCCAGGCGGGCACCCGGAACCCCCTGCTGCTGCTGGACGAGATCGACAAGCTGGGCAGCGACCTGCGGGGGGACCCCTCCGCCGCCCTGCTGGAGGTGCTGGACAGCGAGCAGAACAGCACCTTCCGGGACCACTTTGTGGAGCTCCCCTTTGACCTGTCCGAGGTCCTCTTCATCACCACCGCCAACACCACCTCCACCATCCCCAAGCCCCTGCTGGACCGGATGGAGGTCATCGAGCTGCCCAGCTACACCGACGAGGAGAAGCTGCAGATCGCCAAGACCCACCTGCTGCCCAAGCAGCGCAAGCGCCACGGCCTGCGCAAGAGCCAGGTGAAGTGCACCGACGACGCCATCCGGGAGATCATCGTGGCCTATACCCGGGAGTCCGGCGTCCGGGTGCTAGAGCGGGAGCTGGGCGCCCTGTGCCGGAAGGCGGCCATGGGCATCGTCTCCGGGGAGTATAAGCAGGCCAGCGTCACCGGGGACAATCTGGAGCACTTCCTGGGCCCCCGGAAGTTCCACCCGGAGAAGAACGGCCTGGAGAGCCAGGTGGGCCTGGTCAACGGCCTGGCCTGGACCGCCGTAGGGGGCACCCTTCTGGAGGCCGAGGCCAATGTGATCCCCGGCTCCGGCAAGGTGGAGCTCACCGGCAACCTGGGCAACGTGATGAAGGAGTCGGCCCGGGCGGCCTTCACCTATATCCGCAGCCGGGCAGTGCAGCTGGGCATCGAGGCCAACTTCTACAAGGAGAAGGACATCCACGTCCACTTCCCAGAGGGGGCCGTGCCCAAGGACGGCCCCTCCGCCGGGGTGACCATCACCACCGCCATGGTCTCTGCCCTCACAGGGATCCCCGTAAGGGGGGATGTGGCCATGACGGGGGAGGTCACCCTCCGGGGCCGGGTGCTGCCCATCGGCGGCCTGCGGGAGAAGTCCATGGCCGCTCTGCGCAACGGCATCCACACGGTGATCATCCCCAAGGACAACGAGCCCGACCTGGAGGAGATTGACCAGACCGTCCGCAGCGCCCTCCAATTCATCCCCGTGGACCATGTGGACCAGGTGCTGGCCAATGCCCTGGAGCGGCCGCCCCTGGCCCAGCCGGACCAGGCGGGGGGCCAGGTCCCCGTGGTGAGCCCGGAGACCGGGTCCACCCACGCCACCATCCCCCAGGCCTAAAAACCTGGGACGGGAAAGGAAAGGCCATGAAACTAAACACACAGAACGCGGAGTTTATCCTCTCCGCGGCGAAATTGGCAGACTGTCCCCGGGACAGTCTGCCGCAGATCGCCTTTGCCGGCCGGTCCAACGTGGGCAAGTCCTCGGTGATCAACCGCCTGCTGGGGCGGAAGAACTTCGCCCGGGTGGGCTCCGCTCCCGGCAAGACCACCCACATCAACTACTTCCGCATCGACAAGCAGGTCTACTTCGTGGACCTGCCGGGATACGGCTATGCCAAGGTGTCCAAGCAGGAGCGGGCCCGGTGGGGGAAGCTCATCGAGCAGTGGTTCGCCGACACCAGCCTGCTCACCTTGGGCATCCTCATCGTGGACCTGCGCCACAAGCCCACCGCCGACGACTGCACCATGGCCCAGTGGTTCCGGGACTCCGGCAAGCCCTTCGTGGTGGTGGCCAACAAGCACGACAAGATCAAGAAGAGCCAGTGGGAGCCCAACCTGGCCCTCATCCGGGAGACCCTCTCCCTGGACGAGGCCACCCCCATCCTCTCCTTTTCTGCCGAAAAAGGGCTGGGGAAGGAGGAGCTGATGGCGGTCATCCTAGACCACATCAGCGCCCACGGCAGCCAGAGCGCGGAGACCTGAGACACCCGGCCGGCGCCGGAGAGGGAGGAGACAAAGTATGAGACGTGTGGGAGGACTGTTCCTCTTCGCCATCCTGGCCGGGTTCTGCATCGGCCTGGGGGG
>DXDK01000040.1 GCA_019115545.1 Candidatus Evtepia faecavium
GCCATCATGGGCACCCTGGTCAGCGGCCAGGCCACCATCGGCACCGCCCAGCTGGCCTTTAACTACGGCATGTCCGCCTGGTGGTTCACCTTGGGGTCGGGCATCGGCTGCCTGATTTTGGCGTTGGGCTACGCTGCGCCCCTGCGGCACAGCGGATGCTCCACCTTGCTGCAGATCGTCTCCCGGGAGTACGGCCCCCGGGCGGAGACCTGGGGCAGCGTCCTCTCCTCCATCGGCATCTTCATCAGCGTGGTGGCCCAGGTTCTCTCCGCCACCGCCCTGCTGATCACCATCTTCCCCCTGAGCCACCTGGCCGCCGCCCTGATCTCCATCCTGCTGATGGCCTTTTACGTCATCTTCGGCGGGGTGTGGGGGGCCGGCATGGGGGGCGTGGCCAAGCTCATCCTCCTCTACGCCTCCGCCATTGTGGGCGGGGTGCTGGTCTATGGCCTGGCCAACGGCTTCGGCGGCGTGCTGGAGACGGTGGAGAACCTATTGGTGAACTCCCCCCTGGGCGCCCTCAGCGGGGTGGAGAGCCAGCAGGCCATCCACCAGCGCTTCACCTCCCTCATCGCCCGGGGGGCCTCCAAGGACATCGGCTCCGGCCTGTCCCTGGTGCTGGGGGTGCTGTCCACCCAGACCTATGCCCAGGCCATCTGGTCGGCCAAGAGCCACCGGGCCGCCAAGAAGGGGGCCCTGCTCAGCGCCTGCCTCATCCCCCCCATCGGCATCGCCTGCATCCTCATCGGCCTGTATATGCGGGGCCACTGCATCACCGCCGAGGAGGTCTCCGCTCTCCAGGCCCTGGGGCAGAGCGTGCCGGAGGGCCTCATCCAGATTGAGTCCACCTCCCAGGTCTTCCCGGTGTTCGTAGCCCGGTTCATGCCCGCCCTCTTCGGCGGGGTGGTGCTGGGGACCCTGTTCATCACCGTAGTGGGGGGCGGCTCCGGCCTGGCCCTGGGGATGGCCTCCATCCTGGTCACCGACATTTTCGCCCGGAAGAACCCCCGGGTGAAGGCCGACTCCCGCACCAGCCTCCTGGTGACCCGGGGGACCATCCTGGCCATCCTGGTCCTGGCCGCCGTGGTGGCCATCCTGGTCCCCGGGGCCATGATCAACGACTTCGGCTTCCTCTCCATGGGCCTGCGGGGGGCGGTGGTCTTCCTCCCCCTGTGCGGGGCCCTGTGGCTGAAGGGGAAGATCCCCCGGCCCTTCACCCTCACCGCCATCCTGGCCGGCCCGGTGGCCGTGCTGGCGGGGAACTTCCTGAACCTGCCCTTTGACCCCCTCTTCCTGGGCATGGCGGTGTGCCTGGTGATCATGGCCGCCGGCCTTGCCGCGGGGCGGAACAAACACGACACTCTGTCCACACAGTGACTTGCAGAACGGGCATCGCCCCCGGTGAGAACAGCAGCTCACCGGGGGCGATGTCCTACGTATTTTCTTTTTCCGGGGCCGCCGCCCGGCGATAGCGGCAATAGGTATAGGCCAGGTCCCCGAACACATAGGGCCCCTCCACCTCGGCCAGGACCCAGGCGGGGTCCCGGTCCAGGTCGGGGAAGAACCGGTCGGCCCCGGGGTAGGCCCGGTGGAGTTTGGTGACGTAGACCGTCTGGCACCGGTCCAGGGTCTGGCGGTAGAGGCTCTCCCCCCCGATGACGAAGGTGTCCTCCCCGGCCTCGGCCAGGGCGGCCTCCAGGGTGGGGAAGACCTCCCCTCCCTCCGGGGCGAAGGCGGGGTCCCGGGAGAGGATCAGGTTCCGCCGGTTTTTCAGGGGCCGCCCCCCGGGGAAGGTGGCCAGGGTCTTCCGCCCCACCAGCACGGGGTGGCCGGTGGTGAGGCGCTGGAAGCGCTTCAGATCCGGGGGGAGGTAGCACAGCTGGTCCCCCTGCTTTCCGATGGCCCAGTTCTGGTCCACGGCGACGATGGCTTGCATGGCGCTCCCTCCCCTCAGACGGCCACGGGGATGGCCTGGTCCAGCGGGTGGCACTGATAGCCCTCCAGCCGGAGGTGGTCGGGGGTGAAGGCGTAGAAGTCCTTCACCGCCGGGTCCAGCCACAGCTTGGGGGCCGGGTAGGGCTTCCGGGTGAGCAACTGCTCCACAATGGGCACGTGGCGGTCATAGATGTGGGCGTCGGCGATGACGTGGACCAGCTCCCCCGCCTCCAGGCCGGACACCTGGGCCAGCAGGTGGACCAGCACGGCGTACTGCATCACGTTCCACCCGTTGGCGGTGAGCATGTCCTGGGAGCGCTGGTGGAGGATGGCGTTCAGGGTGCGCCCGGTGACGTTGAAGGTCATGGAGTAGGCGCAGGGGTAGAGGGCCATCTCGCTCAAGTCGTGGTGGTTATAGAGGTTGGTCAAAATCCGCCGGGAGGCGGGGTTGTGCTTCAAATCGTAGAGCACCCGGTCCACCTGGTCCATGTCCCCCTCGGGGTAGTGGTGCTTCACCCCCAGCTGGTAGCCGTAGGCCTTGCCGATGGAGCCCGTCTCGTCCGCCCAGGCGTCCCAGATGTGGCTGTGCAGGTCGTGGACGTTGTGGGACTTCTTCTGCCAGATCCACAGCAGCTCGTCCACGGCGCTTTTCAGGTACATCCGCCGGATGGTCTGGATGGGGAACTCCGCCCGGAGATCGTAGCGGTTCACCAGGCCGAAGAGCTTGATGGTGTGGGCGGGGGTGCCGTCGTCCCACCGGGGGCGGACGGGCAGGTCCCGGTCCCAGGTGCCCTGGGAGAGGATCTGGCGGCAATTCTCCTGAAAGATCTCGTCTGCTCTGCTCATGGGTTCTCCTCCTGGGTAATGGCGCCGAAGACCTGGGTGTCCCCGGCGGCGGTGATGGTGACGGTTTTTATCTGGTTGTGCAGCCCCGTCCCCCGGGCCAGGACCTCCAGGTACTGGGGGGTGTACCCCCGCCAGAAGCCCTCCTTCTCCTCCTCGAAGAGCACGGGGACGGCCTGGCCCACCCAGCTGGTGAGCCAGCTGCGCTCCGCGGCGGCGGCCGCCGCCCCCGCCAGGCGGACCCGGCGGGCCTTCTCGGCGTTGGGGACCTGGCCGGCCATGGCCGCCGCCGGGGTCCCCTTCCGCCGGGAGTAGGGGAAGAGATGCATCCGGGCAAAGCCGCAGCTGCGGACGAAGGCCAGGGTCTGCTGGAACTCCTCCTCCGTCTCCCCGGGAAAGCCCAGGATGAGGTCGGTGGTGAGGGCCGGCCGGCCGAAGTGGGCCCGGAGCAGGTCCACCGACTGGCGGTACCGGGCGGTGTCGTACTTCCGCTTCATCCTGGCCAGGGTGGCGTCGCACCCGCTCTGGAGGGAGAGGTGGAAGTGGGGGCAGAGGTTGGGCAGGGCGGCCAGGCGGCGGCAGAAGTCCTCCGTCACCGTCCGCGGTTCCAGGGACCCCAGGCGCACCCGGAGCCCCGGCACCGCCTGGCACACCGCCTCCACCAGGTCGGCCAGCCCCGGCCGCCCCGGCAGGTCCCGGCCATAGGCGGACAGCTCGATGCCGGTGACCACGATCTCCCGGTACCCCGCCGCCCCCAGGGCCTGGGCCTGGGCCGCCGCCGAGGAGGGAGGCAAAGACCGCACCGCCCCCCGGGCATAGGGGATGATGCAGTAGCTGCAGAAGTTGGTGCACCCGTCCTCCACCTTGAGCATGGCCCGGGTGCGCCCCTCCAGCCCCCCGGCGGGGAGGGCCTCAAAGCTCTTGCGCCGGAAGGGGTCGTCCAGGGCCACGGTGGGGGTGCCGCTGGCGGCCACCTGCTCCACCAGGTCCAGGAAGGCCCGGCGGTCCCCGCTGCCGGCGATGAGGTCGGCCTCCAGGGCCTGGGCCTGCTCCGGGGAGACCTGGGGATAGCACCCGCACAGGGCCACCAGGGCCCCCGGGGCCCGCTTCCGGGCCTGGCGCACCGCCTGGCGGGACTTCTTGTCGCTGGTGGCGGTGACGGTGCAGCTGTTGACGATGTACACGTCCGCCTGGTCGGTAAAGGGCACCAGATGGTGCCCCCGGGCCAGGAGGAGGGTCTCCATGGCCTGGCTCTCGTACTGGTTGACCTTGCATCCTAGCGTATGGATAGCAACGCGCATGGGCAGAGGACCTCCGATCTGTGAAAACCCCTTCCCTTTTCCCGGCGGGTCTGGTATAATGGCTGGGAAACTTTTGGGGCCTGGGGGCAGTCTCCTCTTACTGTACCACATCTTGTGTCGTTGGTCTAGTAGAATTCGAGAAAGTCCCGGGTCCCACAAGACCCATCTCATCCCTTTGGAGTGTGCCATGTCCCATTCTTTTTTTGCCTATATCGCCCGGATGCGGTACATCGGCCGGTGGGGCCTGATGCGCAACACCGACCCGGAAAACGTCCAGGAGCACTCCCACATGGTGGCGGTGCTGGCCCACGCCCTGGCGGTGATCCGCCGGGACAAGTTCGGCGGGGCCATCGACCCCGGCCATGTGGCCGCCGTGGCTTTGTACCACGACGCCCCGGAGATCTTCACCGGGGACCTGCCCACCCCGGTGAAGTACGCCAACCCCGCCATCCAGACCGCCTACAAGGCGGTGGAGGCCCAGGCGGCCGCCCGGCTCACCGCCATGCTCCCCCCGGAGCTGCAGCCGGCCTACGCCGCCCTGCTGGGGGAGCCTGACCCGGCGGTCCAGGCCCTGGTCAAGGCCGCCGACAAGCTCTCGGCCCATCTCAAGTGCCTGGAGGAGCTGAAGGCCGGCAACCGGGAGTTCCAGTCCGCCGCCCGGCAGACCCGCCAGGCCCTGGAGGACTACCACCTGCCGGAGCTGGACTATTTCCTGGAGCACTTTCTCCCCGCCTTTTCCCTCACCCTGGACGAGCTCCAGGGCTGAGGCCCGCCGGCCCCCGGGCCGGCGCCCCATTTCCATCATCAAAACACAAAGAGAGGTATCCCTACTATGCGCGCAGTCATCACCGTCGCCGGCAAGGACCGGGTGGGCATCATCGCCAACGTCACCCAGACCCTGGCCCAGCAGAACGTCAACGTCCTGGACATCACCCAGACCATCCTCCCCCCGGACTTCTTCACCATGGTCATGCTGGTGGAGGCCGAGGCCTGCAAGATCCCCTTCGGGGACCTGGCCGACCAGCTGGCCACCCTGGGGACCCAGATGGGCCTGGCCATCCACGCCCAGCGGGAGGACACCTTCCAGGCCATGCACCGGATCTGAGAAGGGGGCGGCATCACCATGATCAATTCCTCCGAGATCCTGCAGACCATCCGGATGTTTGACCAGCAGCATCTGGACATCCGCACCATCACCATGGGCATCTCCCTGCTGGACTGCGCCGACCCCGACCCCAAGGCCGCCTGCCAGAAGATCTATGACAAGATCTGCCGCCGGGCCCAGCACCTGGTGTCCACCGGCCAGGCCATTGAAAAGGAGTTCGGCATCCCCATCGTCAACAAGCGGGTCTCCGTGACCCCCATCTCCCTGGTGGCCGCCGCCAGCGACACCAACGACTACGTCCCCTTCGCCGCCGCCCTGGACCGGGCGGCCAAGACCGTGGGCATCGACTTCATCGGCGGCTTCTCCGCCCTGGTGCAGAAGGGGTTCACCCAGTCTGACCGGAAGCTCATCGCCTCCATCCCCGAGGCCCTGGCCACCACGGAGCTGGTGTGCTCCTCGGTGAACGTGGGCTCCACCAAGGCGGGGATCAACATGGACGCCGTGGCGGAGATGGGCCAGGTCATCAAGCGGGCCGCCGACCTCACCGCCGCCGCCGGGGGCTTCGGCTGCGCCAAGCTGGTGGTCTTCTCCAACGCCGTGGAGGACAACCCCTTCATGGCCGGGGCCTTCCACGGCGCCGGGGAGCCGGAGTGCGTCATCAACGTGGGCATCTCCGGCCCCGGGGTGGTCCACCACGCCCTGGAGCAGGTGAAGGGCCAGCCCTTTGACGTGGTGGCCGAGACCATCAAAAAGACCGCCTTCCGCATCACCCGCATGGGCCAGCTGGTGGCCCGGGAGGCCTCCGCCCGGCTGGAGGTCCCCTTCGGCATCGTGGACCTCTCCCTGGCCCCCACCCCCGCCGTGGGGGACTCCGTGGCCCGCATCCTGGAGGAGATGGGCCTGGAGGTCTGCGGCACCCACGGCACCACCGCCGCCCTGGCCCTGCTCAACGACGCGGTGAAGAAGGGCGGCGTCATGGCCTCCAACCACGTGGGGGGCCTGTCCGGGGCCTTCATCCCCGTCAGCGAGGACGAGGGCATGATCGCCGCCGCCCGCCAGGGAGCCCTCCACCTGGACAAGCTGGAGGCCATGACCTGCGTCTGCTCCGTGGGCCTGGACATGATCGCCGTCCCCGGGGACACCTCCGCCGAGACCATCTCCGCCATCATCGCCGACGAGGCGGCCATCGGCATGGTCAACTCCAAGACCACCGCCGTGCGCATCATCCCCGCCCCCGGCAAAACCGTGGGGGACACGGTGGAGTTCGGCGGGCTGCTGGGCTCTGCCCCGGTGATCCCGGTGCATCCCTTCTCCTCCGCCCCCTTCATCCAGCGGGGCGGGCGGATCCCCGCCCCCATGCAGAGCCTGAAGAACTGAGGCCGGGGGGCCGGCCCCGGTCGCGCAGGCCCTGCAGGCCCTGCCGCCTAGTCCGGCGCAGGTTAGCCCCTGCCACGTGGTCCCCCGCCCCTGTCCGGGGCGGGGATCCAGGCTTTCTCTATGAGAAAGCCCGGACGCAAAGAGTCGCAGGGGGGAACCCCCTGCACCCCCTGGAATAAAACCGCTCGCTGGGGCTCGCTCCATCTTTTGGGTTGCGTGCCCTCTGCCACGGTCTCTTTCTGGCTCATGTGCACCAGACCAGATTTGGAAACGCATATTCGGAGAAACAATTTTTAACTGGATATTGCTCTGTGGAAAAATCCAGTCT
>DXDK01000007.1 GCA_019115545.1 Candidatus Evtepia faecavium
GGACCGGCTGTTTCAGGAGGCCCAGCAGCTCCTCCCCAGCCTGAACCGGCGGCAGATCATCGGCGCCTATGCCGGCCTGCGGCCCAAGCAGGCCCCCCCGGGGGAGGGGGGCTACCGGGACTTCGTGGTCCAGGAGGACCGGCCGGGGTTCATCGACCTCATCGGCATCGAGTCCCCGGGGCTCACCGCCTCCCTCCCCCTGGCCCGGGAGGTGGTGGGGCTGGTGGAGCGCACCCTGGACCTGGTGCCCCGGGCGGACTTCCAGCCCCGGCGCCAGGGCATCCGCCGCTTCCGGGACCAGAGCCCGGAGGGCCAGGCCGCCCTCATCGCCGCCGACCCGGACTACGGGGAGGTGGTGTGCCGGTGCCAGACGGTCACCCGGGCGGAGCTCCGCCAGGCGGTGGAGAACCCCCTGGGGGTGCGCACCCTGGCGGGGATCAAGTACCGGGCCTGGGCCACCACCGGCCGCTGCCACGGGGGGTACTGCCTACCCAAGATCGCCCAGATGCTGGTGGAGGACTACGGCTTGGCCCCGGAGGAGGTCACCTACCGGGGGGCCGGGTCCCCTCTGTTTACCGGGAGGGTGAAGTGATGGAAGAAAGGTATTACGACGTGGTCATCATCGGGGGCGGCCCCGGGGGCCTGGCCGCCGCCCAGGGGGCCAAAGAGGCGGGGGCGGCCTCCGTCCTGGTGCTGGAGCGGGAGGACCAGGTGGGGGGCATCCTCCACCAGTGCATCCACGACGGCTTCGGCCTCATCCGGTACCGGGAGACCCTCACCGGCCCGGAGTACGCCCGCCGGGCCCGGGGGGAGGCCCAGGCCGCCGGGGCTGCCCTGGTCACCGGGGCCATGGTCACCCGCCTGACGGCGGGGCGGCAGGTCACCGCCGTCACCCGCCGGGGGCTGCTGCGCTGCCAGGCGGGGGCGGTGGTGCTGGCCACCGGCTGCCGGGAGCGCACCCGGGGGGCCATCGCCATCCCCGGCACCCGGCCGGCGGGGGTGTACACCGCCGGCACCGCCCAGAACCTGATGAACACCAAGAACCTCATGGTGGGCCGCCGGGTGGTGGTCCTGGGGTCCGGGGACATCGGCCTGATCATGGCCCGGCGGCTCACCCTGGAGGGGGCCCAGGTGCTGTGCGTGGCCGAGCAGAAGCCCGCCCCCGGCGGGCTGGAGCGGAACATCATCCAGTGCCTCTATGACTTCGGCATCCCCCTCCACCTCCGGACCACCGTCACCCGGATCTTTGGCCCTAAGCGCCTGGAGGGGGTGGAGCTGAGCCAGGTGGACGCCGCCGGCCGCCCCATCCCCGGCACTGGGCGCCGGGTGGACTGCGACACCCTCCTTCTCTCCGTGGGTCTCATCCCGGAAAACGAGATCGCCGCCCAGGCGGGGATCGCCCTGGACGGCGCCACCAACGGCACGGTGACCGACGGGTTTCTCCAGACCTCCGTCCCGGGGATCTTCGCCTGCGGCAACAGCCGGAAGGTGATGGACCTGGCGGACTTCGTCTCCGTCCAGGGCCACGCCGCCGGGGGGAACGCCGCCCGGTTCGTCCTGGGCCAGCCCCTGGTCCCCATGCCTCCGGAGACCTCCAACGCCATGGCCAAGGGCCTGCCCCAGCCGGGGGTGACCACCTGCGTCCTCTGCCCCAAGGGGTGCCGGGTGACCCTCCTGCCCGGCGGGGAAGCCCAGGGCAACGGCTGCCCCAAGGGGGCCGACTACGCCCGTCAGGAGGCCACCGCCCCCCAGCGGGTCCTCACCACCACCCTGAAGCGCCCCGACGGCACCCTCCTGCCGGTGAAAACCAGCGCCGGGGTGCCCAAGGACCGCCTCCTGGCCTGCATGGATGCCCTCCGCCGCTGTGCCGCCCCGGCGGGGGCGGTGCCCTGCGGCCAGGTGGTCCTCTCCGATCCCTTCGGCCTGGGGGTGGACGTCATCGCCGCGGGGGAAAGCTGATCCCCCTTTTCAGAAAGGATGTGAACCCATGCCCCGCAACCAAGCCTTTCTCCCTGCAGAGCCAGCGTGACCTTTGCAGGGAGTGGCCCCTTGTCACGCCCAGGCGCTGGCTTTGCCTTTGGGAATCCATTCCAAGGAGGAAGCCAACGTGCGATACATCAACGCAGGCGACCTGCTCCCCGAGGCCCTGGTGCGGGAGCTGCAGCGCTATGTCCAGGGGGCGTGTCTCTACGTCCCGGTGGACCGTGCCCAGCGGAAAGGCTGGGGGGAGCGCTCCGGCGCCCGGGCCATGCTGGACCGGCGGAACGAAGCCATCCGCCGCGCCTTCCGCCAGGGGGCCTCTCTGGAGGAGCTGGGGGCGGCCTATCACCTCTCCCCCTCCGCCATCGGGAAGATCGTCTATTGGAAATAAACCCGCCCAGGGCGGCCCCAGACGGGGCCGCCCTGGGTTTCTTCCACTTTGGTTGGGAAGTGTTTGGTGGGTGGCATTTTCCCCCGTGCCGGGGTACCATGGAGGCATCCCACCGGGAAAGGAGCCTGCCTATGAACCCCAACCTCATCTATCCCCGCCCTGGGGACAAAGCCACCGTCTACCTGAAAAACGTCATCACCAACCCCGCCATTCAGGTGGGCGACTTTACCATGTACCACGACTTCCGCAACGATCCCCGGGCCTTCCAGGAGAACAACGTCCTTTACCACTACCCCGTCAACGGGGACCGGCTGGTGATGGGGAAGTTCTGCTCCATCGCCTGCGGGGCCGTCTTCCTCTTCACCAGCGCCAACCACGCCTTGGGGTCCCTGTCCACCTATCCCTTCCCCATCTTCTTCACCGAGTGGGGGCTGGATGGGAGCCGGGTCACCGAGGCCTGGGACAACAAGGGGGACATCGTCCTGGGCAACGACGTGTGGGTGGGCTATGAGGCCGTCATCCTGTCTGGCGTCACCATCGGGGACGGGGCCATCATCGGCGCCCGGGCCCTGGTGACCCAGGACGTGCCCCCCTACACCATCGTGGGGGGCGTGCCTGCCCGCCCCATCCGCCAGCGATTTCCCCACGAGACCATCGCCGCCCTCCAGGCCTTGGGGTGGTGGGACTGGCCGGTGGAAACCATCCAGCGGCACCTCCCTGCCATCCAGGCCGGGCAGCTTACAGACCTGCTGGCGCTTGATTGATGAAACAGGACCCGTTCCCTTGGGGGGAACGGGTCCTGTTTCATCAGAAGTCTGGGGTATTATCCCAGGTTGGTCCGTTTGTTTTTTATCAGGTAGAGGGTCTTGCCATCGCCGGTGAGGCGGGCGTTGTCCAGCACCTCGGGGACCTCCAGCATCACCTCTCGGAGCTTGTTCATGGCGATGACCACCACCCCTTTGTGGGTGGCCTCGATCCCCGGCTC
>DXDK01000041.1 GCA_019115545.1 Candidatus Evtepia faecavium
ATGTCATAGCCCAGTTCAAAGAGTTTTTCCATGGAGATTCGTGTTCCTTTCTCTTAACCGCCACTATCCGGCCCTGGGGTGCAGGGCCGGATAGTGGGCAGAATATCCTGTTGCGGCCGGAAGGCCGTTAACCGCGGGATCAGATGGTGGGCTGAACGGCGATGGCCTCGTTCATGATGGCGTTGAAGATGTCGGCGTTCAGGGGAGCCAGGACGGTGTCGATGGCGTCCTTCAGCTGGGTGTTGTCCTTCACCACGGAGATGCCGATGTTGATGTCCCCTTCGCTGACGTCGAAGTTGTCCTCAGCGTTGCTGGAGAAGTCCAGGATGGTCAGGTCATCGTAGGTGGAGCAGGCGCCCATGGCGGTGGGCATGTCGGTGCAGATGAAGTCCACGGTGCCGGACTCCACGGCCATGATCATGGCGGGGGCGTCCTCAGACTGGGGCATGATCTCGATGTCCGCCACCTCAGCGGCCTGGGGCAGGCAGGTGTCGTACCAAATGGTGCCGGTCTGGGCGGTGCAGGTGCCGGTGAGCTGGCTGATGCCGGTGGCGGAGGCCACGTCGCTGCCCTCCTTGGTCACGCAGACGATGGTGGCGTAGAAGTAGGGGCCAGCCATATCCACCTCGGCCAGGCGCTCGTCGGTCATGGACTGGCCGGCGATGACGGCGTCAATGGTGCCGGCCTGCAGGGCGGGGGTGAGGCCGTCCCAGCTGATCTGCTGAATCTCCAGCTCCCAGCCGTAGGCGTCGCAGATGCGCTGGGCGATCATCACGTCGTAGCCGTTGGCATAGGAACCGGGGGCGTTGGCGATGGGCACAGCGCCGTTGGAGTCGTCCGCCTGGGTCCAGTTGTAGGGGGCGTAGGCGCACTCCATACCCACGGTGAGGACGCCGTCCTCCACGCCGGGGATGGCGCTGGTGTCGGTGCTGGTGAGGTCCTCCACTTCGGGGATCTCCACCACGTCGGTCTCCATTTGCTGGGTGTCGGTGTTCTCGGCGGTATCGCCGGTGGTGTCTCCTCCGCAGGCACACAGGGACAGGGCCAGGGTGAGAGACAGGGCAAGGGCAAGAATCTTCTTCATGGTGTCTCCTCTTTTCTTTTGATTTTGGTTTTTTCAAGAAAAAAACCATGGACCCGAAGCGGATCCATGGTAAAAAACAATAGAAAGCGGGACGAAACGGGGGTCCCTTGGTTTTACCATGATAGCGCTCCATCGAACCTTAAGCGCTGCTGTCATCGGCAAGCGCTCCATTGTATCTCAATGGCAGTCCGTCAGATATTCTCTGACGGCCCAGGCGTTCCCCTGTCAGCCACTGGGGGAACCCTTCGGCGGCGACCCCTTTCCCCTCCCCGGTGACTGCCGGTTGGGCGGAGGGTACTGATGAACGCCGCGCCTCTATCATTGTTCAACATTATACGGGACAAGCCCGCCCCTTGTCAAGGAAGCAGAAAAACAATATCCACCGTGATTTCTCGGGGCAAATTTGTCGTATTTATACAAAACCGCTTCCCGCAATGCCTCTACCCAAGGAACTCACCCGGGCGGGCGTGGGCCGCGGACTTCCGCCGGCGGCCCGGGCCCAGCCCAAATTTCTCACATCTTTTTCTTCCCGTCGCAGTAGGCCTGCCCCACCACGCCCCCCAGGAGGCGGTAGGTCCGGTGGATCCGGTCGAAGGAGAGGAACCGGGCCTTGTCCGGGTCCACCTGGCCGTCCTGGCCCAGGATGGCCTCGTCGGCGCTCATGTTCACCACCTGGCCCACGACGCGCAGGCCCCCGGGGCCGTCCATCATCTCCACCACCTGGCACTCCAGGGTGAGGGGGAACTCCTCAAACAGGGGGGCGTCCACGAACTCGGCCCGCACCGGGTGGAGCCCCGCCCGGGCGATCTTGTCCGGCACGTCGTAGCCGGAGACCAGACCCACGTAGTCGGCCTCCACCAGGTGGGCCTGGTCGGCGAAGCTCAGGGTGAAGGCCCGCTTGGCCTGGATGTTCTCGGTGGTCTTGTGGCCCCGGGAGATGTTCAGCTCCACGAAGCTGCTGCCCACCAGGCCGCCCCAGCCCACGTTCATGGCGTCGGGGATGCCGTCCCCGTCATAGGTGCCCACCACCAGCACCGGCTGGGGATAGAACCCCACGTTCTGAAAATTCTTTCGCATGGTATCACCTCCTTGTTCAGATGCTTCTGCCCACGGTGTAGCCGCTGCCCACGGCGGTCATGACGCTGCCCACTTTGCGGCCGTCTCCCACTTGGTAGACCTCCATGCCGGCGCCCAGGAGCTCTCCCGCCAGGGAGGGCCGGGGGGTGAAGCCCACCGCCAGGATGATGTGGTCGGCGGGGATGGTCTCCTCCCCCCCTTCGCCGGCGGCCACGGCCCCGGCCTGGGTGACCCGGGCCAGGCGGCGGCCGGTTTTGAGGTCCACCTTCCACTCCGCCAGCAGGTCCCGGAGCATGGAGGAATTCATCTCCGGCACCGGGATGCCGGCGGAGAGGATGTCCGGCAGGGCCTCCAGGATGGTGACCTGCTTCCCAGCCTGGGCGCAGCCCAGGGCGGTCTCGCAGCCCACCAGGCCGCCCCCCACCACCAGGACCCGATCCCCGGGCAGGGGGGCCCCGGCCAACACGGCGACGCAGTCCACCACCTTGGGGTCGTCGATGCCCGGCACCGGGGGCACCGTGGGGGCGGCTCCCACCGCCAGGACCACCGCGTCGGGCTTTTCCCGGCGGATGGCCGGGGCGTCGGCGGCGGTCCCCAGCCGGACCGCCACCCCCAGCTGGGCCAGCTGCCGCTGGTACCAGGCGCTGAGCTCGTGGAGTTCCCGCTTAAAGTCGTGGGTCCCGGCGGGGATCAGGTTGCCCCCCAGAGCGTCCCCCTGCTCCCACAGGGTGACCTTGTGCCCCCGGAGGGCGGCGGCGCGGGCGGCCTCCATGCCGGCGGGGCCGCCCCCCACCACCAGGACGGACTTCTTCCGGGGGGCGGGTGTGAGGGAGAAGCTGGCCTCCCGGGCGGCCTGGGGATTCACGGCGCAGCCGGTGCGCCGGCCGATCTTCAAAGCCCCGATGCACCCCTGGTTGCACCCGATGCAGGGCCGGATGTCCTGGGGACAGCCCATGGCCACCTTCCGGGGATAGTCGGGGTCGGCCAGGGAGGCCCGGCCCAGGACCACGGCGTCCATCTTCCCCTCGGCGATGGCCTGGGCGGCCAGGTCGGGGTCGTTCATCCGCCCGCCGCAGAGGATGGGGATCTTCACCTGCTCCTTCACCGCCGCGGCCAGGGGGATCACCCGGCCCTTCTCCATGTAGCAGGGGGGCGCGGCGTAGTAGAAGGAGTCGTACTGGCCAAAGTCCACGCTGAGGCAGTCGTAGCCGTAGGCCTCCAGCCGGCGGGCGATTTCCAGCCCCTCCTCCAGGGTACGGCCCACCTCGTCCTCCCCGTGGAGGGAGGGCTGGTTGTACCCCTTGATGTAGGATTTCAGGGCCAGGCGCATGGACACCACAAAGTCCGACCCGCAGGCGGCCTTCACCCCCTCCAGGATCTCCCGGGCGCAGCGGAGGCGGTTTTCCAGCGCCCCGCCGTACTCGTCGGTGCGGTGGTTCATGAAGGTCATGGCGAACTGGTCCAGCAGGTAGCCCCAGTGCATGGCGTGGACCTCGATGCCGGGAAAGCCGCACTGCTTCAGAAAGGCCGCCGTGGCCACCATCTGGTCGATTTTCTGGCGGATCTGGTCCCGGGTGAGGGCGGGGGCCAGCCGGGCCGGGTCGTGGTAATAGGGGATCTCCGAGGGGCAGAAGCACCCCGGGGCGTTGCGGCCGTAGCCCATGGACACCTGGGGGAGCATCTTGGCCCCGTAGGCGTCCAGGCGCTCCAGCAGTTCCACGGCGGTGCGCTGGAAGGTCTTGGGGGCCTTCAGGGGCTGCTTGCTGTCCAGGGGGTGGACGGGGTCCACCAGGGTGTCCGGGTGAAAGGCCCCGGTGTAGATCAGCCCGAAGCCCCCCTTGGCCCGGGCCTCGAAATAGGCCAGGCCGTCTTGGGAGAACTCCCCAAAGGGCCCCTGAAGGGAGGGCAGGGTCAAGGGCCCGGCGCAGAAGCGGTTGGGGATGGTGAGCTTCCCGATGGTCAGGGGCTGAAACAGCGGGGCGTGGATGAATGTGGTCATGGGAACGAGCCTCCTTTGGATGGGAACCGGGGCGGTGCGCCCCGGGATGTCTCTTTCGTCTTCGCCGCCCCGGCAGGGGGCGGCCATTGGGTTACAGGGTCCGCCGGAAAAAGTCCCAGGCGTTTTTCCAGCACACGGCCTCGATCTCCCGGGAGGTGAAGCCCGCCCGGTCCAGGGCCTGGACCACCTGGTCCATCCCCCCGGCGTCCCCCCAGGCCAGGGGGGTGTCGATGCCGTCGAAGTCGGAGCCCAGGGCCACGGCCTCCAGCCCGGCCGTTTGGATCATGTGCCGGAGGTGGCGGACCAGATCGTCGGTCTGGCTCACCGCCCCGGGGCCCAGGAAGCCGGCGTAGAAATTCACCCCCGCCAGGCAGCCCCGGTCCCCCAGGGCCCGGAGCATCTCGTCGGTGAGGTTCCGCCGGTGGTCCCACACCTGCCGGGCGCTGGAGTGGCTGGCCAGGAATGGCCGTTTCGCCGCCCGGCACACGTCCCAGAACCCCTGGTCGGAGAGGTGGGACACGTCGGCCAGCATCCCCAGCCCCTCCATCTCCGCCAGGAAGGCGAAGCCGGTCTCGGTGAGCCCCCCGGCCTGGCCGTTGGGGGCGCCCAATTCGTTGGGGTAGTTCCAGGTGAGGGTGAGCATCCGCACCCCCAGGCGGTAGAGGGTGCGCAGCAGGGGAAGCTGCCCCCGGCACACGCCCCCCTCCTCCACGGTGAGCAGGCAGCCGATCTGGCCGCTCTCCCGGGCCTGGGCCAGGTCCTGAAAGGAGAGAACGGGGCGGGCCAGGTCCCGGTTCTGGGCCAGCTCGGTCCAATAGAGGTCGGCCAGGGTGAGGACCTCCTCCAGGGGGTCCTCCGGCCGGGCGGCCATGGACCGGGCATAGAGGGGATCGCCCCCGTCCCCGGCGGGGGCAGGGGTGCCGTGGAGGTTCACGAAAAGGGCGAAGGCCTGGAGCAGGTAGCCGCTGCGGCGGAGCTTTTCCAGGTTGACGTGGAGGGGTTCCCCCCTCCGCAGGCCGGCGGGTTCCCCCGCCCGGCGGCAGGCCAGCAGGCGGGCGATGGTATCGCAGTGCAGGTCGATGAAGGGCATGGCGCGTCCTCCTTATGCCTTCCCCAGGGGGAAGTGGCAGGCTGCCTGGTGCCCCCCCTCCCCCTGGAGGGGGGGGACAACTTGGGCGCAGATGTCCTTGGCATAGGGGCACCGGGTGCGGAAGCGGCACCCGGAGGGGGGGTGGACCGGGGAGGGGATCTCCCCGGGGAGCAGGGCGGCCCCCTCTCCCCGGCGGGTGGGGTCCGGCCGGGGGACGGAGTCCAGCAGGAACTTGGTATAGGGGTGCCGGGGGGCGGAGAACAGGGCCTGGGTGGGCCCCACCTCGCACACCCGGCCCAGGAACATGACGCACACCCGGTCGGCGCTGTGGCGGACCACTCCCAGGTCGTGGGAGATGAACAGGTAGGTGAGCCCCCGCTCCCGCTGCAGGTGGGAGAGCAGGTTGAGCATCTGGGCCTGGACGGAGACGTCCAGGGCGGACACCGGCTCGTCGCACACCACCAGCCGGGGGGAGAGGGCCAGGGCCCGGGCCAGGCCCACCCGCTGCCGCTGGCCCCCGGAGAGCTCGTGGGGATACCGCCCCAGCAGGTCCGGGGACAGGCCCACCTGCTCCAGCAGGGCCGCCCCCCGGGCGGCAAATTCCCGCCGGGGGCAGAGGTCGTGGAGGCGCAGGGGCTCGGCCAGCACCTCCGCCACCGTCCACCGGGGGTTCAGGGCGGCGGCGGCGTCCTGGAACACCAGCTGCATCTGCCGCCGGAGGGTCCGCAGCTGGGCGGGAGGCAGGGCGGCCAGGTCCTGGCCGTCAAAGAGGGCCTGCCCCTGGGTGGGGGGGAGCAGCCCCAGCAGCAGGCGGCCCAGGGTGCTCTTGCCGCAGCCGGACTCCCCCACCAGGGCCAGGGTCTCCCCCTCGTAGATGGCGATGTCCACCTGGGACACCGCCTGGAGGGCGGCTCCCTTTCCCTGGCCCTTCACCGGGAAGGACTTGGAGAGGGCCCGGCCCTCGGCTAACATGGTCTCCATGGGACGCCTCCTCTCAGCAGGGGTGGTGGCAGCGGACCAGATGGCCCCCGCCCAGGTCGGTGAGGGGGGGCGGGGTCTGGGCGCAGTCCGCCCCGCCCAGGTCGCACCGGGGGCAGAAGCGGCAGCCGGGGAAGGTCTCCCCCGGGCCGGGGACGGTCCCCCGGATGGTGTAGAGGGTCTCCTCCGCCCCCTCCAGGGAGGGGATGGCCCGGAGCAGCCCCGCGGTGTAGGGGTGCCGGGGGGCGCGGAAGAGGTCGAAGGTCTCCGCCGCCTCCACGATCTGCCCGGCGTACATCACATAGACGTAGTCGCACAGCTGGGCCACCACCCCCATGTTGTGGGTGATGAGGAGGATGGCCGTGCCGTGGTCCCGGCGCAGCTGGCCCATGAGCCGGAGGATCTGGGCCTGGATGGTGGCGTCTAAGGCGGTGGTGGGCTCGTCGGCGATGAGCAGCTCCGGCTCGCAGGCCATGGCCATGGCGATCATCACCCGCTGGCGCAGGCCCCCAGAGAGCTGCCGGGGATAGGCCCGGTACCGCTCCTCCGGGTCGGGGATGCCCACCTGGCGGAAGAGGTCCACCGTCCGGGCCCGGGCGGCCTTCCGGTCCAGCCCCCGGTGGAGGCGGAGGACCTCCGCCACCTGCCGCCCCACGGGGTAGACGGGGTTGAGGGAGGTCATGGGGTCCTGGAAGATCATGGCGATCCGGTCCCCCCGGAGGGCCCGCAGGTCCCCCTCCGGCAGGGTGAGCAGGTCCCGGCCGCCGAAGGCGACCCTCCCCGCCGTCACCTGGCCGTTGGGGGGAAGCAGCCCCAGCACCGACAGGGCGGTGACGCTCTTGCCGCAGCCGGACTCCCCCACCAGGCCCACGATGGCCCCCTGGGGGACGGTGAGGTCCACCCCGTCCACGGCGGCAGCCGCTCCCCCCGGCCCGGGAAAGTGCACCTGCAGGCCGGCCACGGCCAGGGTGGGGGCGGGGCTCACTCTGCCCAGGCCTTCACGGCGGCCTGGCCGTCAAAGACCCGGAAGGGGGTGATTTTATAGGTCTGCACCCCCAGCTGGACGAAGGGGTCCGCCTGGCAGAAGGCGTCGATGTCGCCGCTCTTCACCACCAGGATGCCCCCCCGCTGGGGGTCCTCCGGGATGGGCCCCGCCAGCAGGACCCTCCCCTGGGCCACCTGCTGGCCGATGTACTGGTGATGGGCGGCCAGGGCCTGCTGAAAGGCCGGGCCGGTGGGCCGGCCAGGCTGGAACCAGCCCTCTAAGAAATAGGTGCGCATCCTTGTCTCCTCCTGTCTGGAATGGGATAGCATATTATACCACATCCCCGCCTGGGAAGGAAGCGGATTTCCCCCGGCGGGGCAGGACGGCCTCTTTTGCACCATCCCCTGCAAAAAAATGCTGAAATTTGCGGGGCACCCATTCACTTTTTCCCTTCCGTGGGGTATAATAAGGGAAAATAGCTAGGAACTCGCTCGGTTTTCCCTGCTTGGTCCCCCGCAATCCCCATGGGAAGGCCGTGTTTCCCGCCTAAGGTTTCCATTCCTCCTAGAAAGAAGGCATTGCGTATGATGATCTCTACCAAGGGACGATATGCCCTTCGCGTCATGCTGGATCTGGCCGACCACAATACCGGGGCCTATATCCCCCTGAAAGACATTGCCCGCCGCCAGGGGATCTCGGTGAAATACCTGGAGAACATCCTGGCCTCCCTGAGCCGGGCCGACCTGGTAGACGCCACCCGGGGCAAAGGGGGCGGCTACCGCCTCTGCCGGGACCCCCAGGATTACGCCGCCGGGGAGATTCTCCGGCTGGCCGAGGGGAGCTTGGCCTCGGTCTCCTGCCTGCGGGGGGAGCAGAAGGGCTGTGAAAAGGCTGGCCACTGCCGGGCCCTCCCCTTGTGGGAGGGGCTGGACCGGGTGGTGGACGAGTACCTGGACAGCGTGTCCCTGGCCGACCTCCAGAACGCCCAGGAAGAGTGAGGGCCCCTGGCGGCCCGCCGATTCTCGATACCAAGCACGCCCGGGGGCGCATGGAATCCATGCGCCCCCGGTTTTTTGCTGCCAAGGAAGATATGTGGGCGGCGCTTTCTATTTTCCTATTGACTTTATAGGATATTCGTGGTATCCTCTCTTTGAACCTAGCAATTCGCTAGGAATTATACCAGCGACAAAGGAGGCCCCGACATGATTTACGCTGACAACGCCGCTACCACCCGCCTCAGCGGCACCGCCCTGGCAGCCATGCTGCCCTACCTCACAGAGCACTATGGGAACCCCTCCTCCCTCTATACCCTGGGGCAGGAGGCCGCGGAGGCCCTGGCCCAGGCCCGGGAAACCGTGGCCCGCTGTCTTCACTGCCGGCCGGAGGAACTTTACTTCACCTCCGGCGGCAGCGAGGCAGACAACCAAGCCATCCTCTCCGCCGCCCGGTGGGGCCGGCGGCAGGGGAAGACCCATATCATTTCCACCGCCTTTGAGCACCACGCCGTTCTCCACACCCTGCAGAAACTGGAGAAGGAGGGGTTCACCGTCACCCTCCTGGAGGTCCACGAGAACGGCCGGATCGACCCCCGGCAGGTGGAGGCGGCTCTCACCGAGGAAACCTGCCTGGTCACCGTCATGTACGCCAACAACGAGATCGGCACCATCCAGCCCATCGGGGAGATCGGCGCCATCTGCCGGGCCAGAAAGGTCCCCTTCCATACCGACGCCGTCCAGGCCGCCGGCCACCTGGCCATTGACGTGGAGGCAGAACACATCGACATGCTCTCCCTCTCCGGCCACAAGTTCCACGGCCCCAAAGGGGTGGGGGCCCTGTACGTCCGCAAGGGCATCCCCCTTCTCCCCCTCATCGAGGGCGGGGCCCAGGAGCGCCGGAAACGGGCGGGCACGGAGAACGTAGCCGGCATCGTGGGCCTGGCCGCCGCCCTCCAGGAGGCCTGCAGCCATCTGGAGGACAACGCCGCCAAAGTCTCCGCCCTGCGGGACAAGCTGGTGCGGGGCCTGGCCGCCGTTCCCCACGCCGCCCTCAACGGGGACCCTGTCCACCGCCTGCCGGGGAACGTGAGTTTCTGCTTCGAGGGCATCGAGGGGGAGTCCCTCCTCCTGCTGCTGGACGACCGGGGGATCTGCGCATCCTCGGGGTCGGCCTGCACCTCCGGGTCCCTGGACCCCAGCCATGTGCTGCTGGCCATCGGCCGGCCCCACGAGGTGGCCCACGGTTCCCTCCGCCTGTCCCTGTGCCAGGAGAACACCGAGGCCGAAGTGGACACCATGCTCCGGGAGATCCCCCAGGTAGTAGAGTACCTACGCAGCATGTCTCCCGTCTGGCGGGAGCTGCAGAAAGGAGAACGCAGCTATGTTATACAGTGAAAAAGTCATGGACCATTTCCGCCATCCCCGGAACGTGGGGGTCCTGGAGGACGCCGACGGCGTGGGGGAGGTGGGCAACGCCAAGTGCGGGGACATCATGAAGATCTACCTAAAGATCGACCACGACACCGTCACTGACGTGAAGTTTGAGACCTTCGGCTGCGGCAGCGCCATCGCCTCCAGCTCCATGGCCACGGAGATGATCAAGGGCAAGCCCCTCGCCCAGGTGATGGCTCTCACCAACCGGGCGGTGGCCCAGGCCCTGGACGGCCTGCCCGCCCACAAGCTCCACTGCTCCGTCCTGGCGGAGGAGGCCGTGAAAGCCGCCCTGAAGGATTACTACGACCGCAACCACCTCCCCTATGA
>DXDK01000001.1 GCA_019115545.1 Candidatus Evtepia faecavium
GGAGCCAATGTCTTTGGAAGCCCCCCGGGCGATGAGGGAGGTGAAGCGCTCGTGGACGGCCTGCTGGCTCTCCACCCCGCTGAGGGCGCCCAGGGGGGAGTTCACCAGCAGGTGCTCCACCGTCTCCAGTACGCCACCGAAGCCGTTGGCCAGGCCGTAGACCAGCACCCCGCCTGCAATGGCGGAGACATAGAGCAAAATGAGTTTCACCACGCCTCCCATGCCGGCGCCCCACACCCCGCCGAACATGACGTACACCGCCATGAGGAGGATGGAGATCAGGGCCGCCGCCAAATGGCTGACGGGGAAAATGGTGATGAGCAGCGCCGTGGCGGAGAGGATCTGTGCCACCACGCTGATGAAGATGCCGATGGAGGAGAGGACGCTGCCCCAGGTCTCCGCCCGGGGGCCGTATTCCCGGGAGACGATCTGCAGTAAGGTGGCGCACCCGCTGCGGCGGAGGGGGGCGGCGTAGCCCAGGGCTAGGATCAGACAGCCGATGCCCGAGCCCAGGGTGAACCACCAGGCGGACATGCCGAAGGAGAAGGCCAGCTGGGCGGTGCCGATGGTGGCCTGGCCGCTGACCAGGGTGCCCATGATGGCCCCGCAGACGATCCAGGCGCCGGCCTTGCCGCCGCCGCTGGCAAAGTCCGCCGCCGAGCGGACCTTCCGCCCGGAATAGATGCCGATGCCGATGATGAGGGCGATGGTGGCCAGCAGGCCCACCACGTGCCAAAGGGTCAGGTGCATGGGGACTCTCTCCTCTTTCTCGCTGGGGGCGCAAAAAAGCCGACAATGGGTGCCAGAGCGCACGCCCATTTGCCGGCTTTCCAACAGAGTGCGGGGGCGGGGGTGGCCGCCCTCTTCCGTTTGAAACAGCGAAACAGTTTGTACAAAGAAAGAATAGCACCGGGGGAGAAATTTGTCAAGTCCTCCGGGGAGGGTTTCCCCGCCTTGATTTTTTCCCCCGTTTGTGCTGAAATAAACCCGATATGACATCTGGAAAGGAGCCACGGCCATGCGGTTTTGGAAAATGAACGGTGCCGGCAACGACTTTATCATTTTGAATAACATCCAGGAGGGCCTGCCGGAGGAGGCCTTCCCCATCCTGGCCCGGACCCTGTGCGCCCCCCACCGCTCCCTGGGGGCCGACGGGTTCATGGTGGTCCAGCCGGCCCAGGGGGAGGGGGACTTCCGGATGGGATTTTACAACAGCGACGGCTCCCTGGGGGAGATGTGCGGCAACGGAGCCCGGTGCATCTGCCGGTACGGCTATGAGACCGGCCTGGCGGGGGAGACCCAGCGGGTGGAGACCACCGCCGGCCTGGTCACCGGCCGGCGGATCTCCCGGCGGGAGTACCAGGTCCGCCTCAACGACCCCACCACCATCTCCCTCCAGGAAACGCTGGAGGCCGAGGGGAAAACCTGGCCCTGCGCCTATGTGGAGCTGGGCAACCCCGGTCTGCCCCACGCGGTGGTGCCCTATCCCGGCCTGGCCGGGGCGGACCCCCAGGCCCTGTTCCGCCTGGGCCGGGCCCTGCGGAACCACCCCCGGTTCCCCAAGGGGGCCAACGTGAACTTCTACGAGATCACCGGCCCCGACCAGGTGCTGGAAAAGACCTACGAGCGGGGGGTGGAGGACTTCACCTTAGCCTGCGGCACGGGGACGGGGAGCGTGGTGACGGTGCTCACCCTCCTGGGCCAGGTCAGCGGCCGGGGGGTGCAGGTGACCATGGCCGGGGGCGTGCTCACCGTGGACGTGGAGCGGGCGGGAGACCGGGTCACCGGGCTCTATCTCACCGGGCCCACCAACCTGGTGGCCAAGGGGGAGATCTTTGACGAGGAGCTGGTGCTCCCCTGAGGCCCTGCCAAGTGGGGCCGGGGGCCCCTGTTGGTATCGGCAGGCCCTGCCGATTGGACCATCGCAGGTTAGCCCCTGCGGCGTAGTTTCCCGCCCCTATCCGGGGCGGGGATCCAGGCTTTCTCTATGAGAAAGCCCGGACGCAAAGAGTCGCAGGGGGGAACCCCCTGCACCCCCTGGAATCAAACCGCTCGCTGGGGCTCGCTCTATCTTTTGGGATAGAGGCGCAGCAGAACGATAGAGGGTCTTTTTCGAGACCCATGTACGGGCCCTGATTTGGAAACTTTCTTTTGAGAGAATATTTTTTGCTGGATTTTTCCCAGCCCTTTCCCTCCGTCCCCCAACCCACGCCTCCCAGCCCGCCCAGCCGGGGGGCGGGCCGTTACGGGCGTCGGACACAAGTTTGTAAGAAAAAGAAGGACCCACCTTCCCCGGTTTCAAAAAACTAGAGAAGGTGGGTCCAGGGAGGAGGAAACTCCTCCTCCCTGGTGTTCTTTCCTCCATTTCTCACAGGAGAAATGGAGGCCGCCGGCAGGCATCCCCCCGGGGCGCTGCGCCCCGAGGCTGGTAAAAGCCCCGACCACCCGTAGGGCACGTACTACCGGGGGCCTGGCCCCTCAGAGCTCTCTGAGGGCATCCACCAGGGCCGTCTTGTCGGCGGTCTTTCCGTCCTTGGTTTTCAGGACCTTGGCGGGCACCCCGGCCACCACGGTGTTGGGGGCCACGTCGCTGACCACCACGGCCCCGGCGGCTACCACGGCCCCCTGGCCCACCCGGCAGCCCTCCAGGACCACGGCGTTGGCCCCGATGACCACGTCGTCCTCGATGACCACGGGGACGGCGCTGGCGGGCTCCACCACCCCGGCCAGGACGGTGCCGGCCCCGATGTGGCAGTTCTTGCCCACGATGGCCCGGCCCCCCAGCACGGCCCCCATGTCGATCATGGTGCCCGGGCCGATGACGGCGCCGATGTTGATCACCGCCCCCATCATCACCACGGCGTTGTCGCCGATCTCCACGTCGTCCCGGATGATGGCCCCGGGCTCGATGCGGGCGTTGAGGTTCTTGGTGTCCAGCAGGGGGATGGCGGAGTTGCGGCCGTCGCTCTCCACCACCAGGTGGAGGATGTCCCCCTTGTGGGCCTCCAGGACGGGCTGGATGTCCTTCCAGTCGCCGAAGACGATCTTGCTCTCCCCGCAGGGGAAGACGGTGGCGTGGGGGAAGTCCAGGGGGACCTTCTCCTGGAGAAAGACCCGGACGGGGGTTTTCTTCTCCGCCGTGCGGATCCGTTCGATGATTTCCTGTGCATTCATGGCTGTCTGCCTCCTTCGGGGAATCAAAAATTTACGGAGGCAGTATAGCATTTTTTTCGCTTCTCCGCAAGCAGATGGGAGGAACTATGCAAGTGATCCAACACCGCCGGGCCCTCCACCAGATCCCGGAACTGGACCGGGACCTGCCAGAGACCCTGGCCTATCTCCGAGAGGTCCTCACCCCCCTGGGGTGTGAACTGTCCACCCCCATTCCGGGGGCCCTGTGCGCCTTTTTTGACTTTGGCCGGGACGACGCCATCGCCTTCCGCAGCGACGCCGACGCCCTGCCCATCCAGGAGAACACCGGCCTGCCCTTTGCCTCCCGCCACCCGGGGAGGATGCACGCCTGCGGCCACGACGCCCACATGGCCATGGTCCTGGACCTGGCCCAGTGGCTGGCCGGGCAGGAGGGCCTGCCCCACAACGTGCTGCTCCTCTTCCAGCCGGCGGAGGAGACCACAGGGGGCGCCCGGGACCTGTGTGCCAGCGGCGTGTTCGAGGCCCACCGCGTCCGGTGCGTCTTTGGCCTGCACCTGTGGCCCGACCTGCCCGCGGGGGTCATCGCCTCCCGGAAGCGGGAGCTGATGAGCCGCTCCTGCGAGGTGTCCGTCACCATCACCGGCCGCTCCAGCCACATCGCCAAGGCCGAGGAGGGGCGGGACGCCCTGGCCGCCGGGGTGGAGTTCTACCGCCGGGCGGTGGCCCTGGAGCAGGCCCTGCCCTCTGACGTGTTCCGGCTGCTGAAGTTCGGGCGGATGGAGAGCGGCACCGTGCGCAACGCTGTCAGCGGCAGGACCGTCCTGCTGGGGAGCCTGCGGGCCTTTCAGGACGAGGTGTTCTTCGCCCTGCGGGACGGGCTGGCGGACATCGGCCGGGCCGTGGCGGCGGAGACCGGCTGCGCCGTGGACGTCCACACCAACGACGGCTACCCCGCCGTGTGGAATCCAGAGGCCCTCTATGACCAGGTGCGGGCCCGGGGGATTGCTTTTCAGGAGCTGGAAAAGCCGGTGATGATCTCCGAGGACTTCTCCTGGTACCAGCGGCACCTGCCGGGGCTGTTCTTCTTCCTGGGCTGCGGCCCGGCCCCGGCCCTCCACGCGGACAACTTCGCCTTTGACGAGGGGATATTGGAGACCGGGGCGGCCTTCTGGCGGGAAGTGGCCCGGAAGTTTTGAAGTTTCACAAGACGCCAAAGGGCGGCTGGGGGAACCCGAAGGGGTTCTCTCAGCCGCCCTTGTTGCTGCGCTGTGGATTTATCCCCCCAGCTTCCGCAGGTCCCACCGGGAGGACACACCGCATTTGCGGTAGAGGTTCTGCAGGTGCTTGAGCAGGGTGTTCCGGGAGATGGTGAGCCGGGCGAGGATCTCCTCGTTGTTCTGGTCCCGGAGGATGAGGCCCAGAATCTCCCCCTCCCGCCGGGTGAGGCCATAGGCCTCGATGAGCTCGGCCAGGGGGCGTTTGGCGCTGCCGGCGCCCTCCTGCTGGAGGCACCGGGCGCAGGCCAGGCCAATGTGGTTGGCCAGGGCCCGGAGGGCGAAGACGTCCTGGTCGGTGAAGGCCCCCTCTGCCCGGGTGCGGTAAAAGGCCAGGCGGCCCATGGTCCGGCCGGCCAGGGCGATGGTCATCTGCAGGCAGTCGTAGACCCGCCAGTCCTGGTAGATGTGGCGGTAGCTGGGGGTGTCGAAGCGGCTGTCCCCGGCCAGCAGCTCGCTGTCCCGGGTCACCGTGGGCTCGGGGGCATAGCTCATCCACAGGCTGTACCCCCGGTCTGCCATCTGGAGCCACTTCTCCTCCATGGGGGTGAAGGACCTGGGCAGGCAGTAGGGCTCCCCGTGGGCGGCCTGCTGGGTCTCCGGGTCGGTGTGGATGGGGATGAAGGTGCCGTAGGCATAGGGGATGAGGAGTTTCACCTGGGAGAGCAGGGTGGGCTTGAAGGCCTCCATGCTCTGGCAGGCGTGGAGGCGGTAGACCACCTCGTTGTACAGCAGGAAATCGTTGGTCTCCAAGGGGGAGCCTCCTTTCCGGGGAGATGGGTGGGCCTTACGGCCCCAGCCGGCGCAGGTCCCAGCGGGAGGAGACGCCGCATTTGCGATAGATGTTCTGCAGGTGCTTCAGCAGGGTGTGCCGGGAGATCACCAGCTGGGCGGCGATGTCCTCGTTGCTCTGGTCCTGGAACACCAGGCGGAGGATCTCCTCCTCCCGCCGGGTCAGGCCGTGGGCGCGGACCAGCTCCTCCGCCGACTGGGCGGGGGCGGCCGCCGGGGCCCGGGTGGCCATGGCGTGGTAGGCGTAGTTGATGTGGTTGGCCAGGGCCCGGAGATAGAAGGCGTCCTGGTCGGTGAACACCCCCTGGGGCTTGGTGCGGTAGAGGGAGAGCAGGGCCATCACCTGGTGGTCATAGGTGAGGTTGAGGCTCATGGTGTCATAGATGCCCAGGGGGGCGTAGAGGCTGCGGTAGATGGGGCTGTCCAGCCGCCCCTCCCCGATGAGCTCGCTGCCCCGGGTCACCAGGGACTCGGGGGCGTGGCTGACCCAGAGGGTCTCGTCCTGGTGGTCCCGGCGGATCCAGGCCTCCTCCACCCCCCGGAAGGACTCCGGCAGGCACAGGGGGTTCTGGTGGCGGATGGCCCGGGTGTCCGGGTCGATGGCCACCTCGATGAGGCTGATGTAGGCGCAGGGGATGATGAGCTTCACCTGGGCCAGGAGGGAGCGTTTGAGATCCTCCAGATCCTCGCAGGTGTGGAGGTGGTAGACCACCTCGTTGTAGAGCAAAAAGGCGTTTTTATCCACCGGGGTGCCCCCTTTCGTGTGGGATTTCTGTTCTATTTTACTGTCTGGGCCGGGCAAAATCAAGACAGGGGCGCGCTTTTTCTACCCTGGGGGGAGCAGAAAAGGGGAGAAAGCCTACCGCAGCCTACTCATTTCCTACTGGGAGAGGGGGGCGCTACCGGGGGCAGAGCGGGTTTTTCACCAGGGCGAGGCATTGTTCTCCGGGGCGGCTTGGGGTATCCTACAGACAGAACAAGAGAGGAAACCAAAGCCAAGAACCCACGCCAACCAAAACCCGGTTCCGTCCCACGGAAAGGAGGACTTTTTATGAAAAAGCTCGCTGTGATTCTGCTCTCCCTGGTGGTGGCTGCCGCCTCCGTGGCGGCCCTGCTGCTGCCCATCCTCAGCCCCGACCTGCTCACCGCCCTGGGGCCCACGGTGCTGGCCCTGGCGGCCGCCCTGGCCGCCGCCCTGGGGGTGAGCGCCCTCACCGGGCCGGAGGTTCCCGCCGGCCGCGCCCCCACCCTCCGCCACGGGGAGACCTGAAGGGCCCGGGCCCTGGCCCGGCAGCTGGCCTTCCGGCAGCTGGCCGGGGTCCGGATCCGGAAAATTGAGAAGAAAAGGCGCAAAACCTACCGAAAAACAGCCCCTGCCCCCCAAAAGTGATCCCATTTTTCCCCAGGGTTAGCCATGGCGCCCCGGCGCCCTTGGGGCTATCCTGGGTCCAGAGGCCGGGCCGGCGGGAAAGCCGGCCGGCCCGCAGAAAAGAAAGGAGATTTCCCCATGAAAAAGTTCGTCGTCATCCTGCTGGGCCTGGTGGCCGCCGTGGCCGCCGGCGCGGTCTTCGTCCTCCCCCTGACCCTGGAGGAGGCCATCCTCCCCACCATCGTGGCAGCTGTTGTGGGTCTGGCGGCTGGGGCGGCCATCGGCCGCCTCACCGGCCCCGCCCCGGAGCATGCGGTGGCTCCCACCTTCCGCCGCCGGAAGGCCTGATCCCGCTCTCTTCCTACGTTGCTCATACACCCCTCAGCCCAGAAAGCCCCCCGGCCCGCAGGCCGGGGGGCTTTCTGGCGCAGGGGGGAAGTGCTCAAATTTAAGCAGATACCCCCCAGGATGGGGCAGAAGGGATCAAAACAGAGCAGGCAATCCCTCATGGTTGGCCATTGCCCCGGCGGGGGAGAGGGGATAGGATGGAGACAGTTCCCCGGAGGGTTTTCCGGGGAAGGGAACGCCTCGATTTCTCGTCCCTGTCTTCCCGATGCCCCCCGCCGGGCAGAAACGGCGGGGGGCGTCCCATGTGCTCCCCAAGGAGGTCTGGTCCCATGAAAAAGCTGTTTGCCACCGCCACCCCCCACTACGCCTGGATCCAGGCCAGTTACTGGATGGCCTACTGCATCCTCTTCTCCTTCTCCAGCCTGTACCTGCTGGACCGGGGGCTCACCAACGGGGAGATCGGCCTGCTGCTGGGCCTGGCGGGGGCCTTGGCCTCCCTCCTCCAGCCCTGGGTGGGGGCCCGGGGGGACCGGCTGCGCCGGCTCTCCCTGGGGCAGTTTGCCGGGGCCCTGGTGGCGGCCATGGGGCTGTGCGCCGTGGGGCTGCTCCTCTTTCCCGGAAAGGGGGCCCAGGCGGGGCTGTATCTGGGGCTGCTGGTCCTCCTCCACCTGCTGGCCCCCCTCCTCTATGCCCTGGGGATGGATTGCGTGAACAACCAGGTCCCCCTGAACTTCGGCCTGTCCCGGGGGATGGGGGGCATGTCCTTCGCCCTGGTCTCCGGCCTGTGCGGGTGGGTCACCGCCCTGGCGGGGCCGGGGGTCATCCCCGTGCTGCTCCTGCTGGCCGGGGGGATGCTGGGGGTGGGGGCGGCCACCTTCCGCCGGGGCGGCCCGGTGGGGCGGAACCTCCCCAAGGCCCCGCCCCCGCCGGCGGACCGGCGGCCCTTTTTGAAAAAGTATCCCCAGTGCCGCCCCCTGCTGGCGGGGGCCGTCCTGGTGTGCACCAGCCACAACGTGCTGGCCTCCTTCTGCCTGCAGATCGTCCAGCCTCTGGGGGGCGGCAGCGGGGAGATGGGCTGGGTGCTCACCCTCCAGGGGATCATGGACATCCCCGCCATGGTCCTCTTCGCCCTCCTCCTCCGCCGGGCCCGGGCCCGGGTGTGGGTGCGCCTGGCGGGGGTGTCCTTCTTCCTCCACGCCCTGCTGTCCTGGGCGGCCCCCAACCTGCCCTTCCTCTATGCCGTCCAGGTCTTTGAGATGACGGGGTACGCGGTGTACGCCGTGGCCTCGGTGTACCTGGTCAACGACCTGGTGGACCTTTGCGACCGGGTCCAGGGGCAGACCTATTTCAACATGGCCAACACCCTGGGCATCGTGGCCAGCAGCTTCGCCGGGGGCTTCCTCCTGGACCTGGCGGGGCCCCAGGCCGCCCTGGCCCTGGCCGCCCTCACCGGGGCCGGGGGGATGGGCCTGCTCTGGGTCTGCCTGGGCCGGCGGGCGGAGGTCGCGGAGCCCCAGCACGGATAAACCAAAGCAGAGAAACTGCCGCCCGGCGGGACCTGACCAGGGGCCCGGCGGGCGGCAGTGTGTGAAAAGGGATAGGGCGGGGCCGGGTCAGTGGTGGAAGCCCCCGGCCTCCTGCTGGGTGAGGTTTTCCCCCACCCCGTGGCGGGCGAAGTAGTCCACCGTGCGGCGGAAGTCCTCGATGAACAGCCGGGCCATGTTCAGCCCAAAACCCTGGCGGACCAGGATCCGCTGGACCACGGTGTCCTGGTCATTGGCGGGGAGGGAGTAGGCGGGCACCTGCCAGCCCCGGTTGCGCAGCCGGTCGGCGAAGTCGTAGAGGTTGAAGGGCACCTCCGCCCCCGCCTCCAGGGTCCAGGTGAGGGCGGGGATGCCCGCCTGGGGGTCGCCCCGGTAGAGCAGGCGGAAGGGGCCGGAGCGCTCGATCTCCCGGGCCAGGTACTGGGCGGTCTTGTAGCAGTTCATGTGGATCTGCCGGTACCCTGCCCGGCCCAGGCGGAGCAGCTGGTAGTACTGGCAGATCACCGGCCCGGCCGGGCGGGAGAAGTTCAGCTGAAAGACCGCCATGTCCCCGCCTAGGTAGTTGACGTGGAAGGTGAGCTCCTCCGGCAGGTCGGCCTTGTCCCGCCAGAGGACGAAGCCGCAGCCCAGGGGGGAGAGGCCGAATTTGTGCCCCGAGGCGCTGATGGACTTCACCCGGGGGTTTCGGAAGTCCCAGGCCAGGTCCGGGGCGCAGAAGGGGGCCACGAATCCCCCGGAGGCCCCGTCCACGTGGATGGACAGGTCCCAGCCCTTCTCCTGCTGGACCTGGTCCAGGGCGCGGCAGAGGTCCTCCACCGGCTCATAGGCCCCGGTGAAGGTGAGGCCCAGGGTGGCCACCACGCCGATGGTGTTCTCGTCCAGGTAGGGGAGCATGGCCTCGGGGGTGATGGCCAGGCGGCCGGGGTCCATGGGGACCTGGCGCAGCTCGATGTCCCAGTACCGGGCGAACTTCTCCCAGCACACCTGCACCGGGCCGGTGACCAGGTTGGGCCGGTGGGTGGGCTTGCCCGCCTGGCGCCGGGCGTGCTTCCACCGGAAGTACATGGCCAGGCCCCCCAGCATGCAGGCCTCCGAGGAGCCCACGGTGGAGGTGCCCACCGGGTTGCCCGCCAGGGGGGCGTTCCAGAGGTCGGCCAGCATGTGGACGCACCGGGACTCGATCTCCGCCGTCTGGGGGTACTCGTCCTTGTCGATCATGTTCTTGTCGATGCACAGGTCCATGAGCTCCCGGACCTCCTCGTCGGCATAGGTCTGGCAGAAGGTGGCCAGGTTCTGCCGGGCGTTGCCGTCCAGGAAGAGCTCGTCCCGGAGCATTTCCAGGATGGCCTCCCCCCGGGAGGCGTTTTGGGGGATGCGGTATTTGGGGAGCATTAGTTGGGACTCCGCGCTGCCGAAGATGGCCTCCTCGGCCCGGTCGCGGATCCGCTGGCGGTCGTGAAGCATAGGGCTGCCCTCCTTTGGGGAATGATACCCCCATTGTACCCGGAAGGGGCGGGAAAGGCAAGCCCCCGCCGGGGGGCTGGAAAACCCGCCGGGGATGTGGTATGATACCCCCAGAATCCTTCTGGGAAAGGAGGGGTGGCCATGCTGGGCGCCCTGATCGGAGACATTGTGGGCTCGGTGTACGAGTGGCACAACCACAAATCCAAAGACTTCCCCCTCTTCCAGCCGGACTGCCGGATGACCGACGACAGCGTCATGACCGCGGCGGTGGCCTCGGCGGTGCTCATGGGGACGGAGAACCTGGAGACGTTCCGGGAAAACGTGGCGGCGGAGATGCGCCGCCTGGGCCGGCAGCACCCCCGGCTGGGCTACGGCCCCCGGTTCGAGGCCTGGCTGGCCAACCCCGACCCCCAGCCCTACGGCAGCCTGGGCAACGGCAGCGCCATGCGGGTCTCCCCGGTGGCCTGGGCGGCAGAGAGCCTGCCCCAGTGCCTGGCCCTGGCCAAGGCCTCGGCGGAGGTCACCCACAACCACCCCGACGGCATCGCCGGGGCCTGCGTGGTGGCCGGGGCGGTGTACCTGGCCCGGACGGGGGCGGACAAGGCCGCCATCCGGGACCACGTCACCCGGTACTACCCCCTGGACTTCACCCTGGACGCCATCCGGGCCGACTACGCCTTCGACGTCACCTGCGCCGGCAGCGTCCCCCAGGCCATGGAGGCCTTCCTGGAGGCGGAGAGCTTTGAGGACGCCCTCCGGGGTGCCGTGTCCATCGGCGGGGACAGCGACACCATCGCCTCCATGGCCGGGGCGGTGGCGGCGGCCTTCTTCGGCATCCCCCGGGACATCCGGGACCAGGCCATGGCCTTCCTGGACGGGGAGGTCTTTACCATCTACGACCGGTTCAGCCGGGAATACTGAGGAGGGGCGCGCCATGGCCTGGAACACCACCCTGTGCTACATCGAGCGGGCGGGGCAGTATCTCATGCTCCACCGGGTGAAGAAGGAGCACGACATCAACAAGGACAAGTGGATCGGCATCGGGGGCAAATTCGAGGACAAGGAGAGCCCCGAGGAGTGCCTGGTCCGGGAGGTGCGGGAGGAGACCGGCCTCACCCTCACCGACTACACCTACCGGGGCCTGGTGACCTTCGTCTCCGACCGGTGGGTCACGGAGTACATGCACCT
>DXDK01000042.1 GCA_019115545.1 Candidatus Evtepia faecavium
CAGGAAGGTGCCCTGGGGGTCCATCAGCTGGGACACCATGGGGGCCAGGGGGATGATCACGTCGGCCACGATGTTGGCCAGCACCAGCTGGGCCCTCTCCTGGGCCAGGGTCTGGACCAGGCCCTGGTCGGCCAGGACGTTGCCCGCCAGGAAGCGGCACCGGTCCCGGCCGATGTCGTTGAGGGCGGCGTTTTCGTAGGCCACGTCCACGGCCTTGGGGTCAATGTCCACCCCCGTGGCGTGGCTGGCCCCCAGGCGCAGGGCGGCGATGGCCAAAATGCCACTGCCGCAGCCCAGGTCCAGCACCCGGTCCCCGGGCTGCACGTGGGCCTCTACCCCCTCCAGGCACAGCTGGGTGGAGGCGTGGGACCCGGTGCCGAAGGTGAGGCCGGGGTTCATCAGCAGCCGCACCACCCCTTCCGGGACGGCGGCGGTGTCCCGCTCCCACTCAGGGACGATGTAGAGCCTCTCCCCCACGGCCAGGGGGCGGTAGTACTTCTGCCAGCTGTGGGCCCAGTCGTACTCCCGGAGGGGGACGGTGGTGTAGGGCAGGTCGATGCCGGCCAGGTAGGTGTTCAGCTGGGCCTGGCCGTCGGCGTCGTCGGTGACGTAGAGCTTCACCCGGGAGACCCCTTTCATCTGCTCCAGCAGGGCGTCGTCCACATAGTCCCAATACTGGCGGTTCTCCTCCAGAAAGGCCCGGAACTCCTCCTCTTCCTCCACCGCCAGGCCGGGCACCCCGTTGGCGATGAGCTTGGCGCAGAGGTCGTCCAGCTCCTCTGCCTTGGTGTTCAGAATGACTTCCAGCCACATGGCGTCCATGGCGATCCCTCCTGTGGGTGTTTGGATTTACCCTTTATTGTAGCCCCTGTGCCCCCAAATTGCAAGAGCGCAGAAAAAGCGCCTGCCGAGGAAGCCGGCAGGCGCTTTTGTCTGTCAAATCAACTGGGGAGGGCGGGATCAGACGTCACGGGTCCACAGGGAGGCCATGGCGGGGCCGCCGCCCACGCACAGGGAGGCGCCGCCGATGGTGGCGCCGCGGCGCTGCATTTCGTACAGCATGGAGACGATGATCCGCAGGCCGGTGCAGCCGATGGGGTGGCCCAGGGAGATGCCGGAGCCGTTGGCGTTGGTCTTGTTCAGGTCGACCTCCCAGCCGTGCTCCTCCTTGAGCTTGCGGCCCACACCCAGGAACTGGGCGGCGAAGGCCTCGTTGATCTCCCAGTAGTCCACGTCGTTGAAGTCCATGCCCACCTGCTTGAGACACTTGGGGATGGCATAGGCGGGGCCGATGCCCATGTACTTGGGCTCCACGCCGGCGGAGCAGATGTTGATGAGCTTGGCCATGGGCTTCAGGCCCAGCTCCTTGGCCTTCTCGGCGGACATGATGACGGTGGCGGCGGCGGCGTCGTTGATGCCGGAGGCGTTGGCCGCGGTGGTGACGCCATCGGGGGTGAAGACGGCCTTCATCTTGGAGATGGTCTCATAGCTGCAGTTGCGGATGGGGTGCTCGTCGGTGTCGATGACGATGTCGCCCTTCTTCTTGTTGTGGATGACCACGGGGACGATCTCGTCCTTGAACTTGCCGGCGTCGATGGCGGCGCAGGCGCGGTTGTGGCTGATGACGGCCAGCTCGTCACATTCCTGGCGGGAGACGTTGCACAGCTTGGCCACGTTGTCGGCGGTGACCCCCATGTGGCCGGGGACCAGGGCGTCGTACAGGGCGTCGTGGATCAGGCTGTCGTACAGCTCAGCGCCGCCCTCGGTGGGGATGCCGCCCATGCGGTAGCCCATGCGGGCCTTGGGCAGCAGGAAGGGGGCCTGGGTCATGTTCTCCACGCCCACCACCAGGCCGATGTCGGTCTTGCCCAGCATGATGTTGTGGCAGGCGATCTCCATGGCGCGCATACCGGAGGCGCAGTTCTGGTTGACGGTGACAGCGCTGCTCTCCACCGGCAGGCCGATGCGCATGGACACCTGGCGGGCGGGCAGGGAGCCCTGCATCCCCAGGTAGCACTCACCCATGACCATTTCGTCGATGGTGTTGATGTCGATCCCGGCGCGGCGGATGGCCTCCTTGCCGGCGGTGATGGCCAGGTCTCTGGCGGAAACGTCCTTGAACTGGCCCTGGAACTTGCCGATGGCGGTCCGGCAGGCGCTGACGATAACTACATCTCTGGGTTGCATGTTAAGTATCCTCCCATATTGTTTGATTTGTCCATTTTATACGAACTCCATACAAAAATGGCTTTTTTCGTTCCACAGATAGCTATATTATACACTGCGACAGGGGCTTGTCAAGGAAAAACTGCAAATTGCGGGGAAATTTTTCTGATGCTTTTTCAGGAGAAAAGATTGAATTTTTGATGCAAACTGTGTATAATGTCGCCAATATCAAGAAATCCGGCGGGAAAGGTGCAGGGCATCTGTCATTTTGACGGGGCACGCGGGCCAGTTCCGCCGGGAAAGGAGGGGGCCGCCATCAGCAGGATCCCTGAGGCGTGGCACCAGGCGGCCATGCATTTCGCCCTGGACTTGTCCCGGGACAGCGAGAATTTCCCCAAGAAAGTCCTGGCCCTGTTTGACAGGCACTTCGGTTTCCAGCGCAGCATTTTCTTCCCCTATCCCTACCCGGTGTTCCCCGGGGGCGGGCCCCGGCGGGGGAACGTGCTCAGCAACTACATCACCTACGGCATCCGGTACGGGCCCATGTACGACTACAAGGACCACGTCTATAAGGACGACATCTTCCGCTACTCCTCCCTGCCTGCCCACCTGAAGGGGAAGCGGGTGATCTTCACCCAGGACGTGATGGCCCTGGAGGAGTACGAGCGCACACCCTACGGCATCCACATGGCGGCGGAGGACCTGTATTACCAGGCGGTGCTCTTCTTCTACCAGGGGGAGCGGGTGATCGGCTCCATGGGCCTCTTCCGCACCCGGGAGGAGGGGGGCTTTGCCGAGGCCGAGCGGGAGCCTTTGGAGTACCTGGCCCAGCTGGTGGAGGCCAACTACCAGACCTACCTCCGCCACAGCGGGGAGGCCCGGTTCCAGGACTGCTTCCACCTCTTCTTCCAGGAGGCCAAGATGGGGGCGGTGATCCTCAACCAGGACATGACGGTGCTGCAGACCAACCAGGCCGCCCAGGAGATCAGCCGCATCTTCTGGGAGCAGTACCGCCACAACCAGGGCCACTTCCTCCGCAGCAACTACCAGGGGGACCCCAAGTTCCGGGAGGTCCAGACCATGATCAACGAGATCAGTGAGCGCCTCACCGCCCAGGGGGGCACCAGCCAGACCTTCACCTCCCTGGCGGGGGACATCTCCTTCTACCACACCTCCTTCCTCTCCTCCAGCGCCGGGGGGCTCATCCAGACCTGGCACCTGATGTTCATCGCCTGCCAGACCAAGGAGCTGCCCAAGAACCTGAACCACCCCTACAACACCCTCACCCAGCAGGAGCGGCGGATCGTCTACTACCTCTCCTCCGGGATGAAGAACGAGCAGATCGCCGAGGAGCTCCACATCAGCATCTACACCGTGCGCACCCACATCGCCAACATCTACAAGAAGTTCGAGGTGAACAACAAGGTGGACCTGCTGATGCACCTGCAGCCCATCCTCAAGGAGCAGGGGAACGCCCCCCAGTAAAAATCCAACCGCCGCGCACCCAAAGAGGTGCGCGGCGGTTTTGCGCTGCGCTGTGGTCTGCGAGAAAGCCCCGCAGGCGGGGAGCCTCGCAGAGTTCCTGCATCCCCCCCAAAAAGCGGCCCGTCGCTTTTTTCCTACGCCCGCAGGCGATAGCTCTGCCCCCGGGCCACCACCAGGTTCTGCCCGGTGAGCCGGGCCAGGGCCTCCTGGACCTCCCGCAGGGGCAGGCCCAGCCCCTGGGCCAGGCCCCGGGGCCCGGCGGAGACGTGGTCGGTGAGGTATTCCAGGATCTGCTGCCGGGTGAGCTCCTCCCGGGAGAAGGTCCGGTGGGGCAGGGGAAGGGAGAGGTCGGTGCGCCCGGCGTGGTCGGCCTCGGCCAGGACGGGGGCCTGCCACCCCTGGCTGGCCCAGAGGGAATAGATCCCCCGCAGCCCCCGGCCGGTGCCGGTGGCCAGCTTCAGCAGGGAGAACAGGGCCACCAGCCCCCGGTTCCTGGGGTCCCCGGCGGCCCCCTGGCGGGCCTGGTCGGGGGAGATGCGGAGCAGCCCCCCGTTGGACACGGTGAGCTTGTCCGCCGCCCGGAGGATGGTCAGCCCGCCCCGGCTGAAGTAGTCGGCGTGGAGGATGGCGTTGAGGACGGCCTCCCGCATGGCCTCGGCCAGGGCGGCCTCCTCCCCGGGGCTCTGGGCCAGCAGGGCGGAGACGGCGGCCAGCCGCCGGGAGACCAGGGTGTAGAAGGAGAAGAGGTTCTCCGGCGGCCCCGGCCGGGCGGTGGCCAGGGAGAAGCCGGTGTCCTCCTCCCGGTATTCCAGGCGGAAGTGGGGAAAGACCTCCCGCAGGGGTTTCCGCCGGCCCAGCAGGAGCAGCCCCGCCAGGGTGGGGTGGAGCCCGCCGCCCTGCCCCGGCCCCAGGATCCCCGCCGCCGGGAGGAAGCGCTCGTCGGGGAGATAGTTCCAGGGGTGGTCGGGCTGGCGCATGGCCATCAGGGCCCGGAACTGCCGCACATCCCCGGGGACCAGGTCCCCCGGGCCCCGGCCCTCCAGCACCGCCAGGTCGGCGGGGGCGTCCTCCCGGTCCCGGAGCATGGCCCGGACCTCCTCGGGGGAGCAGTGGTAGTCCCCCTCCCCGTCCCGGCGGTAGGAGCCGGTGAAGGGGCTGTCGCCGATGTACACCGGCCGCTGGTGCCGGTTGGCCCGGGGCACGGAGATCACCAGGATCTGCTTCCCCTCCACGGTGTGCAGGGCTACGTCCTCCGGGGCGAGGATGTTGGCGCTGACCTTGGCGGGGTCCCCCACCGTGGCCCAGAAGGTGGCGGCATACCCCGGCCCGTCGGGCACGCCGGTGACGTGGAGGGACTTGTCCGGGGCCTCCTCCACCCCCAGGAGGATGAGGCCGCCGATGGTGTTGGCAAAGGCGGAATAGGTCTCCCACAGGCTGTGGGGGAAGCCCCCGGCGGCCTTCTTGGCCTCGATGCGGTTGTTCTCCCGATAGCGGGGGATGTGGTTCAGGTCGATCATGGCGGGCCTCCCCTCCGGCCGGGGAGCCCGGCCTGTTCCCCTCCATTATAGGAAAGGCCCGGGGCCTTGTCAATTTTTCCCCGCCCGGCAGGGGATGGGAAAGAAAAGAAAAGTTTTTCCCCAAAATCCCTTGACAAATGCCGGCCCATCCGATAAAATAACATTCGTTCCGCAAGAGACGGACGATTAGCTCAGCTGGTATGAGCATCCGCTTGACGTGCGGGAGGTCACAGGTTCAAGTCCTGTATCGTCCACCAGAAAGCTCCCTGATTTCCAGGGAGCTTTTTTTGTTGTTCCCAGTCATTCCGTGTCAGAGGAGGGGTACCATGGCGCCGGCTTCCAAACCAACCACCCGCATGTGGCTGCTGCTGCTCCAGGGGATGCTTATCGGCACCGGGGCCATCCTGCCGGGGGTCAGCGGCGGGGTGCTCTGCCTGGCTTTCGGGCTGTATGAGCCCATGATCCAGCTTTTCACCCACCCCCTGGCCACCCTGCGGCGGCATCTGCGCCTCTTCCTCCCCCTCATCGGCGGGGGGCTGGTGGGGTTCGTGCTGCTGGCCCGGGTGGTGGAGTATCTGCTCACCGTCTCCTCGGGGCCCACCATGACCCTGTTCGCCGGGCTCATCTTCGGCACCATGCCCGCCCTGTTCCAAAAGACCGTCCGGGGGGAGGAGAAAAAGCCCGCCGCCTGGGTGGGGTTCGTCCTCTCCCTGGCCCTGTCCTTCACCCTCTTCCAGGTGCTGGACGAGGGGCCCAAGGACGCCTTCCTCCAGCCGGGGGCGGGGCTGTTCCTCTTCTGCGGGGCGGTGTGGGGGCTGAGCATGCTCCTGCCGGGGCTGAGCTCCTCCTCCGTGCTCCTCTTCCTGGGGCTCTACCAGCCCATGGCCCAGGGGATCGGCCATCTGGACTGGGGGGTGCTGCTGCCCATGGGGGCGGGGTTTTTGCTGACCATCCTGCTGCTGGCCCGGCTGGTGTCCTGGCTGCTGGAGCGGTATTACGTGGGCCTCACCCGGGTGCTGCTGGGGTTTGCCCTGGCCTCCACCCTGATGATCCTCCCCACCTCCTTTGCCGGGCCTGGGGCCCTGGCGCTGAGCTGCCTCACCTTCGCCGGGGGCTTTGCCCTGGCTTTCTGGATGGGCGGCAAGGCAAAATCATAATGGATCCATTCCCCAAGGGGGCGGGCGTTCGGCAGACGCCCGCCCCCTTGGTCTGGACAAGGGAAGCGCCCCCAGCTGGGAAACCAGCTGGGGGCGCTTCGTTGGAAGAAAAGAGGTTCCGTGAACGTTATGCCTGGGCGAACAAGTCGCTCATACGCTGAAGGATGGTGGCCACCTGGGCCCGGGTGGCGGTGCCCTTGGGGCTCAGGGTGGTGGCAGAGGTGCCGGTGATGAGGCCGGTGCCGTTGGTCCAGGCCATGGCGGCCTGGGCATAGTTGGCGATCTGGCCGGCGTCGGTGTAGCCGGACAGGTCGGCGGAGGCGGACAGGTCGGCCTGCTTGTACTGGGCGTACCGGTGGAGCATGGCGGCCATCTGCTCCCGGGTGAGGGCCTGGTCGGGGCCGAAGGCGGTGTCGCTGATGCCCTTGACGATGCCCTTTTCCCGGGCCCAGTAGACGGCCTGGCCGTACCAGCTGTCGGCGGCCACGTCGGAGAAGGGATCGTCCGGGTTGTCTCCCAGAGCGGGGGCGCCCTCCAGGCGGTGGAGGATGGTCACCAGCTGGGCCCGGGTGGTGGTGCCGTTGGGGAGGAAGAGGTCGTTGCCCATGCCGGCCATCAGGCCGTTTTCATAGGCGTAGGCCACGGCGTCGTAGTACCAGGCCCCCTGGGCCACGTCGGTGAAGGGGAGCTCCGCCGGGGCCTCGGCCTGCTGGCTGTGCTGGAACACGGCCACGGTGCCGGAGACCTCGTTGGCGGTGAGGAGCAGGGCCTGGCCCGTGGGGCTGGCGGAGGCGGGGACGGCGCACATGCCCTCCACGGACACATCCCCCTGGGCGGGGTCGGTGCCGGCCTCGGGGAAGTCCACGGAGAAGTCCCGGGTGTTCACATACTCCACGAAAGCGGGGTGGGCGGGGTCGGAGAGGTCATAGACCATCACCCCGCCGATGCGCTCCAGACCCACGTAGGCATAGGGCTTGCCCTCCACCAGGTTCACGGTGACGCTCTCCGGCTCGGGGCCCTTGGCGTCGCTGCGGCTGTCCAGCTTGTTGTTCTTGTTGGAGGCGTTGAAGTGGTCGGGATAGGCCTGGGCGGTGATGGATTCAAAGTCGCTGCCGCTGTCAAAGACCTGGGTGAGGCCGTCCTGGGTGACCTCGTAGAGGGAGAAGGACCGGCCGCCCAAGGTGAAGTGGGTGCCCTCCTCCACGGCGGGCAGGCCGTCCAGCTTGGTCTTGTCCAGGACCTCCACCTCCACGTCGGTGGTCTCCCCGTCCTCCTCCACGGTGCCGGTGACCACGGTGGTGATGTTGGCGTACTCCTCCCACTCCGAGGCGTCCCCCTCGTTGGCGGTGAGGAGGAAGGTCTTGCTGCCGGCCTCATACAGGGCGATGCCGTCGGGCATGTACACCCCCATAAAGGCCTCGTTCTGCAGCTTGGCCTGCTTGTCCTCCTTGTTGGCGTCCAGCTCGTTGCCGGGCTGGCTGTGGTCCTTGAAGCCCAGGGAATGCACCCCGGTGAACTGGCCGCTGGCCAGGTCCAGCACGGCGATGCTGTTGGCCTCCTGGAGGGCCACATAGGCGGTGGTGCTGTCCCCGTCCACGGCGATGTACTCCGGTTCCAAGTCGGTGGAGGGGTTCCGCCCCTGCTTCAGCAGGACGTTGCCGGCCACCAGGGCCTCCCGCTGGGCGTCGAAGGCCTCGAAGGTGACGGTGTTGGGGGCGGGGGTCTCCGCCGCCAGGTCCACGATGGTCACCGAGCCCTGGGGGTCAGTGCCGTTCTCATAGCCCTGGCGGGGCTCCCCCTCGTTGGCGGAGAGGACATACCGGCCGTCGGGGGAGAAGGTGACGTTGTCCGGCTGGACCCCGGCGGGGTAGTGGGCCAGGTATTCCCCGTCATAGTTCAGCAGCAGGATGGCGCCCTTGGCGGCGTAGTCCTCCGCCTGGACGGCCACGGCCACGCGGTCGTGGACCGGGTCCACTGCCACGCTGGTGAGGTCCCCGAAGGCAAAGCCGGGGATCATCTGGCTCACGTCCAGCCGCTGCTCCAGGGTGAGGGACTGCGCCCCCTCCCCGGCGGTGAGGCCGGCCAGGGAGACGATGTCCAGCTTCTGTTCCCGGCCGTTGACCAGGTAGCACTTCTGGTTGTCCTGGCTGTAGGCCACGATCTCGGCCACGCCCCCCTCCTGGTCGGAGTAGCCGGTGGAATAGCCGGCGATCTTCTCCAGGGCGGGGGTGTTGTCCTGGGCGGCCAGGGCGCTGGGCACCAGGCCCACGGACAGCAGCCCGGCCAGGAGCAGGGCGGCGCCCCGTTTCGTTCCTCGATGGTTCATGGGGATTCCTCCATTCACGGTTTGTAGTATAACGTAGGATACCAAGACAAGCCGTGGCCTGCCACCAAAAAATGGAGAAATATACGTTAAATTTCTCTGCGGTTTCCCCGCCCAGGGCGGGGGCGGTTCGTTGACTTTTGTTTTACCGAGTTTTATACTTAGGTTTGTCTGCATGCCGCGTCCCTGTCCCGGGGTCTGAACCGGCGTGCCGATGAAGAATCTTTTAGAAAGAAGGTACAAAGAGATGAAGAAAAGAGTCTCCGCCCTGCTCCTGGTGCTGGCGCTGGCCCTGTCCCTGGTCTCCCCGGCCCTGGCCGCGGAGGAGGACGCGGACGCCGCCGTCACCTGGAGCCAACTGACCCAGGACAGCCCCGACCTGTCCCTCCCGGTCACCGGGGAGGCCGACGAGGCCGTCACCAACCAGGAGGCGGTCGCCTACCTGCTCCGCTGGGCGGGCATGGAGGAGAGCCAGCTGGGGACCTACCCCGGCGACTACAACGCCATGGCCGACAGCATGGGCATGACCGACGGCATCGACAGCTACAGCCCCACCGCCACCTGCACCCAGGGGAACCTGGCTGTGATGAAGCAGTCCGCCCAGGTGCTCTATGACGCCCTCCACAGCGACACCATGGAGCCCCTGTTCATGAACGGCATGGCCCAGCCCATCTTCCCCTACACCTCCGGCGCGGTGGAGGAGGGCTACGACAACGCCAACAGCGACATCATCCGCTTCTTCGTCTACGTGGAGACCAACTACGACACCGACGACGACGGCAAGCTGGACCTGGTGAAGGCCCTGGTGCAGCTCCCCCGGGCCGCCATGGAGGGGGACTATCAGGCCGCCACCATCTATGAGGCCCGGCCCTACATCACCGGCTGTACCTCCGGCGATGTGCCTTACGGCGAGGAGGGCTATGACATCTCCAAGCTCTACAGCCAGCCCGAGGCCCGCACCCCCGTGGGGGAGGCCACCACCGAGGAAGTGGCTGCTGTGGCCGACTCCTCCGATTGGTACTACTTCAACGAGTACGAGGGGATCTATGACTACGAAGACCTGACCTGGTATGACTACTACCTGGTCCGCGGCTATGCCGTGGTGGAGTGCGGCGGCCTGGGCACGCGGGACTCTGAGGGCTTCGAGACCTGCGGCACCGACCTGGAGATCGACGCCTTCAAGTGCGTCATCGAGTGGCTCACCGGCGACCGGGTGGCCTACACCGACAAGACCAGCAACATCGAGATCAAGGCCGATTGGTCCAACGGCAAGGTGGGCATGACCGGCCGTTCTTACGCCGGCACCACCCAGTTCGGCCTGGCCACCACCGGCGTGGAGGGCCTGGAGACCATCGTCCCCGTGGCCGGCATCGCCAGCTGGTATGAGTACACCAACTCCCAGGGGATTGCCACCCGTTCCGATCCTGCTTACTCCCAGTCCCTGGCTTGGATGTGCTCCGGCCGGTATCTGGACCCGGAGGACTGGGCCACCATCGAGGAGAAGTACGGCAACTACCTCAACCAGATCCGCAATGACCAAAAGGCCAGCAACGGCGACTACAGCGACCACTGGGTCAGCCGGGACTACACCCTGGACGCGGAGAACATCCAGTGCCCCGCCCTCATCGTCCACGGCCTCAACGACTACAACGTCCGCACCAAGGAGTTTGACCTGATGTACCAGGCCTATGAAAAGGCCGGGGTCCCCGCCAAGATCCTCCTTCACCAGGACGGCCACCTCACCCCCACCTATCCCTCCGGGGGTCTGTCCTTCCTCATCGGGGAGGAGTCCTATGACGCCATCCTGAACCAGTGGTTCAGCCACTACCTCTATGGCCTGGACAACGGCGTGGAGGACATGGCCGCCGTCACCGCCCAGAGCAACACCAACACCATGGAGTGGAACAGCTACGACAGCTGGAAGGCCGAGAGCGCCATCACCCTCACCGGGGCCGGCGCCGCCGAGGAGAGCGCCTCCATCAGCAGCGACTACGCCGCCATCGGCGTGGACCGCAGCAATTGGCAGGACACCTTCACTGCCAGCTCCACCGCTTCCAGCGCCATGTACACCATGGACGTCACCCAGGACACCACCATCAAGGGTTCCGTGGCGGTGAACTTCAGCGCTTCTACCCTCAACGGCGAGGGCGAAAAGGCCCTGGCTGACCGGGACGGCCTCATGGTCAGCGCCATGCTGGTGGACATCGCCCCCGAGGGGACCACCTTCCCCGCCTGCAACACCGCCGGCTCCTACGTGCCCAAGACCACCCTGGCCGAGGGCGGCGCCTGGCAGGGCGGCGGCCTGGACAACTTCGACCTGGTGAAACTCAACACCGAGGAGGTCTCCTACAAGATCATCACCCGGGGCTGGATGGACCTGTGCAACCCCGACGCCGGCTACGACTCCGCCTCCGCCGCCAACGGGATCTCCCTGGTGGAGGGCCAGGCCTATGACTACACCCTCTACCTCCAGCCCAACCTCTACGAGGTGCCCGCCGGCCACACCCTGGCCCTGGTGCTCTACGCCTACGAGCCCGGCATGGCCAGCTATGACCAGAACTACACCATCACCGTGGACAACGCCTCCGTGGCCGCGGCCATCCCCGTGAGCGCCGCCCCCGCCGCCACCGTGGTGACCTACACCGACGTCACCGGCAGCGACTGGTTCTATGACGGCGTGCAGTACGTCTCCAACCAGGGGATCATGAACGGCGTGGGGGACAACCTCTTCGCCCCCAACAACGAGACCACCCGCGCCCAGCTGGTGACCATGCTCTACCGCCTGGAGGGCCAGCCCGCCCTGGGGGACAACCTGGACTATCCCTTCTCCGACGTGGCCGCCGACAGCTGGTACGGCAGCGCCGTCTACTGGGCCCGGGAGCACGGCATCGTCACCGGCGTCAGCGAAACCACCTTCGCCCCGAATGAGGTTCTCACCCGGGAGCAGATGGCCGCCATCCTCTACCGGTATGCCCAGTACAAGGAATATGACGTGACCGCCTCCGCCGACCTGTCCGGCTACACCGACGCCGGGGAGATCATGACCTACGCCCAGCCCGCCATGGCCTGGGCCAACGCCGCCGGCCTCATCGGCGGCACCAGCGCCACCACCCTGAGCCCCGCCGGCAGCGCCGTCCGCGGCCAGGTGGCCACCATCCTCATGCGCTTTATGGAGAACGTGGCGGAGTAATCTCCCGCCCCGCGCCCCAACGGACAAAACGCCCGGGGACGAGCATCCGTGCTCGTCCCCGGGCGTTTCTCTCTTTATTCAGGATTCAGGAAGGAGGGGTGATCCCGCCCGGCGGTCCTCCCGGCGCCAGAGGAGGATCCCCACCAGGTCGGCCAGCCCCCAGCCGATGGGAATGGCCATCCAGATCCCCGTGACCCCCAGCGCCGGCAGGGCGGAGAGGGCATAGGCCAGCGCCACCCGGGTGCCCAGGGAGCACACCGTGAGCACCACCGACACCCCCGGCCGGTTCACCGCCCGGAAGTAGCCGTAGAGGAGGAAGAGCACGCCGATGCCCAGGTAGAAGGTACCCTCGATGCGCAGGTACCCGGTGCCCACGGCGATGACCTCGGCGGCCTCCGGCCCCACGAACACCGCCATCAGCCGGGGGGCCAGCAGGCACACCGCCCCGCCGATGGCCAGGCAGAACACCACCACCCAGAACACCGCCCACCGGGTGCCCCTGCGGATGCGCTCCCGCTTCTGGGCCCCGAAGTTCTGGGCCACAAAGGTGGAAAAGGCGTTGCCAAAGTCCTGCACCGGCATGTAGGCCAGGGTGTCGATTTTCACCGCCACGGCGAAGGCGGCCATCACCGTGGTGCCAAAGCTGTTCACCAGCCCCTGGACCATGAGGATGCCGAAGTTCATCACCGACTGCTGCAGGCAGGTGAAGCCGGACAGGCTCAGCAGTTGGCGGAGGGTGGCTTTGTTCCAAACCCGGTCCTCCCGCCGCACCCGCAGGGCGGGGAAGGCCTTCCAAGTGTACCCCGCCAGCCCCAGGCCGGCCAGATACTGGGAGATCACCGTGGCCAGGGCCGCCCCCTGCACCCCCATCTGGAGGGGCACCACAAAGAGGAGGTCCAGGCCGATGTTCAGCACCACCGAGATTCCCAGGAAGAGCAGGGGGGTGACGGAGTTGCCCACCGCCCGGAGCAGGTTGGCAAAGAAGTTATAGAGAAAGGTGGCCACAATCCCGGCAAAGACCCACAGCAGGTAGGTCTTGGTGAGGCCTGTGACCTCCGGGGGAATCTGCAGCAGGAGGAGGATGGGGTCCACCAGGGCGTAGACCAGGGCGTTGAGCACCAGGGTGATGGCGCCAATGAGGAGAAAAGCCTGGAAGATGCCGCTGCGCAGCTTGTCCGGGTCCTGCCGGCCAAATTGGATGGAGAAGTAGACGCTGCTGCCCATGCACAGCCCCAGAAGGATGGAGGTGAGAAAGGTCATCAGGGTGTAGGAGGACCCCACCGCAGCCAGGGCCCCCTCCCCGATGAACTGCCCCACCACCCAGGTGTCGGCCAAATTGTACAGTTGCTGCAGGAGGTTGCCCAGGATCAGGGGAAGGGCAAACCCCAGCAGGCCCCGGGGAATGCTCCCCTGGGTCAGGTCGCGTTTGGTGTGCATGGCGGGATCCTTTCTGGGGAAAACGGTCTTGGCTCTCAGTGTAGCACGCCGGGCGGCGAAACGCAAATGGGGCGGCGCGGTTTAACCAAAAGGAAACAAAGATTTCTCCGTTTCCTGATGGAAGGGGAACCGGCGGATGGCTACAATAGAGAAAAAAGACGAAAGGGTAGGGGGAAATCCCGGGAAAACCCGGCAGATTTTTGCACCAGCAGGCCCCGTCAAAGAAAATTTTCCTAGGAGTTACAAAGGCCCGTATGGGCCTTGTAATTTTTCGCCGGACAGGGAGGAAACCCAGCATGGAACAAGGCATTACATGGGAGGATCGGGTCAAGGGCGCGTATGCGTCCCTGCGCCCGTCAGAGCAGAAGGTGGCGGAGTTTTTCCTGGCGCACGCCGAGGAGTTGGAGGACCTCACCATCGGGGAACTGGCCCGGGGCGCCGGGGTCAGCGAGCCCACGGTGATCCGCTGCGTCCGGGGGCTGGGCTACCGGGGGTACCGGGAGTTCAAAGGGGCCCTCAGCCAAAAGGAGGGCCAGGTCCGGGGGAACGCCCTGGACTACCTGGGGGGCTTTGCCCTGCGGCCCTGGGAGCGGATGGGGGACCTCCCCCTCAAGGCGGTGCGCACCCACCGGGCGCAGCTGGAGGAGACCTTGAAATCGGTGCCCACCGGGGAACTGGAGCGGGCCGCCCGGATCCTGGCCGGGGCGCAATTCATTGATATCTATGGGGTGGAGAATTCCTGCGCCCCGGCCAGCGACCTGCTGACCAAGCTCACCTATCTGGGCCTGCCCTGCCGGTTTCACACCGACGCCTATCTCCAGCAGATTGGGGCGGCCCATCTGCGGCCGGGGGCCGCGGCCATCGCCTTCTCCCACTCGGGCAAGTCCATGGACACGGTGAAGGCCCTGCGCCTGGCCCAGAAGGCCGGGGCGGTGACCATCGCCGTGGCCGGGGGGGAGGACCCCGTCCTCTTCCGCTACGCCGACGTGGCCCTGGGCGTGGGGGGAACGGCCCAGACGGTGTACGGCAAGGCCATCTTCTCCCGGGTGGCCGACTTGGCGGTGGTGGATATGCTGTACATGGCGGTGATCCTCAGCGACTACGAGCGCTTCTCCCACAACTTGGACCACAGCGGCCAGGTGATTGCCGACCGGGACTACCCGGACCAGTAACTCCCAGGCCGGGCGGCGGAAGGCCAGAGAGCAAACAGGAACCTTGTAGGGAAAACTACAAGGTTCCTGTTTTTTCTCTGACAGGATTTAACTATGGCTTCACGGAGGTTTTACGGGACAATGGTGGTAAGCGGCTGGTCACCTTTGCTACACTGCACTTGTAAACGGAAGCGGGCCGAACTGCTGGCCTGCCATCTTGCAGAAAGGAAAAGGAGAAGCACTGCTATGTTAGAACTCAGCCATATTCAAAAGTCGTTCGACGGGGTTTCGGTCCTCAAGGATATTTCCATCCAGGTAGAGGATGGGGAGATTGTCTCCATCCTAGGCCCTTCCGGCTGCGGCAAGACCACCCTGCTGAACATCATCCTGGGCATCGT
>DXDK01000043.1 GCA_019115545.1 Candidatus Evtepia faecavium
GCCCTCCGGCACCCGGGTGCCCTCGGGGGCCTATCGCAAGCCCGCCCCCAAACCCTCCCAGCCCATGCTGGCCCTGCGGAAGGGGGACATGGTCCGGCACTCCGCCTTTGGCACGGGGATGGTCCTCACCATCCAGCCCATGGGGGGAGACGCCCTCATCGAGGTGGCCTTCGACAACGTGGGCACCAAGCGCATGATGCTCAAAGCGGCCTCCCAGTTCATGACCAAGCTCTAAGCCATACCACATCGCCCCGGGCACGGGTTCAACCCGTGCCCGGGGCGATGCTTGTCCTTCAAGGGGCGATGCGGTACCGCCAGGGGAAATGGACCGCCTCCTCGGCATAGTCGATCCCCACCCGGGGGCCGGCTGTGATGGAAAAGGGGAGAAGGTCCTCCGGCGGGGTCACCAGGCCCACGTCCTCCAGCCGGTCGCAGACGAAAAGGGCGTCCCCCAGCAGGGAGGCGCCGTTCTCCGCCCGGGTGAGGGAGAGGGCCCGGCACAGCTTCCCCGGCCCGTCCAGGAAGTGCTTCCGCTGGTAGGGGGAGAGCTGACCCATGCCCTTCCCATACCGGTTCCGGGCGAGAAGATCCGGGTTGCCCCGGGCCTGCCCGCCCCGGAGGAGGACGGCGCAGGGTTCCCCCTCCGGCTCCGTCACCAGGTTCAGGCAGTGGTACATACCATAGATGAGGTAGATGTACACCGTCCCCGGCGGGGCGAAGAGGGGCTCCGTGCGGGGGGTGCGGCGGTAGTTGTAGGCGTGGCAGGCCTTGTCCACCCGGCCGATGTAGGCCTCGGTCTCGGTGATGCGCACCACCAGGGGGACCCCGTCCTGGACGCGCACCAGGTACCGACCCAGCAGGTCCCGGGCCACCTGGCAGGTGTCCCGGTTATAGAAGGCGGCGTCCAGCTTCATGGGGCATCCCCCTCCTTCCAGCAGATCTCCCCCGGGGGCGGGGTGGGGGAGCAGACGCTGGCCCGCCACCCGGGGCCGCCGTAGGTCCCGAAGTGGAGCCCCGCTTCCGGGATCTCCGCCTTCCACAGGGGGCGCAGGCCCTGGCCGGTGTATTTGCACCAGGCCTCCCGCCGGGTCCACAGGGTATAGAAGGCGGGCCAGCCGCCCCCCGCCGCCTCCCAGGCGGCATATTCCGCCGCCGTCAGGGCATACCGGGGAAGGGAGGCCCCCCGGGGGCGGAGCTGCTCGATGTCCACCCCCACCGGCAGGTGGGACAGGGCGCACAGGGTCAGCTGTCCGCTGTGGCTGAGGTTGAAGTGCAGCCCGGGGAACTGGGGGAAGTAGGGCTTGCCCCGCTCCGTCCTGGCCAGGGGGGGCAGGGCGCGAAACCCCCAGGTCTCCCCCAGGGCCCAGAGGAGGAGGGCAGCGGGGTCCCCGTCCCGGGATCCATAGAGTTTCATGGGAAAAACACCTCCCAAAGAGACATTCTTCCCCAGGAATTGCAGAAAAGCAGACAGAAAGGCTTGCCAATCCCTAGGGGAATGGATTATAATAACAAGCTGATGCAGAAATTCCGAAGAGAAACGCCGGCCATTTGCCGCGTTTGGTCTATATTATAGCGGAAGGGAAAAGGTGTGTAAACCACAATGGAAAAGGATCGAATCCATGATTACATTGTGCCCGGCAAGCGGGCGCATTTGGTGGGGATCGGCGGAGTGTCCATGTCCCCCTTGGCAGAAGTGCTCCACGGAGAAGGCCTGATCATCACCGGCTCTGATATGAAAGAGAGCCCGGCGGTAGACCATCTCCGTTCCCTGGGCATCCCCGTGGTCATCGGCCACCGGGGGGAGAGTGTGGAGGGCAAGGACCTGGTGATCCGCACCGCCGCTGTCCACGATGATAACCCGGAGATCGCCGCGGCCCATGCCCTGGGCATTCCGGTGTTCGAGCGGGCCCAGGCCTGGGGATCCATTATGCGGCGGTATGAGAATGCCCTGTGCATCTCCGGCACCCACGGGAAAACATCCACAACCTCGATGTGTACCCACATTGCCATGGCGGCCCGGATTGACCCCACGGTGATGATTGGTGGTACCCTCCCGATCCTGGGCACCGGCCACCGGGTGGGGAAGGGCAAAACCATCATTTTAGAGTCCTGCGAGTACTGCAACTCCTTCCTGTCCTTTTATCCTACCGTGGCGGTGATCCTGAACATTGAAGCGGACCACCTAGACTTTTTCAAGGACCTGGAGGATGTGGAGCACTCCTTCCGGGCGTTTGCTGACCTGGTGCCCCCAGGGGGTACCGTCCTGGCCAACGGGGAGGACGAGAACACCATGAAAGCCCTGGAGGGGAAGGAAGGGGTGCTCACCTTCGGCCTGGAGAAGGGCAACTTCCACGCCACGAACCTCACCTGGGACCACGGCTTCCCCACCTTTGACCTGGTGTGGGATGAAAAGCCCATGGCCCACATCACCCTCCAGGTGCCGGGGGAACACAACGTGAAGGATGCCATCGCCGCGGCGGCGGCCTCCCTGATCCTGGGGATCCCCGGCCAGGCCATCGCCCAGGGGCTGAAGAACTTCCGGGGGGCCGGCCGGCGGTTTGAGTTCAAGGGGATGGTGAAGGGGGCCGCGGTCTATGACGACTACGCCCACCACCCCGGCGAGCTGAAGGCCCTGCTGGACACCGCCTCCACCCTGGGGTACGACCGGGTGATCTGCGCCTTCCAGCCCCACACCTACACCCGGACCCGGGCCCTGTTCCCGGAGTTTGTAGACGTCCTGCAGCAGCCGGACGTCACCTTTCTTGCGGAGATCTTCGCCGCCCGGGAGAAGAACGAGGTGGGCATCTCCTCCCAGGACCTGGCCGACGCCATCCCGGGGGCCAAGGTGGCCAAGGACTTTGCCCAGCTTACCGACTGGCTCTATGACCTGGCCCGGCCGGGGGATCTGATCCTCACCGTAGGGGCCGGAGACATCTTTACCGTGGGGGAGGCCCTGGTCCGCCGGGGCCAGGACCCCGCCCGCTGAATGCCCCGCTGCGGAGGGTTTCCCTCCGCAGCGTTTTTCCAGCTGGAGACCATGTTTGAGAGGGATGGAATATGGAAAGAATACCGATACACACGATCCCCGGCTTTTCCTTCGGCCAGGTGGAGGACCGGGCGGGGGGCACCGGCTGCACGGTGATCCTCTGCCCCCAGGGGGCGGTCACCGGGGTGGACGTCCGGGGGGGCTCCCCGGGCACCCGGGACACCGACGCCCTGGACCCGGTGTGCAACCGGGAGGTGGTCCATGCCGTGGTCCTCACCGGGGGCAGCGCCTTCGGCCTGGACGCCGCCGGCGGCGTGATGCGCAAGCTGGAGGAGGAGGGCATCGGCCGGGACGTGATGGTGACGGTGGTGCCCAACGTGTGCGCCGCGGTCCTCTTTGACCTGAAATGCGGCGCCATGGACGCCCGGCCGGACGTGGCCATGGGCTATGCCGCCTGCCAGGAGGCCCTGCTGGGCAAGCCCTTCCAGGAGGGGAACTTCGGGGCGGGCACCGGCTGCACCATCGGGAAGATCCGGGGCCCCCAGTACGCCATGAAGGGGGGCATCGGCGCCTGCGCCTTCCGCCAGGGGGAGCTGATGGTGGGGGCGGTGGTGGCCTGCAACGCCATGGGAGACGTGGTGGAGAACGGCGCCATCCTGGCCGGGGCCCGGAACGACGACGGCACCGGCTTTGCCGGCACCGAGGACTGGCTCCTCCAGCACAGCCAGCGGCAGCGGGACATCTTCAGCGGCAAGCTGGTGGGGGAGAACACCGTCATCGGCTGCGTGGTCACCAACGCCGCCCTCACCAAGGCCCAGGCCGCCAAACTGGCCGCCGTGGCCCAGAACGGCATCGCCCGGGCCGTCCGCCCGGCCAACGCCACCTTTGACGGGGACAGCCTCTTCGCCATGTGCCGCGGCACTGTTCCCGCCGACCCAGACGCCGTGGGCATCCTGGCCGCCCGGGCGGTGGAGGAGGCCATCCGCCGGGGGGTCCGGGCCGCGGAGGGCCTCCACGGCCGCCCGGCCCTCCGGGACCTGCCCTTTGCCCAGGAAACGTGAACCCATCAGGAAAGGAAGACGCTATGCAAACCGTATCCGCATTACCCTATACCCGTATGTCCATTGAGGACTTCGGCCGGCAGATCCAGGCCGTCATCCAGCAGGTGAAGGAGGCCGCCTCCCCCCAGGAGGTCCTGGCCGCCCGGGACAAGTGCAACCAGCTGGTGATCCAGTGGCAGACCGCCGAGGCCCTGTCCTATATGCGCTACAGCATCAACACCGCCGACCCCTTCTACCTGGGGGAGAAGGACTACTACGACCAGGTGGGCCCCCAGGCCCAGAACTACCTGCTGGAGTACACCCGCGCCATGCTGGCCACCCCCTTCCGCCGGGAACTGGAGGAGAGCGGCCAGATCATCCCCCTGGTCTTCCGTTCCTTTGAGGTGGAGCTGAAGGCCTTCTCCCCGGAGATCGTGGAGGACATGGTGGAGGAGAACCGGGTGGTCAGCCAGTACTCCCAGCTGATGGCGGGGATGGAGTTCGAGTTCCGGGGGGAAAAGCTCCCCCGGCCCATGCTGATGAAATACGCCAAGTCCCCCGACCGGGCCACCCGGCGGGAGGCCTATGCGGTCCTGGGGAAAACCCTCCAGGCCCACAGCGCCCAGCTGGACGGCCTGTTTGACCAGCTGGTCCACATCCGGGACCGGATGGCCAAGAAGATGGGCTATCGGAACTTCGTGGAGCTGGGCTACCACCGCATGGGCCGGCTGTGCTATGGCCCGGAGGAGGTGAAGGGCTTCCGGGAGAACGTCCGCCGGGACATCGTCCCCCTGGTGGCCCGGCTGCGCACCGAGATCGGCCAGAAGCTGGGGGTGGACACCCTCATGCTCTACGACTACGACCTCATCTTCCCGGAGGGGGACCCCGTTCCCCAGGGGGGTAAGGAGGCCATCTTTGCCGCCGCCCGGGAGATGTACCACAGCATGAGCCCGGAGACCGGGAAGTTCATCGACTTCATGCTGGCCACCGAGGCCTTTGACGTGGAGGCCCGGAAGAACAAGTGGGGGGGCGGCTACTGCACCAGCTTCCCCGCCTATCACCAGCCCTTCATCCTGGCCAACTTCAACGGCACCGCCGGGGATGTGGACGTGGTCACCCACGAGGCCGGCCACGCCTTTGCCGACTACAAGACGGCGGACAACCGCTACGTGGTGGAGCTGGGGGTGGGGGGCATGGAGACCGCCGAGACCCACTCCATGAGCATGGAGTTTTTCGCCTGGCCCTATATGGAGCACTTCTTCGGGGCGGACGCCGGCCGGTACAAGTTCATGCACCTGCTGGACGCCCTGTCCTTCCTGCCCTACGGCACCATTGTGGACGACTTCCAGCGCCAGGTCTATGAAAACCCCGACTGGACTCCGGAGGAGCGCAAGGCCGCCTGGCGCCGCCTGGAGGCGGAGTTCCGCCCCCACCTGACCTTTGACGGCATCCCCTACCTGGAGGAGGGCACCCGGTGGCAGTACCAGATGCACATCTACGAGACCCCCTTCTACTATATCGACTACTGCCTGGCCCAGACGGCCGCCCTCCAGTTCCTCCTGGAGGCCCGGAAGGATTACGACGACGCCTTCCGGCGGTATGTCCGCTTCCTCTCCCAGGGCGGGGAGAAGGTGTTCACCGACCTGCTCCAGGAGGCGGGGCTGCGCTCCCCCTTCCAGGCCGGCGCCCTGCAGCAGGTGGCCCAGGAGAGCGAAGTCCTTCTGCGGCAGCTGGAGGAGCAACTCCCCGGGGCAAAGGCATAACGTCCCCACACTTCCCACACCCAGAGGCCGCCGGGAGAAATCCCGGCGGCCCCTTTCGGCCGGAAGGGAAACCGGGGCTTCCCCCTTCCCTTTGGCCGGCGGGTTTGGTACAATAGAAACCGGTCCGCTTCCCAAGGGCCTCTCCCTTGACTTTCCGGGGCGGACATGCTACCATAGTCCTATGCACTATGGGTTTAAAGCTGTAAAGGTCCACGAAACCCTGTCAGCTGTTTTCGGCAACCCAAAGAAAGGACCGTCCACCATGCCTGTAACTGATTTTTTGGAACGCAACGTGAAGCTCTACGGGAACGAGACCGCCCTGGTGGAGCTCAACCCGGAGATCAAGGAGACCCGGCGGATGACCTGGAAGGAGTACGACCTCATCCAGCCCACCACCGACGAGCCCTATCGCCGGGAGATCACTTGGAACGTTTTTAACGAAAAGGCCAACCGGTTTGCCAACATGCTCCTCTCCCGGGGGGTGAAGAAGGGGGACAAGGTGGCCATCCTCATGTACAACTGCCTGGAATGGCTGCCCATCTACTTCGGCACCCTCAAGGCGGGGGCCCTGGCGGTGCCCTTCAACTTCCGCTACTCCGCCGAGGAGATCCAGTACTGCGCCGACCTGGCGGAAGTCCAGGTGCTGGTCTTCGGCCCGGAATTCATCGGGCGCATCGAGAGCGTGGCGGAGAAGCTCAGTAAGGGCCGCCTGCTCATCTATGTGGGGGACAACTGTCCCACCTTTGCCGAGAGTTACCGGGAGCTGGCGGCGGACTGCTCCTCCGCCCCGCCCCAGGTCCTCATCACCGACGACGACGACGGGGCCATCTACTTCTCCTCGGGCACCACGGGCTTTCCCAAGGCCATCCTACATAAGCACCGCAGCCTCACCCAGGCCGCGGAGATGGAGCAGAAGCACCACCAGATCACCCACGAGGACACCTTCCTGTGCATCCCCCCCCTGTACCACACCGGGGCCAAGTTCCACTGGATGGGCAGCCTCTTCGCCGGCAGCCGCGCCGTGCTGCTGAAGGGGACCTCCCCGGAGATCATCCTGAAGGCCATCTCCGACGAGCAGTGCACCGTGGTGTGGCTTCTGGTCCCCTGGGCCCAGGATATCCTGGACGCCCTGGACCGGGGGGATGTGAAGCTCTCCGACTACAAGCTGGACCAGTGGCGGCTGATGCACATCGGCGCCCAGCCGGTGCCCCCCTCCCTGATCCGCCGGTGGAAGGCCTACTTCCCCCACCACCAGTACGACACCAACTACGGCCTGTCCGAGTCCACCGGCCCGGGCTGCGTCCACCTGGGGATGGAGAACATCCACAAGGTGGGCGCCATCGGCGTCCCCGGCTACCGCTGGGAGGCCAGGATCGTGGACGAGCAGGGCAACCCCGTTCCCCAGGGGGAGGTGGGGGAGCTCTGCGTGAAGGGCCCGGGCCTGATGACCTGCTATTACAACAACCCCGAGGCCACCGCCGAGGTCCTGAAGGATGGTTGGCTCTACACCGGCGACATGGCCATGCAGGACAAGGACGGCTTCTACTTCCTGGTGGACCGGAAGAAGGACGTGGTGGTCAGCGGCGGCGAGAACATCTACCCCGTGCAGATCGAGGACTTCCTCCGCACCAACGACAAGATCAAGGACGTGGCGGTCATCGGCCTGCCGGACAAGCGCCTGGGCGAGATCTGCGGCGCTGTCATCGAGCTCAAGCCCGGCGTCACCTGCACCGAGGAGGAGATCCAGGACTTCTGCATGGACCTGCCCCGGTACAAGCGGCCCCGGAAGATCATCTTCGCGGAGATCCCCCGCAACGCCACCGGGAAGATCGAAAAGCCCGCCCTGCGCAAGCGCTACGGCGCAGAGCACCTGGTGGCCCAGCAGAACAGAGCCTGACGGAGTCAGAGGATTGGAGAAAAGGAGGGCGGCAGCATGCCAAGAGCCAAAAAGAAAGAGCGCAGCATGGACCTGTACGAACACATCGCGTCCCTGACCACGGTGGAGGAGTGCTGCCGCTTCTTCGATGACCTGTGCGCCATCACAGAGCTGCGGGCCATGGAGCAGCGGTTTGACGTGGCCAAGATGCTCCACGCGGGGAAGGTGTACACCGCCATCCTCCAGGAGACCGGGGCCAGCTCCGCCACCGTGAGCCGGGTGAACCGGGCCCTGAACTATGGCACCGGCGCCCTGGGCGAGGTGATGGACCGGGTGGCGGAGGCCAGGGCCGCCGCCCACCCAGAAGAGAACGACAACTAACGGAGGACGGATATGAAAGAACTGATGTTGGGCAACAAGGCCGTTGCCCGCGGACTATACGAGGCCGGGTGCAGCGTGATCTCCAGCTACCCCGGCACCCCCAGCACGGAGATCACCGAGGAGGCCGCCAAGTACCCGGAGATCTACTGCGAGTGGGCCCCCAATGAAAAGGTGGCCCTGGAGGTGGCCCACGGGACCACCGTGGGGGGCAAGCGGGCGGCCTGCTGCATGAAGCACGTGGGCCTCAACGTGGCCGCCGACCCCCTGTTCACCATCTCCTACCAGGGGGTGGAGGCCGGCCTGGTGATCTGCGTGGCCGACGACCCGGGGATGTTCTCCTCCCAGAACGAGCAGGACTCCCGGCACTACGCCATCGCCGCCAAGGTCCCCATGCTGGAGCCCTCGGACTCCCAGGAGGCCCTGGACTTCACCAAGGAGGCCTTCCGCCTCTCGGAGGAATACCACACCCCCGTCCTTCTGCGGATGTGCACCCGGATCTCCCACTCCCAGAGCATTGTGGAGGCCGGCCAGCGCCAGGAGGTCCCCGCCAAGGAGTATGTGAAGGACACCCAGCGGGTGATGATGACCACCAACTCCCTCAAAGCCCACTACCGGGTGGAGGAGCGCACCCGCGCCATGACGGACCTGGCCGAGACCACCCCCCTCAACCGTATGGAGATGGGGGAGGACACCTCTCTGGGGATCATCACCTCCTCCACCAGCTACCAGTATGTCCGGGAGATCTTTGGGGAGAAGGCCTGCGTGCTGAAGCTGGGCCTGTCCTGGCCCATGCCGGTGGAGAAGATCCGCCAGTTCGCCGCCCAGGTGGACAAGGTCCTGGTGGTGGAGGAGCTGGAGCCCATCATCGAGAACCACTGCCGCCAGATCGGCGTGGCCGTCACCGGCAAGGAGGTCATCCCCATGGTGGACGAGCTCACCCAGGGGCGGATCGCCCGCTGCCTGGGCCAGCCGGAGAAGGCCGCCGTGGCCCTGGAGGACGCCATCCCCGGCCGGCCTCCGGTGATGTGCGCCGGATGTCCCCACCGTGGGGTGTTCTACACCCTGGCCAAGAACAAGTGCATGGTCTACGGCGACATCGGCTGCTACACCCTGGGGGTCATGCCCCCGCTGAACGCCATGGACCTGAATGTGTGCATGGGGGCCTCCTGCTCCGGCCTGCACGGCTTCAACCTGGCCGGGGGGGAGAAGCACGAGAAGCACAGCGTGGCGGTGATCGGCGACTCCACCTTCGCCCACTCGGGCATCACCGGCATCGCGGACATCGCCTACAACCAGAGCAACTCTACCGTTATTATCCTGGACAACTCCATCACCGGCATGACCGGCCACCAGCAGAACCCCACCACCGGCAAGAACCTCCGGGGAGAGCCGGCGGGGCAGATCGATCTGGAGGCCCTGTGCCGGGCCGTGGGCTTCCGCCGGGTGCGGGTGGTGAACCCCAACCACCTCAAGGAGATGGACAAGGTCCTGAAAGAGGAGCTGGCGGCGGAGGAGCCCTCGGTGATCATCACCCGCTCCCCCTGCGTCATGCTCAAGGAGGTCCCCAAGGCCCCGCCCCTGAAGGTGGACCTGGACAAGTGCAACGGCTGCAGCCTGTGCATGCGTATCGGCTGCCCTGCCCTCAGTCTCCGGGGGGACCATGTGGAGATCGACAACACCCAGTGTATCGGCTGCCAGGTGTGCATGCAGATGTGCCACCGGGACGCTCTGATCGTGTAAGGAGGAAGAGAACGTGGAAACTGTCAACATTATGATCGTCGGCGTGGGGGGCCAGGGCTCCCTGCTGGCCTCCAAAATGCTGGGCCACCTGCTGGTGAAGGCCGGGTATGACGTGAAGGTCTCCGAGGTCCACGGCATGAGCCAGCGGGGAGGCAGCGTGGTGACCTACGTCCGCTTTGGGGACAAGGTCTATTCCCCCATCATCGACAAGGGGGAGGCCGACTTCATCGTCTCCTTCGAACTGCTGGAGGCCGCCCGGTGGCTGGAGTACCTGAAGCCCACCGGCCGGGTGGTGACCAACACCCAGCAGATGGAGCCCATGCCCGTCATCGCGGGCCTGGCCACCTATCCGGAGCACCTGGTGGAGAAGATGCAGGCCAAGGGCATCCAGGTGGACGCCATGGACTGCCTCTCCCTGGCGGAGGAGGCCGGCTCGGCCAAGGCGGTGAACATGGTCCTCATGGGCCGCCTGTCCCACTACTTCCCCGACATCCCTCCGGAGGCCTGGCAGGCCTCCCTGGAGGCCAACGTGCCTCCCAAGGCCCTGGAGATCAACCGCAAGGCCTTTGCTCTGGGGCAAAAGGGCTGAGGATTCCGCATATCAAAACGGCGCGGCAGCGAAGATTCGCTGCCGCGCCTTTGTGCGTTTATGGGTTGGATTCCGGGTCATCCTCCCCCTGGGGAGAGCCTTTTTCCTTTTTGGCGGCGGGGTCGTCCAGGACCCCTTTCAGCCGGCGGCTCACCAGTTTGCCAATCCCCAGCCCTAGGAGGGTGCAGCCGGCGCAGATCACCACCAGGGCCACGGCGGCAAAGCGGTCGCTCTGCTGCCCCCAGACCAGGAGCAGGACAAAGCCCACAAAGAGCAGGAAGAGGCCGAAGAGGGCCAGAAAGGGGGTGAGATCGTGCTTTTTCATGGGGCAGGGGCCTCCGAGGGGAAGAATGGTTCCCTGCCAGTATACCCGGCAGGGGAGGCCCTGTCAAGGCGGCGGGGCCTCACATCTCCCGCTCATACCGCACCCGGTAGTAGACAAAGCACCCCAGGATGAAGAGATAGGCCGCGGTGAGGAGCAGGACCACGGCGGTCTCCACCTGCATCAGGACAAAGCACACCATCAGGGCCCCGTAACAATAGAGCATGATGTCAAAGGCACGCCCCTTGGCCCGGTTGGCCAGGGCCACGTTGCGCTCGTCCTTCTGCTCGATCTCCAGCTGCTTCTGGATCTCCGGGGATCCTTTCAAAGCCCGCTGGCTGAGCAGCCCCCCGGCCCCGTGGCCGAAAAGGCCGCAGCCCAGGCCAATGCAGAGGAAGGGGAGCACGGCCATTACCCCCTGGGCATCCCCATACCCGTGCAGCAGGAGAAAGCCGCCGGCCGCTAAGAGGCAGCCGAGAATGGTTGGAAACAAATTCGGGCCACAGCGTTTCATGTCGCATCCTCCTCATAGATGAAAATGTCCTCAATGGTCAGGTCAAAGTAGCGGGCGATCTTGAAGGCCAGCAGGATGGAGGGGTTGTACCGCCCCCGCTCCAGGGAGCCGATGGTCTGGCGGGAGACCTCCAGGGCGGCGGCCAGTTCCTCCTGGCTGATGTTCCGGGCCTTGCGCAGTTCTTCCAGGCGGTTTTTCAAGGGGGGACCTCCTCTCCTCCACATGGAAAGCTAGCTTTCCGTTTCCCGGGAAAATTTTTTGCGGCGGTGGCCGCTTGTGACAAGTTTACTTTCCATCCTCAGGATACCACAGGGGCAAGGGAATGTCAAGGAAACTTTCCATCCACCCCGAAAAAATTCCCCGCCAGGGAACTCCGGCGGGGAATTGGGGGCGTGGGCTCAGTCGCTGAGGGAGGTTTTCTGGGCCACGGGGGCTTTCTTTTCGTAGCAGGCGAAGGCCTCGTCCACCATGGCGGCGTCGGGTTTGCGGGTGAAGAGGCTCACCACCGGCACGATCACCAGCCCGGCCAGCATCACAAAGGCGCCGCAGTTGATGGAAGACTGGAGCAGGGCCGGGAAGGGGAAGAGCCCTGTGGTGGAGGAGATGAGGTTCAGGGTCATCACCCCCACCCCGAAGAGGAAGGAAACCCAGCAGGCGGCCTTGGTGGCTTTTTTCCAATACAGCCCGTAGAGGAAGGGGGCCAGGAAAGCGCCGGCCAGGGCGCCCCAGGACACCCCCATCAGCTGGGCGATGAAGCTGATGGAGAACTTGTACTGGATGATGGCGATGACCATGGAGATGATCACGAACACCACGATGAAGCAGCGGATGATGAACACCGCCTGGAAGTCGTTCATCTTCTTGATCACGTTCCCCTTCAGCAGGTCCAGGGTGATGGTGGAGGAGGAGGCCATCACCAGGGAGGAGAGGGTGGACATGGAGGCCGAGAGCACCAGCACCACCACCACGGCGATGAGGATTTCCGGCAGCTCCGAGAGCATGGTGGGGACGATGGCGTCGTAGCCTTCGGCGGCCACGTCCACCTTGTCGGAGAAGAGCCGGCCGAAGCCCCCCATGAAGTAGCACCCGCCGGCCACCACCGCGGCAAAGAGGGTGGAGATGACGGTGCCCTTGTGAATGGCGTCCTCAGAGCGGATGGCGTAGAACTTCTGGACCATCTGGGGCAGGCCCCAGGTGCCCAAACTGGTGAGGATGACCACGCCCAGCAGGCTCACCGGATCCGGCCCGAAGAAGGAGGCGAAGATCCCCGGCACGTCCCCGTTGGGGGTGGTGGGGTCCGAGACGGCGGCCAGGCTGTGCAGGGCCTCGGAGAAGCCCCCCTGGAGGCTCAGCACCGCCCCCACCACGGCGCAGATGCCCACCAGCATGATACACCCTTGGACGAAGTCGTTGATGGCGGTGGCCATGTATCCCCCGGCGATGACGTAGATCCCCGTGAGCACCCCCATGAGAAGGATGCACACCGTGTAGTCGATGTTGAAGGCCATGCCGAACAGGCGGGACAGGCCGTTGAACAGGGAGGCGGTGTAGGGGATCAGGAAGATGAAGATGATGACGGAGGCGCCGATCTTCAGGGAAGGGCTCTGGAACCGCTGGCCGAAGAACTGGGGCATGGTGGTGGAGTCAAAGTGCTGGGTCATGATCCGGGTGCGGCGGCCCAGCACCACCCACACCAGCAGGGAGCCAATGATGGCGTTGCCGATGCCCGCCCAGGTGGCGGCGATGCCGTACTTCCAACCGAACTGCCCGGCGTAGCCGATGAACACCACGGCGGAGAAATAGGACGTGCCATAGGCGAAGGCGGTGAGCCACGGCCCCACCGACCGCCCGCCCAGGACGAAGTTGCTGATGCCGCTGGTGTGCTTGCGGCAATAGATGCCGATGACCACCATCACGGCGAAGTAGATCACCAAAAGTGCGACTTTCAAGGGAAACCCTCCATTCTCTCAAATCTTTAACGCTTTCAAACTTTAACACCAAAAAGCTAAAAAGTCAAGACGGCGGGACAAATTTCCCGAAAAAAACCTCTGCCGTCCCGGAAGAACGGCAGAGGGCGGGGTGCGGGGGAGGGAACCTTATTTGCTGGCCCAGTTGCCCGTGGCCACGGCGGTGAGGTAGGCGTTGATGAAACCGTCCAGCTCACCGTCCATCACGGCGTTGACGTTGCTGGTCTCGTACCCGGTGCGGGTGTCCTTCACCAGGGTATAGGGCATGAAGACGTAGGAGCGGATCTGGCTGCCCCACTCGATCTTCAGCTGGACCCCCTTCAGGTCGGAGATCTTCTCCGCCTTTTCCTGCATCTGCAGCTCCACCAGCTTGGCCCGGAGCATCTTCATGCAGTTGTCCTTGTTCTGGAACTGGCTGCGCTCGGTCTGGCAGGAGACCACCACCCCCGTGGGGATGTGGATGAGGCGGACGGCGGAGGAGGTCTTGTTGACGTGCTGGCCGCCGGCGCCGCTGGCGCGGTAGACCTGCATCTCGATGTCCTCGGGGCGGATCTCCACCTCCACATCGTCGGGCAGGTCGGGCATGACCTCCACCGAGGCGAAGGAGGTCTGCCGCCGGGCGTTAGCGTCAAAGGGGGAGACCCGCACCAGCCGGTGGACGCCGTGCTCCCCGTGGAGGAAGCCGTAGGCGTTCTCCCCCTCGATCATGATGGTGGCGGACTTGATGCCGGCCTCGTCCCCCTCCTGGTAGTCCATGACCTTGTAGGTGAAGCCGTGGCGCTCGGCCCAGCGGGTGTACATGCGGTAGAGCATCTGGGCCCAGTCCTGGGCCTCGGTGCCGCCGGCCCCGGCGTGGAAGGCCAGGATGGCGTTGGAGGCGTCGTACTCCCCGGTGAGGAGGGTTTGGAGCCGGGCGGACTCCATGCTCTGCACCAGGGCGGCGTACTCCTCCTCCAGCTCGGGCAGGAGGGACTCGTCCTCCTCCTCGTTGCCCATCTCGCACAGGACCATCATGTCCTCCCAGGAGGAGCGGCGCTTGGCCTGGGAATCCAGCTTGTTTTTCAGCTGCTTGAGCTTCTGGAGCACCCGCTGGGATTTCTCCGGGTTGTCCCAAAACCCGTCGGAGGCGCTCTCGGCCTCCAGGAAGTCCACCTCCTGGGCGGCGCTGTCCAGGTTCAGGGCTTTCTCCAGCTCGTCCAGCTGGGGGCGGAGGTTGTTGAGCTTGACTTTATATTCATCAAATTGCAGCATGGATCAAATCACTCGCATTCCTGAAAATTAAGCGAAAAACATTATATCGGATATTCCCACAAATTGCAAGACGCTCCTGCAGGTTTTGGGAAAAGCTGGAGTTCACTGGGGGGTGGCTGCGGCCGGGGAGACCGGCCGGCTCTTCCCGTGGTCCAGGCGGATGACCCGGGTGCACCCTGTGAGGGTGGAGGGCCGGTGGGAGACCAGGATGAGGATCTTGTCCCGATAAGCCCCCTCCAGGGTTTTCAGCAAGGCCTTCTCGTGGAGGATGTCCAGGCTGCTGGTGGGCTCGTCCATCACCAGCACGTCGGGGTCCACCAGCATGGTGCGGGCGATGCCGATGCGCTGGCGCTCCCCTCCGGAGAGGCGGGCGCTCATCTGGCCCATGGGGGTGTCGTACCCCTGGGGAAGGGTCTGGATGAAGTCGTGGATCCCCGCCCGCCGGGCGGCCTGCTGGATCTCCCACAGGGGGGCGTCGGGCCGGCCCACGGCGATGTTCCCGGCGATGGTGGTGTCGAAGAGGAAGGTGTCCTGCTCCAGCACGGCGATGCGCCGCCGCAGCTCGGCCAGCCCCACCTGGTCCAGGGGGATGCCGTTGACGGTGATCTCTCCGCCGGTGGGGTTCCAGAACCGCAGGAGCAGGCGCAGCACGGTGGACTTGCCCATGCCGCTCTCCCCCACGATGCCCAGCTTCTCCCCGGGGGAGACGGTGAGGTCAAATCCCTCCAGGATGGCCGGCCCCTCCTGGGCATACCGGAAGTCCACCTGGCGGAAGGCGATCTCCCGGATGGGACCCACGGTCCGGGGGTGGAGGGGCTCCTCCACCTCCGGGGGGGTGTCCTCTAAGCGGAAGAGACGCTCTGCCGCGGCGTAGGTCTCCAACAGGCTGGAGACCACGGTGGTGAGGGACTGGGTGGAGGAGAAGGAGGCGGTGGCTACGTAGGAGAGAAGGATGGCGGCCAGGGGATCCCCCGTCCCCGCCAGGGCCAGGTAGGAGGCCACCGCCACAATGGCGATCCGGGCCAGGTAGACGAAGAAGGTGGGCACCGAGGAGATGGCCTGCTGGTGGAGGGTGAGGCCGTGGGCGGCCCGGTTTACGGCCTGGCCCCGCCGGTCCACCTGGGCCATCCGCCGGGGGCCGGCGCCGAAGATCTGGATGTCCTTCAGGCCGTAGATGCTCTCCAGGACGAAGGCCTTCATCTCCCCCAATCGGGCCCGGTAGCGGGCCCCCAGGGGCCGCCCCAGCTTCACTGCGGCCAGGGGAAAGGCCACGCTGATGAGCAGGTAGATGGGCAGGAGGACCGCCGCGTACAGGGGATCATAGCACAGGGCCAGCACCAGGGTGGCGCAGGGCAGCAGGATCACCGTGAACATGGGCCCGATGGTGTGGGCGAAGAAGAACTCGATGGTCTCGATGTCCGCCACGGCGATGTTCAGGATGTCCCCCTTCTGCCGGCCCACCAGGCAGGCGGGGGAGAGGGCCCGGAGCTTTTCATACAGGCGCACCCGGAGGTGGGCCAGCAGGTGGTAGGCCCCGGCGTGGGACACCACCCCCTCCACATACCGGCACAGGACGATGAGGGCGGCACTCACCGCCATGGCCGTCCCCCACAGGGCGGGGGAGGGGAGGCGCCCGTCACAGGCCAGCAGGGTAAGGGCGCCGAAGCCCATGAGGCCCATCTGGGCCAGGTTCCCCACGATGCTGGCCAGGGTGGAGACCGCCAGCTTCCCCTTCACCGGGGCGGCCAGGCGGAGCAGCCGCCGGGTCATGGCCGGCAGAGAGTACTTAGTCATGGCGCAGTCCCTCCTCTCCCTGGTGCTCCAGCAGCTGCTGCTCCTCCACCAGGCGGCGGTAGAGGCCGCCCTCCGCCATGAGCTGGCGGTGGGTGCCCCGCTGGGCCACCTGGCCCTGGTCCAGGACGTAGATCTGGTCCGCCTCCCGGATGGTGGACAGGCGGTGGGAGATGATGAGCAGGGTGCGGGTCTTGGCCAGGGCGTCGATGCACCGCCAGATCTCCCGCTCGCTGTCCAAATCCACGCTGGAGGTGGCCTCGTCAAAGAGGATGTACTCGGCCTGGCAGAGCAGGGCCCGGGCGATGCCGATCTTCTGCCGCTGGCCGCCGGAGAGCTTCTGCCCGGCGTCCCCCACGTCGGTGTCCAGCCCCAGGGGCTGGGCCAGGACCCAGTCCTTGAGCCACACCTCCTCCAGGACCTCCAGCAGTTCCTGGTCGGTGGCCTGGGGGGCGGCCAGGAGGAGGTTGTCCCGGATGGTGCCGCTGAACAGGCTCACCGTCTGGGGCACCAGGATCAGCTTCTCCCGCAGCTGGGCCGGGGTGAGGGAGCGGGTGTCCCGCCCCTCCAGAAGGATGCGCCCGCCTGCCGGGTCAAAGAAGCCCATGAGCAGGCTGGCCACGGTGCTCTTGCCGCAGCCGGACAGGCCCACCAGGGCGGTGGTCCTGCCCCGGGGGATCTCCAGGGTCAGCTCCCGGAGGGCGGGGGCCCGGCCGGGATAGGCGAAGGTGACCCCCTCCAGGCGTAGGCCGGGGAAGGGCTTGTCCTCCGGGGGGAGATGGGGGTCATAGGGGCGGGAGGTGTCCATCTCCAGCAGGCGGGAGACCTTGTCCGCCGCGGCCACGCTGAGCAGGGCGGTGTGGGTGACGGACATCAGCTGCCGCACCGAGGCGAAAAAGCCAAAGGCCAGCAGCAGCACCGTGAGGGCCGCGGCGAAGGAGATGCTCCCCCGGGCCAGCTGACCGCCTGCCAGGGCCACGGACGCCGCTACCGCCCCGAAGATCAGCCCGTCGGTGAGGAGGAAGGAGCGGAAGTTGACCTTCATCACGTCCATGATCTTCCGGTTGAACCGGTCGGCCTTGTCCCGCAGGCCGTCGGTGCGCCGCTGGTCCTGGTTGTACAGCTTCAGGGTGGTCAGGCCCTGGACGCTCTCTAAGTAGTAGCCGGTGAGGTCCTCCAGGCTGTCCCAGTACTCCGTCTTCAGGGTCTCGATGTGCTTGCGGAAGAGGTTGTTCACCGGCATCAGCACCAGGGCCACCGCCAGCAGGAACCCCGCCACCGGCAGGGAGTACTGGCTCATCTGCCAGAAGAGGTAGAAGGGGGCCAGGAGGCAGTAGAGCAGGCCGGGGAGATATTTGCTGTAGTACACCTGCATGGACTCCACCCCGTCCACCGCGGCGGTGATGGCGGACACCGGGCCCACCCGTTCGATGTGCCCCACCCCCAGAGCCAGGGCCTGGGCAAAGATCTTCCGCCGCAGGGACAGCCGGGCCTGGGCGGTGCAGCGGTACTCCAGCTCCCCGATGAGCAGCTCGGCGGCCAGCATCAGCAGGGCCGCCAGCAGGGCCGAGCGGATGGCCGCCCCCATCGCCTCCCCGGTAAGGGAGGGGGAGTCCAGGGCCCCCAGAAAGCCGCCGATGCTCTGGGCAAAGAGGGCGGTCCCCACCAACACCACCAGCTTCAGGGCAGTGATGGACAGGATCCACCCCCACAGCCCCTTGGCCAGCTGGAGCAGGGTTCGGTTCAGTAACAGCATGGGCTTCCTCCTTCTGCCTTCCGGGAGGGGACGGGGCCGCGGGCCCCTGGGCTTGTCCGCCGGGAAAGGCGGCCGGGCGCGGTCTCCTCCTCTGGGCGTTGGGTGTCGAGGTGAGTCCATTATACGGGAAGATGCCCCAAAGAGCAAGGCAGACCGCAGGCGGATCCGCTATCGCTGGCTGGTGGTGGGCAGCTCGCCCTCCCAGTGGAAGATGAACTCATCCAAGTCCTGGGGCGCGGGGGGCGGCGGGGGCAGGGGACGGGTGTTGGAATCAGACATGAAAAAACCTCCTTGACCATGGGATATCCAACCCAGTATATGCGCCATGGCGGGGAATATGTGTGAAAAATCGGCGCCGGGCTCCTGGGGTGAGGCATGTTTTTCCCCCGGCAGGGCATACTGCACAGGGGGGGATGCATATGCTGTTTGAGGATCCCAAGATGCAGGCATACTACGACAGCCTGCCGCCCAAGGTCCGGGCTTTTCTGGAAAACGCCAAGGTGGAAGTGGGCTCTCCCGGAGAGCTCATGATGATCGGGGAGCACTTCCGAAACGCCTTTGCAGACCAGGAGGGAAAGGGGCCGGCCCGCTGAGGGCCGCCCCTCTCCGGGGCAGCCGGCCCGAAAAATCCGCCGGGACGAAAAAAGTGCTTGACAGGGGATAGCCGGTGTGATATAGTAATTAAGCACTTAAGAGTGCAACGGCTGGGAAATGCCGGAGTGGCGGAATTGGCAGACGCCTGGGACTTAAAATCCCATGGGAGAGATCCCGTGCCGGTTCGACCCCGGTCTCCGGCACCATATCGCGGAGTAGAGCAGTTGGTAGCTCGTCGGGCTCATAACCCGGAGGCCGCAGGTTCAAGTCCTGTCTCCGCAACCAAAGAACACCCCGTTTCCGTTGGGAAATGGGGTGTTTTTCTATGGAAAGGAGGCGGTGACCATGGACCGGACCGCCCGAATCGCCTGGCAAAAGGAATGGGCCTCGGTGGAAAAGCAGGAGGCCCGCCTGGAAAAGCGGGCCAGCGCCCCCCGGGAGGCCTCCTGGAAGACCAAGGTGGAGGAAAAGGTGCCGGAGAAGGTCGCCCGCTCCCTGGAGGGGGCCTTCTGCAAAGCCTTTGCCCTGGTGTTTGAAAAGGGGACCGGCGTCATCGAGAAGAGCTACCGCCGGGAGGAGCTGGAAAAGGACCACGCCGTCCGGGACTATGCCGTCCGTCTGAAAGGGGACCGCCGCTCCCTGCGGCAGCTCCGGGGGGAGGCCCAGGGCGGCAACGCCAGGAACCTCCTGCTCACCACGGCGGAGGGGATGGGCCTGGGGCTTTTGGGCATCGGCCTGCCGGACATCGTCCTCTTTGTGGGGATGCTCCTGAAGGGGGTCTACGAGACGGCCCTGCGCTACGGCTTCTCCTATGAAAGCCCGGCGGAGCGGATGCTCATCCTGCGGATGATGGACGCCTCCCTCACCCGCGGCCCCGCCTGGGGGGAGAAGAACCGGGCGGTGGACGGCTTCCTCCGCCAGGAACTGGCGGCCGCCCCCACCCGGGAGGAACTGGACCGGCAGCTGCGCCAGACCGCCCAGACCTTTGCCCTGGATATGCTGGCCCTGAAGTTCATCCAGGGGCTGCCCCTGGTGGGGGTGCTGGGGGGCGCGGCCAACCCGGTGTACTACCACCGGGTGATGCGGTATGTCCAGCTGAAGTACCACAAACGATATCTCTACGGAAAACGAAAGGAGATGGCGCCATGAGCGCGTTTTGGACCCTGCCCCAGGGGGAGGAGGCCGCCCTGATGCCCGGCGCGGCCTACAGCCTGCCGGGGTTGTTCCTGTACTCTGACCTGGTCTACCAGTGCCTGGACCAGGTGTTTGATAAGTTCGGCTACCGGATCCCGGTGGCCTACCTCTACGGCTCCCCCAAGGTCCGCTGGAACTGCGGCCGCCTCATCATCACCGACAACCACTACACCCGGGAGGACATCCGCCGGGAGCTGGCGGGGGCCCGGGAGCGGGGGATCGTCCCCCTGTTCACCTTCTCCGCCCCGGAGCTGTCCCGGGAGGACCTCCAGGACCCCGCCGGCAACGCCCTGCTGGCCCTGGCGGAGGAGGCGGGGGCGGGGGTCATCGTCTCCTCCCCCTTGCTGCGGGACCACATCCGGGCCCACTACCCCGGGGTGGAGGTCCACGCTTCGGTGATCATGACCGCCTTTCCCGAGCAGCGGGACGCCGCCTACTACCGCGCCCTGGCCCGGGACTATGACCGCTTCGTGGTCCACCCCGACGACAACTTCCGCCTGGACCTGCTGGCGGAGATCCCCAAGGACCGGGCAGAGATCATCCTCAACGAGCGCTGCGTGCCCCACTGTCCCCAGCGGAAGGAGCACTACCTGTCCATCGTCCAGGACCAGGCCATCCTGCTGGGAGGGCAGGGGGAGCTCACCAACTTCCTGGACCGCTGCCCCAACGTGCCGGACTTCAAGCAGCACGCCTCCAAGGCCCGGAACATCTCCCTCACCGCCCAGGAGACCCTGCAGCTGCGGGAGATGGGGTTCTCCCTGTTCAAGCTCCAGGGCCGGCTGGACATCCCCTATGTCTTCTTCTTTGACTTCCTCCGCTATGCCCTGGAAAACCAGCTGGCCTTTCCGGCGGCCTATCCCATCTTCTGCTTCTCCGTCCGCAACCACTTAAAGGAGAAGGAGCGCCGGCGGCGGGCCCAGGCCCAGGGGAAGGGCTGAGCCGTCTCCCCACAATCCAACACAGCCGACGTGCCCCCGGGAACGCTTCCGTTCCCGGGGGCACGCGGTTTTGGATGGGGCCGTTCACGCAAACTGGCTGTAGTATAGGGCGGCGTAGGCCCCGCCCTGGGCCAGGAGGGTCCGGTGGTTCCCCTGCTCTATGATGTCGCCGTGGGCCATGAACAGGATGGTGTCCGCGTCCCGGATGGTGGACAGGCGGTGGGCGATGACGAAGCTGGTGCGGCCGCGCATCAGCTGCTCCATGGCCTTGCCGATCTCCACCTCCGTGCGGGTGTCCACGCTGGAGGTGGCCTCGTCCAGGATGAGGATGGGGGGATCGCACAGGAAAACCCGGGCGATGGTCAGCAGCTGCCGCTGCCCGGCGGAGAGGTTGGCGGCCTCGTTGTCCAGCATGGTGTCATACCCCTGGGGCATGGTGCGGATGAAGTAGTCTGCCTTGGCCGCCTTGGCCGCGGCCACGATCTCCTCCCGGGTGGCGTCGGGTTTGCCATAGGCGATGTTCTCCGCCACCGTCCCCCCGAAGAGCCAGGTGTCCTGGAGGACCATGCCGAAGTTCTTCCGCAGGCCGCCCCGGGACATTGCGCCGGTGTTCACCCCGTCCACGGTGATGGCCCCGCCGTCGATCTCGTAAAAGCGCATGAGCAGGTTGATGAGGGTGGTCTTTCCGGCGCCGGTGCTGCCCACCACGGCGATCTTCTGCCCGGGCCGGGCGGTGAAGCTGATGTCCTTCATCAGCGGGCGGTCGGGGGTGTAGCCGAACCGGACGTGGCGGAAGGCCACCTCCCCCCGGGGGCGGTCCAGCTGGGCGGGGTGGGCCGGGTCGGGCCGTTCCTCCTCCTCGTCCAGCAGCTGGAAGGTGCGCTCGGCGGAGGCCAGGGCAGACTGGAGGGCGTTGATCATGTAAGAGGCCTCGGTGAGGGGCTCTGCCGTCTGCCCCACGTACTGGAAGAAGGCCTGGACCACCCCCACCGTCATGGCGCCGCTGAGCATGGCCTGGCCGGCGACGATGGCGATGAACACCTGGGAAAACCGGGTGAGCAGCCGGATGAGGGGGTTGACGCAGTTGGTGAGAAAGTCCGCCTTCTGGTTGGCGATCCGGTTGCGCTCGGCCGCCTCCACCACCTGCTGGATGCTCTCAGCCTCGTGGTTATAGGCCCGGATGACGTTGCGGCCGTTGTAGTACTCCTCCACGATGCCGGTGAGGTTGCCCACGGTCTCCTGCCGCTGGGCGGCGCAGGCCAGGTTCCGCCGGGCCACGGAGCGGGTGATGAGCATACTGATCCCCATGAACACCAGGAAGATGGCGGTGAGGGGGAGGCTGTAGTAGAACATCACCGCCAGGGAGCCGATGGTGGTGCCGATGGCCACCACCATTTTCAGCAGGCCGGTCTGGAGGGTCTCGGAGATCTTGTCCAGGTCGCTGGTGACCCGGCTGAGGATCTCCCCGGCCTTGTTCTGGTCAAAGAAGCGCAGGGGCAGCCGGTGGAGCTTCCGGGCCACCTGGGTGCGCAGGGAGAGCACCAAGCTCTCTGCCACGCTGGCCATGAGAAAGACCTGGAAATAGTAAAACAGCCAGGTGAAGAGATACTGGGCCGTGAGCTGCACCAGCTCCGCCCCCAGGTGGTCCCAGGTGATGGAGAAGGGGGTGCCGGCGGCCCAGGCGGCCTGGAGGCTCTCCCAGAGCCGGTCCACCACGATGGCGCTGTACATGGGGTTCCAGATGCTCAGGGCCACGTAGCACACGATGGAGACCACCACGATGGCCAGCCGGACCCGCTGGCCCTTCAGCTGGGCGAACAGCCGCGCCGCCGTGCGCCGGGCGTGCTGGGGGACTTCCTGCTGGAGAAGTTCCTGTTCGTTCATGCTTCCTGGGCCTCCTTTGTCTGGGATTCGTAGATCTCCTGATAGACGGGGCAGGTGGCCATGAGCTGCTCATGGGTGCCGATGCCGGCCACCGCGCCGTCGTCCAGGACGATGATCTGATGGGCGCTGCGGATGGAACTGACCCGCTGGGCGATGATGAGCACCGCCGCCTCCCGGGTCTCCTGGGCCAGGGCCTTGCGCAGGGCGGCGTCGGTCTTGAAGTCCAGGGCGGAGAAGCTGTCGTCAAAGAGGTAGAGCTCCGGCCGCTTCACCAGGGCCCGGGCGATGGAAAGCCGCTGCTTCTGGCCCCCGGAGAAGTTGGTGCCCCCCTGGGCCACGTAGGAATCCAGCCCCTGGGGGAGGGAGCGGATGAATTCCCCCGCCTGGGCCACGTCGGCCGCGTGCATCAGCTCTTCCTCCGTGGCGTCCTTCCGGCCGTAGCGGAGGTTCTCGGCGATGGTGCCGGAGAAGAGCCAGGCCTTCTGCTGCACGTAGGCCAGGCGGTCCCGGAGGAAGGCCTGGGGCATGTCCCGGATGTCCACCCCGTCCAGGCGGATGGCCCCTTCCGTGACGTCGTGGAACCGCAGGGCCAGGGCGGCCACGGTGGACTTGCCGCTGCCGGTGCCCCCGATGATGGCGGTGGTCTCCCCCCGGCGGCAGGTGAAGGACAGGTTCCGCAGGGTGTATTCCTCGGCGTCGGCAAAGCGGAAGGAGACGTCCTGGAAGGTCAGCACCTCCCGGACGCCCTGGATGTCCTGGGGGGCCTCCTGGACCAGGTCGGTGATCTCCGGTTCATGGTCCAGCACCTGGCGGATACGCTCGCAGCACTCCAGGGACCGGGGGAGGATGAGGATCACCATCTGGGCCATCATGAGGAAGAAGAGCACCAGCAGGGCATACTGGGTCACAGCGGTGATGTCGCCGATCTGGAAAGCCCCGGCGTGGATCCGCCCGCCGCTGAGCCAGTAGACCACCACCACAAAGAAGTTGATGAAGAAGAAGGAGAGGCCGTCCAGGTTGGCAAACTTCAGGTTGGCCCGGATGGCGGTCTGGGCATAGTCCCCAAAGGCGGTCTCCATCCGCTGCTGCTCCCGGGCCTCCTTGTGAAAGGCCCGCACCACCCGGACGCCAGTGAGGTTTTCCAGCAGGACGGCGCTCATCCGGTCCAGCAGCCGCTGCAGCCGGCGGAAGAGGGGAGAGGCGCTGCGGATCATGAAGAAGGCGATCACCAGCACCACGCACACCACCCCCAGCAGGAGAAAGCCCATGGCGGGGTCCAGCCGGAAGGTGAGGATCAGGGCCACGGTGCAGATCACCGGCACCGGCAGGAGCATCTGCACCGCGCAGGTGAGGGCGAACTGGATGGTGGTGATGTCCGAGATGGTGCGGGTGGTGATGGAGGCGGTGCCGAACTGCCGGAAGTCATAGATGGACAGGTCCAGGGACTTGGTATAGATGGCCTGGCGCAGGTCCTTGCCCACCTGGGCGGTGAGTTTGGCGCAGGTATAGCCCCCCAGAATGGCGCAGCCCCCCGCCAGAAGGGAGACCAAGCCCATTTGTATGCCGGTCTCCACGATCCGGGAGAAGTCCGCCCCCAGGGTGCCGGCGTTGATCATGTCCGCCGCCAGGGTGGGGATGAACAGGGCGCCGATGACGTCGATGAACAGCAGCAGCACGGTGAGAACAAACAGCTTTCGATGGGGTTTCAGGAACCGCAGCAGCAGTTTCATGGGGGAAAAACTCCTTTCCTGGGGTGAAAAAAGCGCCCGGTGGGGGACCGAGCGCACTCGACATCTTCTCCGACCCTGTCATTGCGATGACGGGTCCTCCGATGAGTCTTTCTCTGTTTTGTCGTGTTCCAAAGCCACCGCCATGGCGGCGTTGAAGCGCAGGGTGAGCCGGGTCAGCTCCGCCTGCTCCTTGGGGGACAGGGCCTGCCAGGCCTGGGCTTCCAGGTCCTCCATCCGGACGATGTGTTCCCGGACGAAGGCCTGCCCCCGCTGTGTGAGGATGGCCTGCTTGCTCCGCTGGTCCTGGGGGAGGGGTTCCAGGCGGATGAGCCCCTTTTTGATCAGGAGTTTGAAGGCGGAGTTCAGGGTCTGGCGGCTCAAGCAGAGCTGCCGGCTGATCTCCCCCTGGGTGACCACCCCCTCGTGGATGAGCACCAGGGACCAGTATTCCGGCCCGGAGAGGCCGCAGGCCTTGGCCAGGGCGTTGTAGATGGCCTCGCAGGCCATGGAGGCGTCCCGAAAGGCGTCCAGCCGGGCGGCGTCTTCTGGATGCAGGGGCATGTCACTCCCTCCCTTCCCCTGGAGAAAAAGTACGAAACCATATAATACGATTTCGGAACGTATGAGATCATATCATTTTGACCAGAGGAAGTCAAGCCCTGGGGATAGAAAAATGGCGCGGATTTTGCGCCAGAGCCACCTGTCCTCTTGCGTAGCGGAGCAGAATCCCGTATGATACCAGGGAGAACCATTTGTGAAAGGGGCGCAGCCCATGAAACTCCTGCACCTGTCCGACCTCCACCTGGGAAAGCGGGTGAACGCCTTTTCCATGCTGGAGGACCAGCGGTATATTTTAGAGGAGATCCTCTCCCTTGCGGTGGACCGGAGGGTGGACGGGGTCCTCCTGGCGGGGGACCTCTATGACAAACCCGTCCCCCCGGCGGAGGCGGTCACCCTGCTGGACCAGTTCCTCACCCGGCTGGCCCGGGCGGGGATCCCCGTGTTTGCCATCAGCGGCAACCACGATTCCCCCGAGCGGCTGAACTTCGCCGTCCGCCTGCTGGCAGGGGAGGAAATCCACCTCACCGCCCTCTACCAGGGCCCCCAGCCCCCGGCCATCCTCCGGGACGAGCACGGGGAGGTGGCCCTGTATGCCCTGCCCTACCTCAAGCCCGCCCTGGTCCGCCACTGGGATCCGGAGGCGGCGGTGTCCACCTATGAGGAGGCGGTGGCCTGGGCCATCGGCCAGTGGACCGTGGACCAGACCCGGCGGAACGTCCTCCTGGCCCACCAGTTCGTCACCGGCGGGGTGACCTGCGAGTCGGAGGAGCGGTCGGTGGGGGGGCTGGACCAGGTGTCCGCGGGGCTCTTTGCCCCCTTTGACTACGTGGCCCTGGGCCACCTCCACGGGCCCCAGAGCGTGGGCCGGCCCACTCTGCGGTACAGCGGCAGCCCCTTGAAGTACTCCTTCTCCGAGTGCGGCCAGGAGAAGTCGGTGACTCTGGTGACCTTGGGGGCCAAGGGGGCGGTGGACCTGGAGGCCATCCCCCTCCACCCCCGGCGGGACCTGCGGGAGATCCGGGGGAACTATGAGACCCTCACCGCCCGCTCCTTTTATCAGGGGACCTGCCGGGAGGACTACCTCCATGTGATCCTCACCGACGAGGAGGACGTTCCGGAGGCCATGGGGAAGCTGCGGGCCATCTACCCCAACCTCATGAAACTGTCCTACGACAACCGCCGCACCCAGGCCACCGGGGAGGTCACCGGGGCGGAGCGGCCGGAGGAGCGCTCCCCTCTGGAGCTGTTCCAGGACTTTTACCAGCTGCAGAACAACCAGCCCATGAGCCAGGACCAGGAGGCCCTGGTGCGGCGGTGCATCCAAACCATCTGGGAGGGAACGCCATGAGACCCATTCTGCTGACCCTGTCCGCCTTCGGCCCTTATGCCGGCCAGGTGCAGGTGGACTTTGCCAAGCTGGGGGAGCGGGGGCTCTACCTCATCACCGGGGAGACCGGGGCGGGGAAGACCACCCTCTTCGACGGCATCACCTTTGCCCTGTACGGGGAGGCCAGCGGGGCCAACCGGGAGCCGGCCATGCTCCGCAGCACCTACGCCGACCGGAACACCCCCACCTTTGTGGAGCTCACCTTCCAGTGCGGGGCGGAAGAATACGTCCTCCGGCGGAACCCGGAGCACCTCCGCCCTGCCAAGCGGGGGGACAAGTGGGTCACCGAGAAGGCCGACGCCCAGCTCACCTATCCCGATGGCCGCCCCCCGGTCACCGGCACCCGGGAGGTCACCAAGGCCGTCCAGGAACTGGTGGGCCTGGACCGGACCCAGTTCTGCCGGGTGGCCATGCTGGCCCAGGGGGAGTTCCTCCAGCTTCTTTTGGCCAAGACCGAGGAGCGGAGCAAGATCTTTCGGGAGATCTTCCACACCGGACCCTACCAGAAACTCCAGGAGGCCCTCCGTGGAGAGGCCGCCCGGTGGAAGGGGGAGTATGAGAAAATCTCTCAAACCATAGACCAGCACCGCCAGAGCGTCCAGCCCGGCCCCCTGCGCAAGGAGGTCTGGGAGGAGGCCCTGGACGGGGAGGAGGGGGAGGTGCTCCCCCTCCTGGAGGCGATGATCCAGGAGGAGGCGGAGGCCCTGGGCCAGCTCCGCGCCCGGGAGGCGGCCCTGCAAAAGGAAGGGGAGGTTTTGGACCGCCGCATCGGCCAGGGGGAGAGCGGGGAGAGGCTCCGCCAGGAGCTCCAGGCCGCCCAGGCCCAGTGGGAGAAGCTGGGCCCCGCCCTCCAGGCCGCCCAGGCCCAGTGGGAGCAGGCCCAGCCCCTGGAAGGGGAGAGCCAGGCCCTGGCGCTGGAGATCGCCGCCCGGGAGGGGCAGCTGCCGGCCTACGCCGCCCGGGCGCGGCTCCAGGAAGAGCGGGACCAGGGCCGGGCCCGGCTGGCCCAGCTCGCCCAGGAAAAAACCCAGGGGGAGGCAAACGCCGCCCAGAAGGCCCGGGAGGAAGCCGAACTCCGGGAGGCGCTCTCCCAGCTGGAGGGGCTGGACCAGCAGGAGGAACTTCTGGCCGGGAAGGCCCAGGCCCTGGCCGCCCGGGAGGGGGCCCTGGACCAGTGGGAGGCCCAGCGCCGCCAATGCCAGGCCCTGGAACAGGCCCTGGCCCAGGCCCAGGCAACCTACCGCCAGGCGGCGGAGCAGGCCCAGACCCTCCGCCAGGACTACAGCCGGCAGGAGCGGGCCTTCCTGGACGGCCAGGCGGGGTATCTGGCGGGCTTCCTCCGGGAGGGAGAGCCCTGTCCCGTGTGCGGCTCCCTCCACCACCCCGCCCCGGCCCAGGGCCAGGGGGAGACGCCCTCCCGGGAGGCCCTGGACGCCCGCCGAACTGAGACCGAGCAGGCCGAAGCCGCCGCCCGCCAGGCCAGCGACCAGGCGGGCCAGGCCCTGGCCCGCTCCGCCGCGGCCCGGGAAGGGCTGGAGGCCCAGGGAGCGGCCCTCTTTGGGCCGGGACAGGCCGACTATGCCCCTTGCCTCCAAGCCGCCCGGGAGACCCTGGGGGAGGAGAGCCAGAGCCTGGAAGAGGAGCGGCAGGCCCTTCGCCGCCGGCAGCAGCGGCGGAAGACCATCCTGGACCGGCTGCCCCAGCTGGGAGAGGCCCTCCAGGCCGCCCGGGAGGGCGTTCTGGCAGCGGAGCGGGAGCTGGCTGCCCTGGACAGCCGCCTGGCGGCCCTGGACCGCCAGCTGGCGGAGCAGGAGGCCGCCCTGGAATTTGCCACCCAGCAGGAGGCTGAGGCGGCCATCGCCGCCTGCCGCCTGCGGAAGCAGACGGGGGAGAAGACCCTGGAGACCGCCCGGGCCAACTATGACACCTGCCGCCGCCAGCGGGAGGAGACCGAGGCGAAGATCCACACCCTGGAGGAGCAGCTGGCCGGCCTGCCCCTGGAGGACTTGCCCAGCCTGTTGGCCCAGGCCCAGGAAAACCGCCGGGCCCTTGCCCAGGTCCAGACGGAGCGGGAGGAGCTCCTGGCCCGGCACACCGGCAACCAGCGGGCCTGCCAGGCCCTGGCCCAGCAGGAGGCGGCCCGCCGGGAGGCGGCGCGGCAGTGGACCATGGCCCGGGCCCTGTCCAACACCGCCAACGGCGCCGTCCCCGGGAAGGACAAGGTGATGCTGGAGACCTATGTCCAGATGACCTGGTTTGACCGCATCCTGGCCCGGGCCAATGTGCGCCTCATGGCCATGACCGAGGGGCGGTACGAGCTGGTCCGCCGCCGCCAGGCCGGGGACCAGCGGGTCCGGAGCGGGCTGGAGCTCAACGTCCTGGACCACTACGAGGGGGGCCAGCGCAGCGTCAAGACCCTCTCGGGAGGGGAGTCCTTCCAGGCCTCCCTGTCCCTGGCCCTGGGGCTGGCCGACGAGATGCAGTCCGCCGCCGGGGGGCTGCGGCTGGACGCCCTGTTTGTGGACGAGGGCTTCGGTTCCCTGGACGAGGAGGCCCTGGAGCAGGCGGTGCAGACCCTCCACGGCCTCACCGAGGGGAACAAGCTGGTGGGGATCATCTCCCACGTCTCCGCCCTGAAGGCGCGGATCGACCGCCAGATCGTCATCCGCAAGACCCGGGGGGGCAGCAGCACCGTAGAGGTGGTATGCTGAGGGAGAAAAACGGCCCTTCCGCCACAAAATAGGAAAAAATCAGTTGCAAAATCCACAGGTTTAGTGTAAACTATAGGAACAATGCCGGATGTGTACATACGTCCACAATGGAAGGACAGGTCCGGCGAATCAAAAGGAGGTAAAAACATGAAGAAGATTCTTGCACTCCTGCTGGCCGGCTGCATGGCGATGGCTCTGTGCGCCTGCGGCACCCCCGCTGAGGACACCAGCGGCGACGCGGACAGCAGCGGGACCACCAGCGCAGATGGTGACACCGTCGTCATCGGCGTCTTCGAGCCCCTCACTGGCGACAACGGCGCCGGCGGCAAGCAGGAGTACCTGGGCATGCAGTATGCCAACTCCGTCACCCCCGAGGTCACCATCGGTGACAAGACCTACCAGGTGAAGCTGGAAGTGGTGGACAACGAGTCCTCCAACGACAAGGCCGTGACCGCCGCCAGCCAGCTGGTCTCCAAGAACGTGTCCATCGTTCTGGGCTCCTATGGCTCCAGCGTGTCCATCGCTGCCTCTGACACCTTCGAGGCCGCCAATGTGCCTGCCATGGGCGTCACCTGCACCAACCCCCAGATCACGGAGGGCAACGACCACTACTTCCGCATCTGCTTCCTGGATCCCTTCCAGGGCACCGTGCTGGCCAACTTCGCCCACGACGAGCTGGGCGCGCAGAAGGTCTACTGCCTGGGCCAGCTGGGCAACGACTATGACCAGGGCCTCATCAACTACTTCACCGAGGCTGCCGAAGCTCTGGGCATGGAAGTGCGCTCTGACTCCTTCCCCCTGAACAACTCCGACTTCACTTCCTACCTGACCACCGCCAAGAACGAGGGCGCTGAGGTCATCTTCGCCCCCACCTCCATCAGCTACGCACAGCTCATCGTGGAGCAGTCCGTTGCCCAGGGCATCACCGTGCCCCTGCTGGGCCCCGACACTTGGGACTCCAACATGGTCCTGGCCGCTGCCCAGGGTAAGGACATCGACGTCTACGTCTCCACCTTCTACGCCGAAGGCGGCGACCCCGACTTCGAGGCCGGCTTCAAGGAGTTCATCAAGTCCAGCGATGAGTACCTGAACAACAACGGCGGCAACGACATCATCGCGGCCGTCTCCGCCATGGGTTACGACGCTTACTACACCGCTCTGGAGGCCCTGAAGCTGGCTGGCTCCACCGATCCCCAGGCTGTGATGGAAGCTCTGCCCGACGTGGAGTATGAAGGCGTCACCGGCCACATCGCCTTTGACGACCAGGGCGACGCCCTCCGCGACAGCGCCTTCATCAAGCACTGCAACAACGAGACGGGCCTGTGGGAGTTCGTCACCGTGCAGACCGTGGCCGACGCTGGCTCCGACGCCGGCGCCGCCGACACCACGGAGGAAGCTGCGGAGTAATGTTCCGCGCTGACACGGCCCCATTCCCAATGTTGTAATGTAAGGACGTAATGGGTGGCGGGGGCACGCTCTGTGCCCCCGCCACGCTTCCGCCTTGGGGTTCGACAGGATTTCCCCCTCTGCGCCCCTTCCAGCCGGGAACGTGTCGATCCCTCCCCCCGGTGCCCCCAGTTTCCGTGGGGCCAGATCGATGCGCTCCCCATACTACGAGAGAAGGAGAAGAGACTGTATGTCTGAATTTTTGTCCAACAATCTGCCATATCTGCTCTCCGGCATCTCCGTCGGCGGCCAGTATGCGCTGATTGCCATTGGCTACACCATGGTCTACGGCATCCTCCGCCTGATCAACTTCGCCCACGGCGACGTGTTCATGGTGGCCGGCCTCATCATGGTCTATGCCACGGCATCCCTGCCCATCTATGTCTCCGTCATCCTGGTGATCGTGGCGACGGTGATTCTGGGCGTGGTCATTGAAAAAGTGGCCTACAAACCCCTGCGCTCCGCCCCCCGGATGTCGGTGATGATCTCCGCCATCGGCGTGTCCTATCTGCTGCAGAACTGCGCCCTGTACTTCACCGGCGGCCTGCCCCAGATGTATCCCTCCATCCCCTTCCTGTCTGAGCAGATCCAGATCGGCTCGGCCAGCACCAAGATGGTCACCATCGTCACCCCCATCCTCACGGTGATCCTGGTCCTCATCCTGGTGACCATGATCAAGCGCACCAAGACCGGCATGGCCATGCGGGCCGTGTCCCGGGACTTTGAGACCAGCGAGCTCATGGGTATCAAGATCAACAACGTCATCAGCATGACCTTTGTCATCGGCTGTCTGCTGGCGGCGGTGGGCTCCCTGCTCTACTTCACCAACTACACCTCCGTCATCCCCACCTCCGGCGCCATGCCCGGTCTGAAGGCCTTCGTGGCGGCGGTGTTCGGCGGGATCGGCTCGGTGCCTGGCGCGGTGATCGGCGCCTTCATCATCGGTATCTGCGAAAACATCATCAAAGGCCTGGGTTGGACGACGTTCTCCGACGCCTTCACCTTCGTCCTGCTGATCGTCATCCTCGTGGTCAAGCCCACCGGCATCTTCGGTGAGAAGTCCACGGACAAGGTGTGAGGTGCGCGCTATGGGAAAAAGTTTGCAAGCGAGAGCGAAAAAATCCTCCGACCAGAAGATCGGCAGCTTCATTGCCGTCATCTGCCTGGTGGTGCTGTACATCTTCCTGTTCCTGCTGGACAACGCCCTGCCCAGCAACTCCACCACCATCATGCTGGTCACTGTCCTGAAAAAGGGCGCCATCTATGCTCTGGTGTGCGTGTCCATGAACCTGCTCAACGGGTTTACGGGCCTGTTCTCCCTGGGCCAGGCGGGCTTTATGCTCATCGGCGCCTATGCCTACTCCATCTTCTCCATCCCGGCAGAGGCGCACGCCTCCGTCTACCAGTACTTTGATGGCGGCGCCATCCAGTTCTCCATCCCCGAGTCCATCGGGAACGTGCTGGGGGTGAACGCCGGCAACTTCCTGGGCGCCATCCTCTGCATCATCATCGGCGGCCTGGTGGCCGCGGTCTTCGCCGCCCTCATCGGCATCCCGGTGCTCCGGCTGAAGAGCGACTACCTGGCCATCGCCACCCTGGGCTTTGCGGAGATCATCCGGGCCATCTTCCAGTGGAACGGCCTGGGGAAGATCACCAACGGCTCCAACCTGCTGCGGAAGTACACCAACTTCGACGACATTCAGATCCAGGTGGGCGGCATGGTCTACAAGCTGGACACCGTCTTCCCCTTCCTCATCGCCACCTTGAGCATCGTCATCATCGTCCTGCTGGTGAACTCCTCCTATGGCCGGGCCTTCAAGTCCATCCGGGACGACGAGGTGGCCGCCGAGGCCATGGGCATCAACCTCTTCAAGCACAAGATGCTCTCCTTCGTGATCTCCAGCTTCTTCGCTGGGGTGGGCGGCGCCCTGCTGGCCATGTTCCAGACCACCGTCCAGGCCATGCCCTTCCAGTCCACCATGACCTATGAGATCCTCCTCATCGTGGTCATCGGCGGCATCGGATCCATCACCGGCAGCTGCATCGCGGCCTTCCTGTACATCGCCTGCTCCGAGTGGTGGCTGCGGTTCCTGGACAGCGGCTCCTTCATGGGCATGGAGGTCTCCTTCTTCCGGGACGGGTTCCGGAAGGTGGTCTTCTCCGTGGTCATCATGGTGATCGTCCTCTTCTTCTCCAGAGGCATCATGGGCAACAAGGAGCTGTCCTTCGCCGGCATGGTCCGAAAGATACGGGGGAGGAAGGCGGCCAAGGCCGCCCCGGCCGACGGCCCCCAGGGAAAGGAGGACGAGCCCCATGACTGAGCAGAAACAGCACGTGCTGCAGATGGAAAACATCACCATGCAGTTTGGCGGCGTGGTGGCTGTCAACAACCTCTCCCTGGAGGTGAACGAAGGGGAGATCGTGGCCCTCATCGGCCCCAACGGCGCCGGGAAGACCACGGCCTTCAACGTCATCACCGGGGTCTACCAGCCCACCAACGGGCAGGTGGCCTTCTATGACAAGGCCTACATCCGCAACCACCCCCAGGGCAAGATGAAGAAGATCTACAAGGGGGAGAACCCCCTGCTCTACACCGGGGAATATGCCCTGGACCTGCCCGAGGGCGCCGATGTGGCGGCGGCCAAGGCGGCGGAGAAGGCCCGGGATCATTACGCCTTCTCCAGCCACGTCATGGCCCCCACCCCGGACCACATCACCAAGATGGGCATCGCCCGGACCTTCCAGAACATCCGCCTGTGGAAGAGCATGACGGTCTTTGAAAACGTCATCATCGCCAAGCACATGCGGGCCAAGCACAACGTCTTCTCCTCCACCTTCCGGACCAGCCGCAAGGAGGAGGCCCGGATGCGGGAGGAGACCGAAGCCCTCCTCCGGGAGCAGAACCTCTGGCAGCACCGGGACGACCTGGCCACCAGCCTGCCCTACGGCCTCCAGCGCCGGCTGGAGATCGCCCGGGCCCTGGCCACCTCGCCCAAGCTCCTCCTTCTGGACGAGCCCGCTGCGGGCATGAACCCCCAGGAGACCCTGGAGCTGGCCAGTTTCATCCACGACATCCGGGATAAGTACCACCTGACCATCCTGCTCATCGAGCACCACATGGACCTGGTCATGAACATCTCGGACCGGATCTATGTGTTGGACTTCGGCAGCCTCATCGCCCACGGCCTGCCTGCCGAGATCCAGAAGAACCAGCACGTCATTGACGCCTATTTGGGGGTGGTAGAAGATGAGTGAACCGATTCTCAGCATTCAAAA